>PYJA01000058.1 GCA_003635185.1 Candidatus Poribacteria bacterium | reverse complement strand
GCGCTGATTTTCAAGGTTTTAGACGACGGTCTGAAGTGATAGGTCCTTAAGTCGTTGTCCCTCACGTCCGATAACACGATGGTTCTTGCTGCAGCACATTCGTCCAATCTCTTTATGGTTCCAGAAGTACGAAAACGCTATATGCAACATTGGCTTTTACTAAAAGGAAGTTATATGTCATCGGACATCAATATAGACAAGCAGTACTTAATTGAAACTTTGAGGCAGTTAATCGGTATCAATTCCATATTACCAAACGAGACTCAGATATCTGAGTTTATTGCTGATCAACTGCAAGACTTGGGGGTTGACCCTGAGTGGCACGAAGTCGCGCCTGGCCGTCCCAACGTTTACGCAACTGCTAAGATAGGAACACAAGACCGATTTTTGGTGCTTTCAGGCCACTCCGACACCGTTGGGGTGGCTTCGGGCTGGGAAACGGATCCCTTTGTGATGACAGAGCAAGATGGTCGATTGTACGGACTTGGAGCTGTTAATATGAAGGGAGGGATTGCCTGCACCTTAGCTGCCTTCAAGGCACTCGTCGAAGCTGATGTTGGGAGACGTGGACGGCTTGGATTTGCAGTAACGGCGGATCAAGAAGGGCATTCCATTGGAGCACGGGCACTTCTAAAGACCGACTATGGAAAGTGTGATGCAATGCTTCATGCAGAACACTTTTTCGGTTCCTCGGAAAAAGATTATTTGCCAAGCGCTGTCACCGGGAAAGTTTTGTACAAACTAACGGTCAAAGGGCGTGCCGCACACGCTTTTCGCCCACATTTGGGCGGGATTAACGCTGTCGAAGATGCCAGCAAAATCGTGACTGCCCTTGATCGCCTTCCACTGAGAGATGACAAAACGTTTGGAAAAGGCACCATCTGCACACTCCGAATAGAAGGAGGATATGCTGAATATTCAATAGTTGTGCCTGAACGGTGTGAAATTGTGATTACCCGCTTAACAGTTCCAGGTGAAACACGGGAAGTTGCTGTGAATGACATGAGAGAATTGATTGATAGCCTTGGGTTGACTTCTCAAGTGGACATAGAGACTCCACCGCCCTGCTATGATCCCTACTTTCTTGATGAAGACTTGGAGATTGTTTCTTGCTTTACGGATTCTTACAAGTCCGTGCTCGGACAAGATCCGTATTTTTCAGGCCATCGTGGTATCGTTGATGCCAATGTTTTCGTTGCGGAAGGGGGAATCCCAACAGTGGTTTTCGGGCCTAGAGGTGCCAACCATCACTGTCCGGGAGAGTATGTTGAGATGTCAACCCTTGTGCCAACTGCACATGTCCTAGCAGATACCGGTAAAAAATATCTCTCTTGAGCATTACAGATGATAGATACTAATGCTGCACTTTTATGCAACTGCTTTAAGCTTTAAAATTGAAAAATCTATGACCAGTAATGAACCTACGGTTACAATAGGTAACAAAAGAGGTTAGACTGTGTATATTGATATTATCCAAGCACAAAATCATATGCCTGACCATTATAGCGATTATCTTCAGGGCTATCGTGCGGTTCGTTTGTTGGAAGAAAGCGGAACAATCCTTGGTGAACTCGTTTGGCGCGTGGTATCAGGACACAATATTGAGATTACGGAATTCGGTATCTTTAAAAAAAATAATAGACGAAAGGGTTGGGGAACTCGGTTGTTAGAGGCTGCATTTGAAGATATGCGTCAATATTTTGTAAAAATTAACCGTCCCTTGTGGAAGGTATATCTGTTTTGTGAGGAAGACAACGAAGAAGGTCGCGGTTTCTATGAATCACGAGGATTTCGATTAGAAGTTGTTTTGAAAGATTTTTGGGCAGATGGCAATGCGGTCATGTATAGTCAAGTTCTAAAATTTTGACCCGATCAAGGAGTTGTGAATGTCACGTGCGCAGTGCCTCGTTCGTGATAGACCCCTACCTAAAGGCAGGGGCTTCCGTTCCTGAAACGACGGAAGCATTTGTGGTTTTCAGAAGCGGACTGGTGGCTTCAACGGAGGTGCCGACAATCCTGTTGAACAGGACTATCGGTCTGACGACTCCTAACGCAAAGGAAGCTATCCCTTCCTTAAGGATATTCATCGCAGCATTCTGGTCGCGGTCAAGGTGTGTATGACACTTTGGGCACGCCCATTCTCTATCTGCTAAGGTAATACTTTCATTTTTATGGTCACAAACAGAACAACACTTTGTCGTGGGAGTCCACCGCCCAATCTTCAGCACAGAACGGATACGCTTATGAGATTGATGTTTCAGTTTCCGCAGGAACTCACCAAAAGCGAGGTCAGAGACCTGTTTCCCCCACAGGCGTTTCATACCGTCAAGGTTCAGGTCTTCAAAGAACAGAATATCAAACTCACGACACAATTCTATAGCGAGTTTCCAATGATGGTCGACTCTTTGTTGGTCCGTTTTCTTATGAATACGCGCAACGTTCTTGCGTTCGCGTTCTCGGTTATTAGACCCTTTGACCTTACGAGAATGGACCTGTTGTGCTGCTACCAATGTATCGGCATTCTGTTTGTAGAACATCGGAGAAGAACGTCTTTCACCGTCACTGCCAGTCAGGAAATCTTTGATTCCAAAGTCGAACCCTTCAGCTTTACCCGTCTTGGGTTCATATCGGATTTCCGTGAAATCTTCTGTGAGGGTGATATACACGTCTCCGAGAGCGTCCCTTGTCACTTGAACGCGCAGGATTTCACCTTCAATGGCGCGATGCAATGCAAAACGATACCAACGCCCATTCAAGCGGATTTTGTAAGTAGGATGATTTCTTTCGTGCTTTTGTTTGTCCAAAACTTTTTCAATAGGGGCTTGTCCGCCGTCAAACGTCATACCTTTGTGTTTCTTGCACGCCTTGAATTTCGGATGCCCTCTACCCAGCGTCCGCATTTCTCTAAAGGATTGTGCCAAACGTTTGAGCATGTTTTGCAACGCCCACGAGTAGGGGATATTCCAATACGCATATTTCTCAAGTTTCTTGAGTTTCGTCAAGTGCTTGGACATCTTGGAATACGAAAGTTCTTTCCCATAGCGGCGGTAATACCGGCGCGCAAGCGCATTGAAATGATTTCGCACAATCCCAATGATATTCAGGTTGTCGTGCAGATGCTTCAAGGACTTGTCATGAAAAAGTTTGTGTTTCGTGTTTCGCATGGTATATCGTGTATTTATCCCCTAACAGGTGGGAGGTAGACACGTTGTCAAGCGACAACGCCTGTTATGTCTACCAACACGATACTTTAATTATACCACATTTTCAAGGGGTTGTCAAATTAAAATTGGCTTTCACGCCTTATGCCGTCTACATCCCCTACCTAAAGGTAGCGGTCTTGACGGAAAATAGATAAACAGAAAAGGATTCTAATGGTCAAACACCGTCACAAAGGGGAAGAGTGGTGGTGCCTCCCCGGTGGACGTATTGAAGAGGATGAAACGCCGGAACAAGCTGCACTGAGGGAACTTCGGGAAGAGTGCCGTGTCGAAGGCACTATAATCCGCCCAACATCTGTCGTTACTTTTGCACCTAATGATCAATATTACACTTATTTAATAGAAATAGGCACGCAGGTAGTGTCCTTGGGGAGTGATCCTGAACTAAAAGAAAATCAGGTTCTTGTAGACGTTGCGTGGATATGTCTAAACGAACTCACAGAACGAGATAGGGCATTTTTATGGACTGCTGGTTTGTTGACAATTCCTGAATTTTTTGAGGAGATTTGTTGCTAATCATAATGCTTTTCCAGATCGAGGGTTTAAACCATGAAACTCAATTATTATCCAGAAACTGACTCACTGTACATCGACTTGTCCGAACTACTGAGTGTAGAGAGTCGAGAAATCTCCGAAGGTGCCATTCTTGATTATGATGCTGACGGTAGACTTGTCGGTATTGACATTGATAATGCCAGCCACAAAGTGGAAATGCAAAAACTGATTCTCAACAAACTCCCTGCTACAGTCGAAAGGGTTCCTGCTTAATTTGTATTGCCATTTATAGTGAATTATCAAAATAAGTTGACACCTCTTCTGTAGGAGCAATCTCCGAATCGCGACGAAACGCATTGATAGTCGGGAATCGGAGTTCCCTCCTACAATCCAATAATGTAATACTACTTGTAAAATTGGCTATCAATGAGAGGAAGCCCTTATGGAGCGAGCAACTCATGTAGTGGAACGTCTGAAAGGTCCCGTCGTGCCGGTGAATACCTGTTTTGGCGACGATGATTCACTGGATATAGGTGCGATGCGGAAATACGTCAACTGGTTGTGTGAGCAGAGCGTCCCAGTGATTCTCCTCACGTATGGCAGTAGCGAATTCTGTAGTCTAACAGATGAGGAAATTTGGCGGTTGACTTCAGAATTGGCAGAAGAAATATCAGGTCGCTCGCTGTTCATCCCTTCAACGGGCTGGTGGCATCCGGGACAGTGCCGAGAGTTTTTGAAGCATTGCAATGGTGAGGGTGTGGATGCAGTCAAGGTCCAGATTCATCCGGGTTTAGGCCTGAAGCGCGAGGTTATTGTTGGCTACTTCGACGGCATTCAGGACGCCGCGCCGATGCCTTTATTGGTTTGGGGCGCATGGCAAGACCCTTATCCTGTGGACATCGTTGTTGAGTTAGCAAAACGTCCTGAAGTGGTCGGCATCAAGAACGATGGTCATCCGTTCTATGCTTACTATGACATCATTCGCGCGACCACCGACGAGAATTTTGCGGTGGTTAGCGGTGGACAGATGCGGAATTTCATGTTTGGTTATCCGATCGGTTCAACGGCGTATCTCTGCACCATTGCTCCCTTCCGACCGGACATTGCCCTGGAATTCTATAATGCCCTGACCACAGGGCACAACGATGACGCCAAGGAGATTGTGTTCCGTTACGAGGAACCTTGGCTCAAGACTGCAACGAAGTTGGAGTGGCTACCGAGCATCAAATCGGCACTCCATCTCCATGGACTTTATCCGAACCATCGACTCCGAACGCCTGCTATTTCACATACGGACGAAAAACATCAGGAAGTGCGAGGGGTGTTAGAGCGAATCTTTGGGAACATCAAGTTTGCTGAACTCTAATTAATGGACGGAAATGGTTAAACTTCGTAAGGCTCGCCTTTATTCAAGCGCGACCGCAACTATCGTTCTCGCTCATTCGGTATAGAGGTGCCCTAATGAATCAAACAACCGAGATTACGGCAAAAAATGTGTGTAATTTTCTTAAAAAATTCGCTGCAGATATATCTATTGAAGATCTAAAACCCGTATCCGACCGGCACCGGGGTGGTGATAATTTTACCTTCTACTACCGCGACGATGCTATCCTCAAGATTGCGCGCAACGCCTACCGAGCCAGGCTTCTAAAAGAGGCTAAACTCACAGAATACCTGCACACGTTATCGATGCCTTTCACTGTAGCGAAACCGATCATGGTACACGACACGGGATTCTATGCGATGTTTTCAAGAATCAACGGTTCTTCACTCCCCATAGAAGCACTTGAGACATTTACCGCCAGAGAATTAGAATCCTTTGGCAAATCTCTCGGTACCGCCCTCACCTTTCTGCACAGGCACAAATTTCCAGATGAAGTATTACACCACATCCCACGGGCTATCGATCCTTTCGCAGTGGCAATTCGTGACACAAGGCAACAACTCCCGTTTATTGCGGAAAATGCTGCAGAAATCGATACAAATCGATGGAGTGAAAAGCTGGAAAACCTGCAGGGGTCCTTAGACCAGAAGTGGGCTGTCGTTCACACCGACCTCCAAATAAACCACCTGTTTTTTGTACAGGAGAATCTTGAACAACTCGCCATTATTGATTTCGCTGATGCAGTGATGCACGACCCTGCTGCAGATCTATCCGAGTTTGCTATAGAGATGTATTCAAATTTGCCCCTTGATGGTGTGGTAGCCAAACAGGTTATTGATGGGGTGCTGAATCACTATCAGACAGACGATCCTGCGATTAAAGAGAAGATCGAGTTTGGACTTCTCGTTTTTGAAATTGGGCGTACCTACCAACGGATCACGAATTCGGTAGGACAGCCCAAAGATGCCCGATCTGTATACACCTCACAGATTTGACCCTTTCTCAACCTATTTGGAGATCATGATACAAGTAAAATCTGTTATCTCACGAATTTGTCCATTGCTGTTTCTCTGAAGATGATGTATATTTAAACTTACAATGTTTTTAGAGTTACACCCATTTTAGAACGACAAGCTACCGTAATCAATAGGTTTTCTGTGTCTACAATTTCATCAGATATAGAAAGGAAACTTTATGAAAATTAAAGAAATTCGTGTCGTAGAAATCGAACTAAACCCGAAACCGACGACAACGCCGCGCACACCGAGTCGGTCGAGAACATATCAATTGAACCGACCCATTACGCGCTATCCGTCATTCAACAGGAAAGAGGGACATGTTTCCTACTCGGAATGGAAACGTCCGGCATGCATTATAACGGCAGAAGATGGGACATGGGGTTTCGGTCTCTCGCTTTACGGGGGTCCCGTAACCCGCATCATCTCAGATCACTTTGCCCCCTTTCTCGTTGGCGAAAATTGTATGGCGACTGAGAAATTGTGGGATATGATGGTGCGATTGTCAGCCGCTTTCGGCGCAACCGGCTTGACGAGTTACGCCATCAGTGCCGTTGATTGTGCGTTGTGGGACCTCAAAGGCAAAATTTTGGGGCGACCGGTTTACGAACTCCTCGGCGGACCGCAAAAAGAAAAGATTTTCTGCTACGCCTCCGGCTTCGATCAGGAATGGTATATGGAACTCGGATTCAAAGCCACAAAACTCTTCACACCGTGGGGTCCTGAACAAGGAAAAGAAGGGTTAGGTAAACTCGAAGAATTGGTAGCAACAACACGCGAAGCGATTGGCGATAACGTTGACTTGATGTTGGACGCTTGGACCGGTTTTGACATAGAGCATACGGTGCGCGTCTGCGAAACCATGAAGCCTTACGGGTTGAAGTGGATGGAGGACTATATTCGTGCCGATGATTTTGTTGGGTACGAGACGGTGCGTCAACGTATCCCTTGGCAAACGCTCGCCACGGGAGAACACTGGTATCTGCCAACCGTTTTTGCGGAGGCGGCAGGACGACGACTGGTTGACATCTTTCAGCCAGACGTTTTGTGGTGTGGCGGGATTACCTCAGCGGCAAAAATCTGTCACATTGCGGAGGCAAGTGGGATTAACGTAATTACACACGGTGGAATGAACTATCCCTACGGTCAGCACCTCGCATTTGCGATGCCTGCCATCACATGGGGTGAACGCTCTGAAGGCGTTTCTGCTCCCGGTGTGCCTCTGGAAGAGATGGTCAAATTGCCGGGCACCTCAGTCATCAAAGACGGCTATGTCGCTCCGTCGGACGCCCCGGGTTTCGGTCTCGAAATTGACGAGGCATGGATAGAAAGTGTGATAGTATAGAACCGATGATTTAGCACAAACGCGTAGGTTGGGTTGAACGGAACGTAAGAAATTGCACATGTTCAGTACAAAACCCTTCGGGGCTTGATATGCTTGAAGATACTGTAATTCCAGTGAAACCCAACATTTCATTACACACGTCCTTTTGGTGAACTATGGCTTCGTCCTTAAAAGCTTCAGAGATTCTTGAAGTCGCTCTATATGTAACAGACTTGGTTGCGGCTGAACAGTTTTATACAA
Organism: Candidatus Poribacteria bacterium; assembly: GCA_003635185.1. Lineage (GTDB taxonomy): Bacteria > Poribacteria > WGA-4E > WGA-4E > WGA-3G > MSPOR6. Next base: position 23,720 of record PYJA01000058.1, on the reverse strand, counting down.
AAATTTTGGGACTTTCTCTGTATTCAAGATTAGCGGAGCGTCACGTCTTTCTCCGGTGCGGCGATCAAATGGTGCTTCTTTTTAATCCAGAAGCAACGGTTCATTCTGGAGATGGTCCACTTGATGTCCCTGAGCACGGAATGAAAGGGGCAGGACACATAGCCTTTGCTGTACGAGATTGTGAAATTGATCAATGGAAAGAGCATCTGACAGCACACGGAATAAACATTGAGAAAGAGATCTGTTGGGAAAAAGGCAGGTCTCTCTACTTCCGTGATCCATCGGGAAACAGCGTAGAAATCACCTCTCCAGTTATCTGGAGAATCGAAGAGAAGATGTTTTTCAAAGGAAGATGAAGATGTGAATTTCAATTCATTGGCAAACATTGTAAATGCTTTGAAGATGCTCCAACATCAAAGCGTTTGTCTGCTTGTGGCTATTGATGGACCTGGCGGTGCTGGAAAAAGCACTTTGGCGCAACTGTTGAAAGAGCACCTAAAAACGCTGGGTTGGCTCGTGGCAGTTGTCAAGCATGACGATTTCTACCTTCCTTATAGTCAACGTGAAAACCAACAAGTGCAGGTAATTGGTCGCGACTTTGATTGGGAGCGTCTCCGTGATCAGGTGCTCACTCCTATTAGAGAGGGACAGTCAGCACATTACCAACGGTACGATTGGGAGACAGACGTTCTTGCCGAATGGCGGACGATTTCTACTTCCGATGCGGTGCTTGTTGAGGGTGTCTATACGATGCGGCGTGAGTTAACACATCTATACGATTTGAAAATATGGGTGGAATGCCCAAGAGCGATCCGTCTTGCCCGTGGCATTGCGCGAGATGGTGAAAAAGCACGCACCCTTTGGGAACAGGATTGGATGCCGAAAGAAGATGACTATGTTAAAACGCATCTGCCTCATGAAAGTGCCGACTTGCTTATGAATGGAGCAGTGTCATATTTACCAACGGGTGAATCTACTTGAAACGTATTTCGATAGACCTATATCGTAAAACTCAATGAATGACGAAATCACTATTGCCAATCGAGCACATTGGGAAACCGAAGTCTTGAAGAAGAACGGCTTTACCGTGCCGTGGCTTGACCTTGAAAGAGGTGATATTCTGCAATATGCTGAAGGTCTGCTTGACCCGATCCCGTATCATCTCTATCAAATCTATCCTGCTTACCTACTCAGAGATGTCGCGCACAAAGACGTGTTATGTCTCGCCGCAGGTGGCGGACAGCAGTCGGCGGTGTTCGGTCTGCTCGATGCCCGCGTGACTGTGATTGATTTTACACAAGGTCAGCTTGATGGGGATATTACTGCAGCAAGGCATTACGACTATCCAGTTGAGACAATTTGTGCCAACATCCGCGATCTGTCCGCAATTGAAGACGCTTCGTATGATCTCATCTATCAAGGACCCTCCATGAGTTGGGTGCCATCCGTTCATGAAATCTATAGAGGCGTGTCGAGAATTATTCGACCCGGTGGGCGGTATCGCGTAGATTTTGGCAATCCCGCCAACCATTCCTTGGAGTGGGATGGTGAATTCTATCGCGTCACCGAACCGTATTCTGAACGTATTTATAGGTATCCAGACGGCGCGTTCGACTTTCGACATTACCTTGGCGATATATTCAATGGCCTTGTGGACAACGGTTTTTTGATTGAGCGGGTTGAGGAACGTGCTTGGACCCTGCCAGACATCGCCGCAACACCGGGAAGCTGGGCACATGAGATGGCTTACAATGTGAGTTTTGCTATTGTCGCGAAGAAAGAAGTATAGGTACTATCCCATATGAAAAGTGGAGTTTTGCCGTGGAAGGACTGAGTTTTCGCAAGGCACATACCAGTGACAGCGAATTCGTTTTTACCGTAAAGAAGGCGGCGTTCCGTGAGTATGTAGAACAGGTCTGGGGTTGGGATGACAATTATCAAAGAGAGTTACACAATAGACGATTTGCTTCACAAGATTCTCGCATTATCCAGTTTCGCGGGACAGATGTCGGTTTTTTGGCAACGTCCAGCACCCCCGACACCCTTAAAGTTAATCAACTCTTTATTCTTCCTGAGTACCAACGGAGAGGCATCGGTACTGCCTGCATGACGTTTATTCTTAACGATGCCAGTCTTGAGGGAAAGTCTGTAGCACTTCAGGTGCTAAAGGTCAACACCCGCGGTATTGCCTTCTACCAGAGGTTAGGATTTTTAATCGTCGGTGAGAGTTCTACACACTTCCAGATGAAGAAATTGTATGAATTTCGTTGAAGCACTCTCCACAGATAACTTAAAGGCTATAAGAACAGCACCTAAAACCGACGTTCACTGCCATGCATTTTTCAGTACGCGATTAGAGAATGTTGAACATTGGATAGGTCATGCTCTAACGAAACCGCCTCCGAAGATGAATGGACTTGAGGAGATGATGGCGTATGCGGATGCGGTCTTAACAGCACCCATAAAACACCGCGAAGGTTTCGAGTTCGTTGGGGTGTCAGCGATGGACGATGCGGTCCGGGATGGCGTTGTTATGCTTGAGATGAGTTTCGACATCCGTCTGGCAGCGTTCTATCCTGACGGGGTGGTTGGGCTTTGTGCGTTCATTGAGACGTTAGTTGAACGATACCGAGAACAGGCAGATTTACGTCCAGAACTCGGCTTTTCTCGTGGAAATGCAGACGATCCGAAACTAATGGGTTTAGCACATGAGGCAGTAGAATCCGGGGCATTCCAATCAATTGATCTCTATAGTCGCCCAGAGGTGTGTCCACCTGAGGTTATGAAACCGTTATTTACAACGGCACGTGCCGCAGGGATGAAACTCAAAGCGCACGTTGGGGAGTTTGGCGGTGCAGAAGAGGTTCGACGGACGGTCGAAGTCTTGGATTTGGACGAGGTTCAACACGGCATCGGTGCTGCGGAATCGGTTGAAGTCATGCGGTGGCTCTCGGAGAACCGGATACAATTGAACGTGTGTCCAACGAGTAACGTGATGTTGGGTGGTGTGCCTGATCTTGCCTCCCATCCGATTCGCGCCTTGTTTGATAACGGTGTATCAGTAACAATTAACACGGATGATCTGATGATATTCGGTCAAAGTGTCTCCGAAGAGTATCGAAATCTCTATCAAGCGGGTGTTTTCAGTGCGCAAGAGCTAGACGATATTCGGCGTGCGTCTCTCACTGGTCTCGGTTAATTAGGAACCTCGCCATTCCGTTGGTCTAAAAGTAATCATAGGCTTTACTACAATAAAAATTTGACAATGCAAAGTAGATGTTGTATCATTAACATTAGTATCTAAAATCTAACGTGGATAAATCCAATATTTAGCAGTTATTAACCGTTGTTGAAAAATGAGAAAAATGACACTTTTACGCTCACATTCCAGCTTGCATAACATGTTTAAACGTTGGCATAATAAGCGACCTAATTGCTTGTGGGGAGTGTGCGCGCAAACGGATAACTGAAATATAGATTGAAAATCGTCATTTTTCATTTTTAAATTCCGTTGAAGCCTTATGCACACCGATCTCGGTAGCATAAGGTCTTTTTTTTGCACGGTTCACAGATTTCCAATACTTTCGGCCACATTTTCATAAAGCAACCCTAAAGAGACAAGAAGCTACAGCAGCAACTCTTTCGTATGTGCAGCGAACTTTATCGGAGATTCGACGGGTGAAATGCTTTTCAGCAGAGAAACATCATGACCGTTTCTTCTTTTGGGAATCAAAAGGACTACTTTTCGCCCAAGCAAAGATCTCAGTTTTGGAATCAATACGCTGACGAAGTTGTAGTCACAGGTTTTACAAAGATTGCGTTGTTTACAACGCACGAAGCCATTTTTCGATACTTCTTGCCTTTCACATTTCTTACACGTTGGCATAATATCTCCTTCTACCGGGGGTATTATACCATAAAACTATCTATAAGGAGACGCTCTCAAATGATAAAACCCAAGGTATTACGCCCCGGTAACCGTATCGCAGCGGTTTCGCTCTCTTGGGGTGGTCCCGGTACTTTTCCTTACCGCTACCGGATAGGTAAACGTCAACTTGAAGAAGAATTCGGTGTAACGGTTATCGAAATGAAACACGCTTTGCGCGATGCAGTTTGGCTTTCCAAAAACCCCGAAGCACGTGCCGACGATTTGATGGAGGCTTTTAGCGATAGAACAATTGACGGCATTATCTCAACAATCGGTGGTGAAGATTCAATTCGCATACTCCCATACCTTGATTTGAATCTGATTCGGAATAATCCCAAGGTTTTTATGGGCTTTTCGGATACCACTATATCACACGCTGCCTGTTTTAAAGCCGGTATCGTGTCGTTCTACGGTCCCTCGTTTATGGCAGGGTTTGCCGAAAACGGTGGGATGTTTTCATACATGGTGGATTCCATCCGACGGACCCTCTTTTCCACCGAAACGATAGGTGCTATTGAGCCGAACCGCGCTGGATGGACAGTCGAATATCTACCGTGGGAGAACCCAGAAAACCAATCCATTTGTCGAAAATTGGACCCTTGTACTGGTTGGAGGTTTCATCAAGATGAGGGGGTCGTTGAAGGACAGTTTTTTGGGGGCTGTGTTGAGGTTTTGGACTGGCTCCGAGGCACTGACTTTTTTCCTTCTACCACCGATCTTCGAGAGGCTGTTCTTTTCTTGGAAACTTCGGAAGACGCACCACCTCCATCGTTTCTAACAGAGTTCGTGAGATGCCTCGCCGCGATGGGTGTTCTTGAAGGGCTTAGTGGTATACTGCTCGGACGACCCGGTGGAGGTGTTGATCCCGACACTTTCCACCAGTACGACGATACGCTTTGTAAAACGGTTCGCGAGGAATATGGGTTGAACGACATGCCAATTATCACCAATATGGACTTCGGACACACGGATCCAATGTTCGTTATTCCGATGGGCGTGAAGGTTCGTATTGATTCTACCAAGCGAGAAGTCGTTATCAACGAGGCGGCGGTTCAGGAACTTCTAACAAAGTAGTTTCACTTAAGATACCTTGCCCAGTAAATAAAAGGTCACGGCAAAGGCGCGTTTGACTGCTGTCTTGGGCTTTAACCGCTCATCACCGCTGACGAAGTTGTAGTCACAGGCTTTACAAAGATTGCGTTGTTTACAACGCACGAAGCCATTTTTCGATACTTCGTGACTTCACATTTCTCACACGTTGGCATAATATCTCCTTCTACCGGGGGTATTATACCATAAAACTATCTATAAGGAGACATTCTCTATGGATTTTGTTGAAGCACTCTCCACAGATAACTTAAACGCCATAAGAGCAGCTCCTAAAACCGACGTTCACTCCCATTCTTTCTTAAGTACACGTCGAGAGAATGCAGAGCGTTGGCTCGGACATCCGCTAACCAAACCGCCCCTCAAAATGAAAGGACTTGAGGGAATGCACGCGTACATAGACGAGGCCTTAGCACCTCATTTAGATCACCGCCAAGGTTTTGAGTTCATCGTGGGGTCAGCGATCAATGATGCAATCCAAGATGGGGTCGTTATACTTGAAATGAGTTTCGACATCCGGTTGCTTAAGTTTTACCCGGAGGGGTTGACCGAACTTCGCGCATTTATTGAAGCGTTAGTTAAGCGGTATCGGGAGCAAATTGATTTGCGTCCTGAACTCGGTTTAGCGCGGGAGTGTGCGAACGATACAAAATGGATGAAATTGGCGCACGAAGCAATAGAATTGGGGTTATTTCAATCAATTGATTTGTATAGCCATCAAGAAGCGTGTACTCCTGAAGCCGTGAAGCCTTTATACAGAAAGGCACGTGCCGCAGGGATGAAGCTCAAAGCACACGTTGGAGAGTTTGGCAGTGCGGAAGAGATCCGACGAACTGTTGAAGTCTTGGATTTGGACGAGGTCCAGCACGGCATCGGTGCTGCGGAATCGAGCGAAGTCATGCGGTGGCTTGTGGAGAATGAGATACAACTGAACGTGTGTCCGACGAGCAACGTGATGTTAGACGCAGTACGGGATCTCGCCTCACATCCGATTCGTACCTTATTTGACAATGGTGTGCCGGTGACAATCAACACGGACGATCTGATGATATTCGGCCAGAGTGTCTCCGAAGAATATCGAAACCTCTATCAAGCGGGTGTCTTCAGCGCGCAAGAATTGGACGATATTCGACGCGCATCTCTCGCGCTTTAGTCAATTGCGTAAAGGAGAATTGAAGATCATCGTTTTTTATTTTTAAATCCCGTTGAAGCCTTATGCACACCGATCCCGGCAGCACAAGGCTTTTTTTGGCAGTTCACAGATTCTCCAAATTTACGACTGTATTGCAAAAAGCAACCCCAACGTGCCGTCTTGTTTTTTTGAAACACAAGTGATCAGGAAATTACTGTGTCCCGGGAATTTATCTCACCGAACAATTCCAAAAAATCCAGATTTTTTTATAAGATGCACGTTTTCTATCCCAAAATTTTGTCTTTAATAATTAAGTGCCTGACGGTAGAAATGTGTTGGATTTTTAAATTTCAGAAATCGGGAAGGTTACAAAATCTATCTTTGATAAGGAAATGAAGAATGCAGGTTATAAAAATAGAGGACCTATACAAAACCTTTAAAACTTATAAACGTAAAAAAGGGTTCGTCGGCTCAATTCAGACCCTTTTCACAAAGGAATATATCACTGTAAATGCTGTGGATGGTGTGTCCTTTGGTATCAACGAAGGAGAGATCATCGGGTACGTTGGACCGAATGGTGCGGGGAAGTCTACGACGATAAAAATGCTTACAGGCATTCTATACCCAACAAGCGGGGTAATCGAAGTATGTGGTCTTATTCCCACAAAGGATAGGAAACGGAATCTAATGCATATCGGCGTGGTCTTCGGACAGAGGACGCAACTCTGGTGGGATCTCCCACTTATAGAGTCCTTTGAACTTCTAAGGCACATATACAGAGTGCCAGAAAAAATATATAGGGACAATATTGCACTTTTCGCAGAACTTCTTGATATAGACGAGTTTATTAATACCCCTGTCAGACTGTTATCCTTAGGACAGCGGATGCGGGGAGATATTGCGGCGTCACTCCTTCATAACCCCGACATACTCTATTTGGATGAGCCTACAATTGGGCTTGATGTGGTTGTCAAGGAAAGAATTAGGCAATTCATCAAGGAAATAAATATCGAAAGAAAGACGACAGTCATTCTCACAACCCACGATTTGTCGGACATAGAAGCACTTTGCAACCGGATAATGATCATCGACCATGGCAAAGTCATCTACGATGGTTCCATAGATGAAATCAGAAGAAGATTTGGGACAGAAAGCACACTCCTAATTGAGTTTAAGGAACCCCCTGATCAATTGGAAGTCGATGGAGCACTGGAAATCCAATTAGAAGGGATCAGGGCATCTATAAAGTTTGATAGAAAAAGATTTACCGCCAGTGATTTGATATCTGAAATCGCTGGAAAGTATCCGGTATTGGACCTCACAATAGAGGATATTTCTCTCGATGGGATCATCCGGGATGTATATGAAGAAGGAAAATTACATGAGAGCGTATCTTGAAATTTGTAAGAAATCGTTTCAGGAACGGATGGCCTACAGAGGCGAACTCTTGATAAGGTTTGTGGGAATATTTATGAGTTTTTATCTCCTTTACATGTTTTGGAAGGCACTCTATGCTAACTCAACTGATGTACAAGGTATCTCGTTCCACTCAATGATCACATACACCATAATGAGTGCCATCATGGGAGGCATCATAAACATCTTCGGCATTCTTAACGTATACTTGGCCTACTGGATGTCAAGCCGAGTGAGAACGGGTGAAATCGTAATGGACATGATGAAACCAACGGATTTCCAACTTTATCTGTTCTCGCATTCATTCGGACGACTTCTTTTTAACGTGATTGTTTCAGTACCTATCTTCATATTAGCCATCTTCATTTTTAAAATTTATCTCCCCGATAGTTTAGGGGTACTCGCTCTCTTTGCAGTTAGCCTGAGTATGAGTTATCTGCTTACTTTTCTTATAGACTTCATGGTATCCTTAGTTTCCTTCTGGACGACTCAAAATCAAGGTGTGGGTGGATTCACACGGCTCATTATAGCGCTGCTTTCAGGGTCGTTCATACCGCTCTGGTTCTTCCCAGATTGGGCAAGAAATGTTCTCTCTTATTTTCCCTTCGCGTCCATATACCATGTCCCCCTTTCCATATATATAGGAAAAATAAAAAGCATTGAGGGTCTTTACGCAATTTCTCTACAGATAATCTGGATAGGGGTCTTGTTTGCGGGGAGCCGCCTTTTATGGTTGAAATCAAGACGCAAGCTTATGACACACGGAGGCTAAAGGATGATGTTTTATATAAAACTTTTCTTTACTTTCTTTAAACTTAATCTGAAAGCCCAGATGGAATACAGAATCAATTTTATAATGAGTATATTCCATATTTTGATTCTTCAGCTGGGAAATCTTGGGTTGATATGGGTGGTCTTGGATAGCTTCCAGGCACTCAGAGAATGGACATTTGGAGAGATTGCTTTTCTCGTAGGGTTAAGACTCCTTTCCCATGGGCTCTTCACCCTATTCCTGCCAGAGATTTATTGGGGACTCAGCAATTACATCGTCCGGGGCGAATTTGATAGATTCCTACTCAAGCCTGTAAATCCGCTGTTTCTCCTCATTACCAACGGCATCATCCTGAGTGGGATCACGGATTTTTCAAGTGGGATTGTAATCCTATGGATCGCTACCAAATCCCTGGGGTTAAATTGGACTTTTATCAACCTGCTAATACTCCTCGTTGTTGTTTTTAGTGGGCTGCTGATAGAGCTTTCCGCCTACTTAGCAACTTCATCCGTTGCATTCTGGGTGACTAATCTACAGACATTAAATTTCATAACGTTTCAATTTCATGAACAGTATATCCTTTATCCTGTCAGCATATACGGTAAACCTATACAGTACTTCCTTACCTTCATAATCCCATTTGCCTTTATCAACTTTTACCCTTCGGCTTATTTTCTTAATAAGCCATCGAACTTACTATTTCATCCATACTTCGCATATCTTACGCCGATTGTCGCCCTCATATCCTTTGGCGTGGCTTATTTTATCTGGAAACGGGGGATTTTGGCTTATCAGAGCACGGGATCATAACGATAGGTGCTACCGTTCTATACTTCCCTATGCGAACACACAAACTCTCACTTCAATCAGTAAAGGAACTCTTTATGACGAATTATTACAATCTTTGGCGAAAAATGCGGATATACTGTTTTTTTCAGTTTATCTGCTGGCTATTATTTTCACATTTTCTTTCGGCGGACACCGAACCGATAGAATATCGGATCAAGGCATATCGAACCTCCTCAGACATCAAAATCGACGGTGAACTCACCGAATCAGATTGGCAAAAAGCACAACGAATCAATCACTTTGTTCAATATGAACCGGACGAAGGGGCACCAATGACGCAACCAACGGAGGTTAAAGCGCTTTATGATGATAAATACCTCTACTTCGGCTTTATCTGTTACGACAACGATTTGTCCAAAATGGCCGCAGATGAAATGCGTCGTGACGCTCCCCTGTTTGACAATGACAACGTATTCGTCCTCCTTGACACCTACAACGATCAACGAAGCGGATTTTTCTTTCGCATCAACCCGTTAGGCGCCATGGAAGATATTGCCGTGATGGACAACGGAGATAGTCGAAACGAGAACTGGAATGCCGTCTGGGAATGTCGCACTAAAATCAATAAAAGCGATTGGCGCGCGGAGATTGCTATTCCTTTTAGTCAACTCCGCTTTAAAAAGAGCAATGACATAGTTTGGGGGGTAAATTTTGGACGGAGCATCCAACGCAATTATGAAGAAGGAACTTGGGCACCGGTGCCCGGGGCATACAGATGGCGAGCCATCTATCGCACAGCCAACCTGGGTCGTTTGATCGGCTTAGAAAATATTGCGCCACAAACACATCTGGAACTACTGCCTTATGTCTTACCAGGGGTGAGTGAAAGAAACGCATACAATGAAACAAATGTTTTGTTCGATACCGGATTGGACATCAAGTACAGTTTGACCTCAAATCTGACAGCAGATGCTACCTTCAACACCGATTTTGTTCAAGTCGAAGCCGATCAGGAGCAAGTAAACTTAACCCGTTTCAGTCTCTTCTTTCCCGAGAAGCGTCCCTTCTTCTTGGAAAGTGCCGCCTTGTTTGATTTCGGTATTCCACGCACCGGTTTTCGTCAGCCGCCCCCCTTGTTGCTTTTTTACAGTCGTCGCATCGGGATTCAAGATGGGCATGCTATCCCGATCCTTACCGGGGGCAAGATCACAGGAAAAATCGGGTCTTATGGGGTAGGGTTGCTAAACGTATTCACCGATAAATTTCACGCAGAAGGAACTAATGTACCACGCACAAACTACTCTGTGTTCCGTATGACACGAGATCTTTTTAAAGGTTCAACCATTGGCATGATTGCTATCAACAAACAGGATGCCGATACTTACAACCGGGCAGGCGGATTTGATTTCGTGTATCGTCCTGTTGATAGTCTAAGTCTTCGCGGGCTATGGGCTCGCACGTTTGAAGAAGATGTGTCAGGAGAACAAGAAGCCTTGTACTTCGGAGGCACGTCGGAAACCAATAATTTCCGTGTCATCGGATCATATACAGACATAGGTAAGAACTTTAACCCAGAAGCCGGATTCGTCTGGCGAAGAGGGAGCCGTCGTATCCGCAGCGAATTCCTTTATACACCCCTACTCGGTCAATTCGGGATTCGTCGAATCTGGACAGGACCAGAGTCCAGTTTTATTCTCAATCGAAACAATGAATTGGAAACCAGAGACCTCAGGTTCGTTACCGGATGTGAGTTTGAAAGCGGGAAGGTGTTTCAGCGGTTCAATTGCCAGATTCAGCGAACCTTTGATCGTCTTTACGAGGACTTTGAGATTCGCGAGAGAATTATTATTCCGATCGGAGAGTATAATTTCACTTCTTTCAAGGCTCTTATATCTACTGATGACAGCAAAATGATTTCCGGTTTATTTGTTGTGAATTTTGGTGACTTTTTTAACGGCGAGAGACGTGGTTTTGAAATCGCCGCGGACTTCAGACCGACGGGGCGTTTCCGTTTTCAACCGCAGTACGAATTTAACCGCGTCATACTCCAAAATAAAACATTTGATGCCAACGTTTTTGGAGCGCATGTCGCCTATTCCTTCTCCACTGCTCTTTTTGCCAGACTTTTCACACAATGGAACAGTGATCAAGACCTTATAGCTACGAACTTTTTGTTGAACTATATCTACCGTCCCGGTAGTAACTTCTACCTCGTCTTTAACCAAATATACGATACTCAAGGCGGAAGGACAGATTTTGTAGATTCTACACTTGTCGCTAAAATGACTTATTGGTGGAATCCGTAAAATCGTGTCTACGGGGCCCCAACACGCTAAAGAGACAATCAACTGTTTACAAAAATTGCTTTTAATTGGTAGTTCACTTTACAATAAGACTATACAAAGCGTTCTGATTAAACCTACTGTCGAGTGCGGACACTCGAATCTACAGTTTAGGAGGGTTTCCGGTGGAAAGAGAAAATGATGCGCAACTCATTCAGGATACGTTGGCAGGTAATGATGAAGCATTTAATGCCTTGGTGCGAAAGTACCAAAAGAGTGTTCATGCCCTTGCGTGGCGAAAAATCGGTGATTTCCAAGACGCTGAAGAGGTAACCCAAGACACCTTCCTTCGCGCATACAAAAACCTCTCGACGCTCAAGAATCCTCATCAATTCGCTGGATGGCTGTATGTCATCGCAAACAGGCTTTGTCTCAATTGGATTCAAAAACAGAAATCTGCCATACAATCCTTAGAGGACACGCCTCTGCGAGAAATCGAGAATGCGTCGTATACACATTATGAATCCGAGCGACGTGAAACAGCCGCCGGCGAGTATCGCCTTGAACGCGCCAGAAAACTGCTCGCAAAACTGCCGGAGAGTGAGCGCACTGTCGTCACCCTCTACTATCTTGGTGAGATGACCACCAAGGAGATTAGCAGATTCTTGGGAGTGTCCGTAAACACCATCACCAGTCGGCTCCAGCGCGGACGAAAGCGTTTACAAGACGACCAAGAACATCTCATCAAAGAAGTCCTCGGCGGCACGCAAATACCAGCGCGTTTAAGCGAGAGCATCAAGCGGCAAATCGCCGATATGAAACCTACACCCTCACCAACTGGAAAACCGTTGCTACCATGGAGTGCTTTCAGCGCAGCTGTGGTCATGATTATATCGATGCTCGGGGTCAGCAACCGATACCTTGTCCGCTTTCAGAAACCCTACAACTTCGAGGCGCAATCTGAACCTACCATTGAAATCATTGAGGCACCTCTTGTCTTTGATGTTGAATCGAAACCTGATGTGCGAAATCAAGTTGGACGAGCCCCGTCCTCAGATAAAAGCACGGGGACCAGTTCGCAGACTTTCGAGAACGTTTCAACATCTAATGTCCAAGAAAATTCTGCTAAGTTTTCCATAGCACAATGGACACAGGGACATACCCCACCAGGGGGACATGTCCGTAATATCTTCGCTGAACCTGAAGGCACCTTGTTTGCTGTTTCACCTACAGGGATGTACAAACTTACAGCAGGTGCGACTGCATGGACACATATCAACGCAAATATCCCGATTGATAAATCTTTCATGCCGATGGCAGCGCATGAAGGCACCGTTTATATCGTCTCTGCTGATGAGATCTTTGCTTCAGATGATAACGGTGAGACATGGAATTCAATGGGTTCTCGACCCAAGGGATATGCTATTGGACTCATTATCACGGATACGCCGCAGGCACCTATTACGATGTATCTTGCGCTTCAACATAAACAGATTTTTCGTTCTACAGATGGTGGAATGAAATGGAACCGCTTCAATGAAGGCCTGAGAAACGAAAGGATTTCTGCCATAGCGGCTATTGGAGAAATAGTATTCGTTGGCACGAACCGCGGCCTCTACCGCCTCAATTCAGATATTTGGAAAAAGTTGCCGGTAGGCGCATCACAAACCATCTATTCCTTGGCAGTGTTTAATAATAATATTTATGTTGCAACGGGGCCTGAACTACCACATCACGATTCAGATACTCGGAAAAAGTTGCCGGTAGGTACATCACAACCCGTCTATTCCTTGGCAGTGCTTAATAACAACCTTCATGCTGAAACAGGTCCCTATCGACTCGGATTCACGCCAATAGGAGTAGATGAAGCGGTGCCGAAAAGCGAGTCACATTCAGTCAGGATTTTCCATTCGGCTGACCGAGGAACGTCATGGACAGAAATAATGCATATAGATAAACCTGACTCGAAGGCAAATGCATCGGGAATAACGGTTTTAGCTGCCGGTGAAACGATCTTAGCCTTGGGAGCTACACAATCTCGTTCAACAGACAGTGGACATACGTGGACAGAGTTCAAAGTTGACACAGATAAGCACACGATCAGCAGCCTTCCAGCCGTAGCGGCAAACGAGACAACATTTTACAAAGCCGGTGCATTCGGCATCCATCGTACGACTGATAGCGGTAAATCATGGCAACTATTTATGGATGGAATAGTAGGAACAAGGGCGAACAACCTGATTGCCTTCAATAACAGATTATACGCGCATACCGGCTATGAAGTTTATCAATCAACAGATGAAGGTGGGACGTGGAAAAAACTTTCGATCGCCGAGGAGTTTGCTACGGAGGAGACTCCGTCTGAACCCTTAAAACAGGTCAGGTCCCGCGTCGATACCTCTTTCGATTCACAGCTAATGGTTGATGGTAACACACTTTATTTCGTTTCGCCTGAAAGGCACATCTTGCGAATTTACCGTTTATCTGCGGACGGCAATACGCTAATCCCAGTTCAAGATTTTTCTACCTCTGATTATGAATCATTATCTCCGCTGCCTGAAAAAGAGGTGAAAATTAAAGTGATTGTCGTCAGGAATAATGTGTTCTACGCGGAATACCGACGAAGGCTTTTCAAGTGGAAACTCGGGGATCCTAAATGGACGGATACCGGATTGATAAACACTGATAAACACCCTAATGCAGATATAAAAGATGGTTTCAAGGTAGCAATTTCTGAAGAAACCGTCTATGTCGGTAAGCGAGATGGTCAACTGTTTCAATCGCTGGATAGCGGAAAAAACTGGAAAGACATTACGCTAAGTCTGCCCCTTCGCTTCACGCACTTCAACGAGATTCTCTTTGTCGGTTCAACGGTTTACGTCGCAACAGACGCAGGCGCCCTGGCTTCACAAACCGGCGAACACTGGCATGTGATAACTGATAACTTTGGCGAGCGTCCCATCATAAACAGATTTGCTATAGACGGTATAACAGTTTACGGTGCTGGCGATGCGGGCGTCTACCGTTTAGATAACCTCGGCAAGTGGAAGCAGATTTCTTCAGAAGTTTTAGGTGAAGTTATTTCTCTCGCCGTCATTAACAACCGACTCTATACTGCCATCAATGAGCGCGGGATTTTTCACATCTCACTCGGTGAAGAATAAGTAATATCTATTTTTTTAAAGGCGTATACTTCCAGATTTGCCATGGTTACTCAACCCTGGGTTGTCTTGCAGTTGGATTTCTCTGTAAACGGACTTTTGAGCCTTCCAACGGAAGTTCAATACGTGCGCCGTTGTGTAGATGCGATTCAATGATGCCAAAAATCAGTTCAGTGCTGGCATACGCGCATCGGACACCGCCTCGGGTCGGTTCCCCTGTATCTAATGCGTGAACAAGATCTTTAACCAAGTTTGCCGTGCTACTGGTATTTTCAAATTCAGGAAAGGTTTCAGGGACCTGACATGTCCTCCATCCCGGTACATCTTGCTGTTTACGGAGATGCCACTGCCAACCGTTGTTCCAGCATGTAACGGTTCCACCATCACAAATGGCTTCCCATTCACTACCACGTGGCGTTAGCAGGGCATGTGCCGTCACACCATTTTCAAATTGGATGGTTCCACCGCCAGACGGATCCACTCGCATTTCATCGCCATCAAAAACCGAATCGCCTTGTGGTAGATAACCTGTGATCCAACTCGCAGACACATCGCTATTCAAACGTAAAATTAGGTCGAAGTGATGGCTGGCTGAGTTGAAAAGTGTGCCGTTTGAATAGATAATCAAGGTGCGTAACTTACCAATTTCACCGCTGTCAATGACCTCTTTCATCTTGTCAAAACCCGTATGCCATCGGCGATTTGTGCCGAGATTAAAGGCAACATTGTTTTCTTCTACCGCAGATACCATCGCCGCGGCTTCGTCCATAGAAGCTGCCATCGCTTTTTCTGCATAGATGGCTTTTACACCGTGCGTTGCTGCGTAAACAACAATCTCTGCGCGATGCTCGGGTTGTGTGGCAACACTGACAATATCAGGTTGTTCTTTTTCAAGCATATCACGATAATCGGTGTATTGATTCGCTTTTGGAACATTATATCGGTTTCCAAAATGTTCCATGACTTCTGGACGCAGATCCGCACACGCGATAAGATCAATTCGTTCTTCGGCAAAAAAGCCTGCGGCATGAGAATAAGGTAGTTTAATCGCTTCGTAATCGGGGACTTCGTTATCAATAAATGCACCCATCCGGCTACAACCGATAACAGCGGCACGATACGTTTTCATTGGTATTCTCCTCGTCCTGAATAAAATGATTCAATGGGTCCTTCTACTGCATTCAATCAATTGTTCACTCATCAAAAGAATAACCAATTCCGTAAAACACGTCAAGAAAAATCAGCACATCGTTCACGTAATGCCTCTTAAAGTGCATCCAAAATTGTATGCAGGTGAAAGACCATCGCGTTTTATCAGAATTTTAACGAACGTCCCTTTGAACCATTCGCGAAAATTTGCTATGATTTGGAGCAGGGAAAACAGAGGTAATTGAAATCTATGGCAATGTCTGTCTATGCAGGCACCACTTTAAGTGAAGCGGAAAAGATTATCGCTGGCGATTACTCGGCTTTTGACTGGCGGGAGCGTGCCACGTACAGCAGGGTTTATCTCGGTATGAATCCAGCGATTCGGGATGCCGAGAACGCGCTTGAGGACGACGCAGACAAACCCGTCGTTGTCGCATTGCTGCTCAAATCAGAGAAGATGCTCGTCAAAGATCGGGTCAGGCGTCTTAGCGCGATCAAAGCCGCACGCATTATACCGGACGAGGAACTCCTCAAACGGACAGGTTACCTCTTTGATAATGAAAAGTTGATCGGACTTCCCGAAGGTATCGTGATGCGTGCGAGCAACGGCGTTTACATCGTGCAGTGCGATGCGGATCAATATCAATGCTCGCTACGCGGAAAACGAGATGCATTTAGTACAAATCAGCAGGTCTACGTTGGGGACCGCGTCAAGATTCAGGTGATTGATGAAACGCACGGCACGATTGCAGCCGTTATGCGCCGCAAGAGTCAATATAAACGAAAGGGAACACAATCTAAAAGGGTTATTCTCATTCCGAATCTCGATGGACTCATTATCATTTCTTCCGTAAAAGAACCCCCAATTTGGCAGCGAATGTTAGACAAATTCCTCGTCATTGCCGAGGCATCAGGCATTGAACCCCTTATCTGTTTCAATAAAATCGATATGCTCGAAAACCGATCGGAAGTGGATTCGATAGCCGCAGTTTACCAAAACATCGGGTATCGGACAATCCTTACAAGCGCAACGACTGGTGAGGGAATCGAGGCTTTGAAAGCGTGGATGAAAGGGAAGATTTCGGCATTCATTGGATTATCGGGGGTCGGAAAATCTTCGCTTCTAAACGCCATCCAGCCCAACTTGAAATTGAAAACGAACGCAGTGAATCCGAGACGGGGCGGAAGACACACGACCGTTGCAACCCAACTTTACAACTTGGATTTCGGCGGTTTTATCGCCGATACCCCCGGACTTCGGGAATTGAACTTCTGGGACATCGATCCCCGTTTGATCGACCGCTATTTTCCAGAGCTGAACTCGCTCCGAGAGCGTTGTACAAAGAACCTTTGCACGCATACTTATGAGAAAGGCTGTAGCGTGGAAGATGCCCTGAAAAAAGGGGATATTTCACAGTCTCGGTATGAAAGTTACCGTGAATTTCGAAAATCGAGCAATTAATTCACTAAAATCGCGATGCTGTTGGTGAATTCTGGAGTTGAGATGCCCTACAATATCCTGACCCAGTTTCAATCACAAGCATCGCTCATTTAATCACGGAGTGAAATTTGTGAGTGCAAAACTGTGTATCATGACGGCTTACGCCGATGAAACGCATACACTTCTGAACGCCTTGGGTCAGGAGGTCGGTGATTCGGTCGATTGGAACAGCAGACTCCAGTTTGAATGGTCGGATGGAGATAAAAAATGGGTTGTCATGCAGTCGGGTATGGGCAAAGTGCGTGCGGCATCGATGTGCCAAATGATAATAGATACATACCAAGTAGACACTTTCTTTGAGTTCGGATTTGCCGGTGGATTGGTCGATACCTTGGATATCGGAGACATTGTTGTAATCACCGGTGTCTCTGAACACGACGTGCCGAACCGATCAGAGATTCAGCGTGAGCAAGATGAATGGAGAGCGTGCCTCTTTCAGGCTTCTGCGTCTTCAATAAGCCAATTCGCAACTACCCTATCAAAGGATCCTCACGTTACGCTTACAAAAGCCCCTGTAATCTGCGGAGATATGGACGTATACAACCGCGAAGTGAGGGACAAAATTGCTGTAGAGAGTGGAGCCGTCGCGGTGAATTGGGAATCATCGGCGATTGTGGATGTCTGTGCGATTAATAACGTCAAATACGTCGGCATCCGCGTCATATCCGATTTATGTATTGAGGAGGATAGCGGACCCATTCCCAAAGAACGGATTGAACGCTTACGCGAATCTACAACCGCGTACCTAAATGCTTTAGTGGATTTCAATAAATGTTCGCAATAAGTAGTTTTGGGATTTAGGGAGTTTTGTGAAAAGTGCGATAAACCCAGTAAATATAAGGGTTTTTGGCTTGTTTTAATTCTGTGGAAGTGCTATAATAGTAGTAGTTAAATAGGGGAGCGGACACTCCCCTACGTAAAAAAAGCAGAGTTGCTTTTTCTCCCACTGCTATTATAGCGAAAAAAGCAGAATTAAAGCAACTCCTTTTGAAATACAAAGGAGTCTTTTCATGAACCTCATTGAAGTCATGGAGCGTTTCCCTGATCAAGAGAGTTGTATAGAACATTTAGAACGCATACGCTGGCGTGGAACGCCTGTCTGTCCATATTGTGGTAGTGTAAGCGTAGCACCTAAAAATGAGAGCCAAGAAGAAGACGGCGTAGGGCGTGTAGGACGCTGGAACTGCCACGATTGCAAGGCTTCGTTCAAAGTAACACACGGCACAGTATTTCATGGAACAAAGATACAGCTTCAGAAGTGGTTTCTTGCTATTGCGTTGATTGTAAATGCTAAGAAAAGCCTATCCAGTCACCAGTTATCACGGGATTTGGATATGAACCAGAAGTCCGCTTGGTATCTCATGACTCGGATACGGGCAGAAATGGCAAAGAAAACGAATGCCTTACTGCTACAGGGGATTATTGAGGCAGACGAAACCTATATCGGTGGTAAACCTCGCAAAGCAAACAAGAAGGAAGACCGCAAACCTGCCAAGCGCGGGCGTGGTACAGAGCAAACTACTGTTATCGGAGCAGTAGAGCGAGGTGGTAAAGTCGTTGCACAAGTTACAGAGAACCTAACTGGACGCACAATCCTTGAATTTATCCGAAAAGTTGTCAATATCAAGGAATCCGAACTTATGACGGACGAATACCACGGTTATCGCCAGTTTGCCTCTATGATGAAGCACGAAGTTATCAAACACCAAGACCAATATGTTGAAGGTGATAAACATACGAACACCATAGAGGGCTTTTGGTCGCTCCTAAAGCGTGCTTGGTATGGACAACACCACCATTATCAGATAGAATACACCCCTCTCTATCTGGCAGAGGGGTGCTACAAGTATAACTACCGAGAAATGAACATGTTTTGGAAATTCATTAACGATAGTGTCAAAGTTTAGACACTATATGGATAAAATGTCTAAATTAGTTAGAGAGGTGTTTCAAATGAAACAAAAACCAATTATGAGTCGGGTTTATGCTCATGTGGGGGATTGGGAACGATTTGATGAGGAGCTTTCTCGTCTAACTTCTGACGAACTTTCACAGCTTCTTCGTGAAGTTTCAGGAGTTCCTGAAGGTGCTCAGCCGAAGTTTGTAACATGTCCCGAATGTGGTTTATCTCGGACGGTTTATGAGGACGTTCAGGATCCTGTAGAATCTCTAAACAAGTCTTCAGATTTGCAGTAACACGCTCAATAGCATCATTCCATAGTTTAAATACTATATCGCCAAATTTGTGTTCTGTAGTATCACTTGTATTGTTCTCTATGTCCTTATGATCTTCAGAGTGATTGTTCATTAATATCTCCTTTTTGATAATTAGAGGGGCAGATTGCCCCACGAGTTATGTTGCCATTACATAATATAACGAAAAATATAGGATAGCGTTTACACCTTTCGCCTTTGAAGGTTTCTTATTCCTTTGTTGACAATCAGTCCATTATTAGATTGAACAGCAGACTGCAAGTTTTAACTTGAAAATTTCTCTGTTAACCTTGTAGAATGCTTGCAGACCAAACTAAATTATCCGCAGCACTATGGGTATCCCATATCTAATGCAAATTGGATAATTTGGTTTGGTCACCAGGGATGCCCACTTTCTTTTTAAAGCGGGTATCTACGGTGACCATGACCGAATAACAAACTGATTGAAAACAAAGGGATACGTTATGAAACTATTGATTTTTCTGTTACTGGTGTCTGTAAGTTCGGTTTTAGGCTGTGACGCAGACATAGAAGGCATACTTGACCCATGCCTTATTGAAGTAGGCGAGGAATTCCGAACAACTGCCTACTATCCAGGAAAGCCAAGAGTCGTCTACATGCCACCGAAGGAAGGATGCTATGGAACAATCGTTTTGAGAATCGCAAACCCGCGACAGGTACATGCAGGCTCAAGAATTCTCTATAAAGTTCTCAAACGAAATAGCGAACATTCCTATGATGTGAGGATTCTTAAAGTGTGGAATTAATCTGAACTTAAGTGTTTCAAATAATAGGGCTTAGTAAGCATTTTGACCGTGGCACTCTCAAAGGTATCGCGGTCATTACCCGATAATAAGGAATATATAATAACTATGATTACATTAAATGTTATCCACAGAATTTATAGAATCAAATATGGGGACGGAACTGGAACATGTTTTGTTATTGATGAGGGCGGTCACAAGTATCTAATTACTGCTAAACATATAGTTAAAAACATTAAAAATCCCGATACTATCAAAATTGAAAATGATAACGGATGGATAGATGTGAAAGTTAATTTGATTGGACACGCCACTGGAAGTATTGATATATCTGTTTTAACAGGCGATCTGTCTTTTTCATCTAACGATCCTCTTTTCGTACGTAAAGGACCTTTAGCCTTATCTCAAGATGTTTGGTTTGTTGGATTTCCAAATACGAGGATACAACCACATAAAACATCACCATCATTTCTTGAATTAAACAGAAATTTCCCGTTGCCGATGCTAAGACAGGGGATTGTATCTTGGATGCATGATGATTTTATTTGGATAGATGCTCATGGAAACATAGGATCCTCTGGCTCACCAGTTGTTTTTAAACCGAATGGGAGTGATTTGTGCTTTGTTATAGCAGTTATATCTAAGCGTACAGAGGAAATTAAACCTGTATATGAAACAGAACTGCAAGCAAAAAATGATGACAGCATTGGGATAGCCCCAATTGGTTATTATAGAGAAAATTCTGGTGTCATAACTGCTTATTCAATCAAGCACGCTTTAAATTTAATTAATTCAAAACCTTTTTAGGATAACCCATAAGCCCGAAACTACTTATTGCGTAAATGTTAGTAGGCATAGAGGAAGAGTTTAAGGGAAGTCTTATACTGGAGAATGACTTTGAACATGGAAGAACATATATCTGATAGGGAGCTGATGAAAATACAGGTTGCGGCGCTATTTACGCAGGATGAGAATGGACACCTTCAACGTATCAATGAACCTACCGGTGCTGTGGAACCAGCACCTCGTTTTTTCTTCGGATATACCAATGAAGGTTCAATCTGTCGATTTCGGCAAGATCTTCCCGACAATGCGATTGCGCAACTGAAGGAAGTCGCTGCTGCTGAACCGATGCCTGTGAATTCCCAGAAAATTCCGAGAAACCGTAGGCAATTCGAGGACATTCTTCAAAGGCACGCACCGATTGAACGGGTCTGGATCGGGCCCGCTTATCGCTTTCCTGAACACATTACACCACCAACAAATGTTGTCCAGTTATCCCGTGAGAATGTAGGACTCCTAAAGGGAGACTTCGCCGAAATGGCGTCGGAACTCAATAGTTCACACCCGTATTTAGCGATCATAGAGGATTCGCGAGCGGTGTCAATTTGCCGAAGTGTCCGCTTATCATCACATGCTCATGAAGCAGGTGTTGATACGCTGGTTGGTTATCGTCGGCGTGGATATGCAACATCGGTTGTCGCGGCTTGGGCGCTTGCCGTTCGCGCGCTGAACCGCATTCCCCTCTATAGTACTTCATGGGACAATGTGGCATCTCAACGTGTAGCCCAACAATTAGGTTTGGTGCAGTATGGTGTGGACTACCATGTAACATGATATGTGCAATGAAGTATGTCCATCACAACTCATAAGGGAGCGAAAATTAAATAATGAATACCAATGAAGATGTCGAAGTGCGCATCCTCGAACAGATGCCAGATGATCTCGAGGCGTACAGTTCCATTCCAATCGCCTTTGAAGTGCGGAGCATTTTGAGAATCAATTTCATAGGTGCCAACGGCTTGGGTGGTCTCAGCTTAAACGAAGAAGAAGTCGCATCCCCTTGGGTTAAAGACTATGACTATGATGAGGGACCAGTTCGCTGGCGGAGATGGGACATATCACGTTGGGGGATTCTGTCTGCATTTATTGGAGATAAAAGGGTTGGTGGTGCAGTTGTGGCACTCAATACGCCTAATATGAATTTCTTAGAAGACAGAGATGATCACGCGGCACTTTGGGATCTTCGCGTTGTTCCGGAACTTCGTGGATATGGAATAGGGAAAAAACTTTTACAGCACTCATTAAACTGGGCGAGACAGAGGTCGTGTGTATTGATGAAAATTGAGACACAAAATATCAATGTCCCCGCCTGCAGATTTTACGCGAATCAAGATTGTCAACTCGGAACTGTTCGCCAATTTGCATATATCGACTATCCAGATGAGGTCCAATTGATTTGGTACAAGTCACTTTAGTATAATCGTAGGTTGGGTTGAGCGATAAATGACCAAGAACTGTACAATTTATAGAGAATACCTATTTTCCATAAACCATCCGTATAAATAAAGATAGCGAAACCCAACACCTAATAGAGAATCGTTGGGTTTCACTCAGGTTCTGGTGATTTTAGGTTCTTGGTAAACTTGAAAATCCTCGTCTCCATGCAGTTTTCAGTAAGACTCCGTTCAACCCAACCTACGAACTTATGTCGAACTCATGTTAATTATAGACTTTACTATAAAGTCCGCATTCAGGCAACTGTGAACTTGACATCCGTCCCACATTATGATAAGTTACGGCATTAGTGATAGAAACCCATCAGCGATTAGGAGTAGTTCCTAAATAGTCCTTTTTCTATGTTTTTGTGGCATACTTATAGTATGAAACACTATAAAACCCCACGAGAAACATCGGAGATTCTCGGTATTTCGATAGACAGGCTCCGACGCTTGGCAGAGAATGGCACAATCTCTACCATTAGAACGCCGGGTGGACAAAGGCGTTATGATGTGCAGGGTTATCTTGATGAACAGACCGGAACAGATATTACTACCGTTGGATATTGCAGGGTTAGTGGAAAAGGTCAAGCAGACGATCTTACATCCCAAGTCGCCTACTTGCAAAAACACTACCCGGAAGCAGAAATCATCAAAGACTACGGTAGCGGTATCAACTTCAACCGAAAAGGGCTTAGAACCTTACTGGAACGCATCCTGCGAGGTGATAAACTCCGCCTTGTTGTTGCCCATCGGGATCGACTCGCCCGATTCGGCGGCGAAGTCATACAGTTCTTGGTCGAAGAAAACGGTGGAGAAGTCGTGGTTCTCGACGAAATTGTTTATAGCCCAGAGGAAGAACTTACTGCCGATCTCCTCACAATTCTACATGTCTTTTCCCGTAGACTGTCTGGACTCCGGCGATACCGTGACCAAATCAAAGAAGATAGAAATCTTTCCGACAGTGGAACAGAAGGCAATTCTTCATAGATGGTTTGTACTGCCTACGGTTTTTTGGACCACTCCCTAAAGGAAGATTGTGCTATACTAACAATCTCACAGAAAGGAGTATCCAATGGCGAAACGAAGAAGATTCACCCCTGAGTTTAAGGCCGAACTTGTTTTCGAAGTCCTCAGCGGTGTCAGTTCCCAAGCAGAAGTCTGTAGACGCCATAATCTCAACGAAAATCAACTCTCAGAGTGGAAGCGACATCTCCTTGAAAATG
>PYJA01000057.1 GCA_003635185.1 Candidatus Poribacteria bacterium | reverse complement strand
TGACAACGCGGTTCTGTAATGACACGCTGCGGACGATGGGTTGCAACATCCCATAGCACAACTCCACCAAATTGCCGATACCCCGCAGCAAGCGTCTTTCCATCAGGTGAAAATACCAGAGAATGCAGATCGCCAAGTTCCCACGGTAATATTGCGGGGGGTTCTGCCCTGTCCACTGACTTGACTTGGACTTTAAAATCGCTTTGGAAGGCAAGATGTGTCCCATTGGAAAAGTGAATAGGATAAATTTCAGCTTTACAATATTTTTTTCCCTGAAACGTATAGACCTCTTTTTGCCGTGCGACATTCCACACAGTGATTGTGCATTGATCGTGAGAGAGACCTGCTGCCCGCAGCGTGCCATCGGGTGCGTAGGAAACGTTCATCAGAGTGTTATCCGACGATGGATATGTTTCCTGCAGCTGCCACGTGGCAGTCTCCCAGACTTGCACAGTCCCCTTCACACCGCCTGCTGCAAGGAACTGACCGCAAGATGAAAAACTGAGAGAATGCACACCTTCGGGATGTCCTGTGAGGCGAATGATGCGTTTACAGGTCGTTATATCCCAGACGCTGATAAAATCAGCCTTTTGTGACGATGCAAAGAGACGATTATCTGGTGAAAACGCCAAAGCACCACTAAAATCCCAACTGAATCCATTAGCATCACATCCTATATCGACTTCTTCAGAAGATAATTTCAGTTCTGTGTGCAATCTACCGGTTAACGACTCATAGATGTCAACAATAACGCTACCATCACGACTTACAGCAAGCCATTGCCCTGATAAAGAAAAACAGAGACTGCATAAATCATTTAGAGGTGGATCCTCCCTCAACCGCGCAGGATATTCCATGACAGCGAGACGTTGCTGTCTTTGCGTATCCCATATCTTAATGACCTCATTCCCATTTTTGTCCGTGTTTTTCACTGCCAACCAGGGTTGCCCTGAACAGAGGGCGATGCGGTTGACCATGCCTCTCCTCGTTTCAAACAAAGTAACGGACTGGTGTGTGGTGAGGTCGAACCACCACACACCAGCCCAACTACCAACTGCCAAATACATTTCATCTTCGGAAACAGCTAGATCATCTACGTGCCCCCATCCAAAACGGGCAATCGCGTCTTGTGGCAGTTCCAAAAAAGTGAAACTATTTTTATTCATATCCTTTAGGTTCCTTTTTTGCTACCTTTGTTTCTCTGGTCACAATAATCGTCTGGGTTTTGGTGTCTTTCGCATCGCGTGCCAATCATCATTGGTTTTGTCTTCTGGTGGGATATACACCACTCCCAAATACATTTCCCCTTAGTCTGGCAACGATTATTCTTTGCACAGTTATCTTGACATCCATGTGCCCATTTTCCCTTACAAGGCTTACCACTCGGTGAACCCTTACATTTACAACGGTTTACACTTTTGTAACTACATTTACATGCTTTTTTTCCAGATTGTCCAGAACTTCCACCACCTGCTGCTGCGAGCCATGCCTCTACTTCGCCACCTGTAGCTGTTTCCACATTAAAACCATCAAAAGCGAAACCATAATCTCACGTAGACTCTCAATAATCGTTGTGCCGGGAGCAAAGACAAGAGCATTTTTCATAAATTTGCCGTCAGGGTAGCGGAGTGCCATCGCGAATTCGGTTGCAATAATAGTGCCGATGAGA
Source organism: Candidatus Poribacteria bacterium (assembly GCA_003635185.1). Classification (GTDB taxonomy): domain Bacteria; phylum Poribacteria; class WGA-4E; order WGA-4E; family WGA-3G; genus MSPOR6. Next base: position 729 of record PYJA01000057.1, on the reverse strand, counting down.
ACCGTCTTGCCTGTGCCCATCGCAAGCGCAAAGATGTAACTTGCATAAGGCAAGCTTATTGCTTCGTAAACAGGATCAATTCTCTTCTGTTTAAAGAATTCTGGTTTTTCTTTTACTAATTTAATGATGGCATCAACATTCTGAATCAATATCGCTTCGTTTGGAGTGATTGGAATACCGAATGCTTCACAGAAATCGCGTATATCGCCAGTCGTATCATAGTAGTGTTTATAGAGATCAACAATATGCGGGGTTTCCATGACTAATCTGATATACCAATAGAGTTCCAGAGATTGGAATTGCGGTTCACGGAGGTATTTGAGTTGGACGCGATCGCCTGCTTCACCTTCAAATTGGTGGCGTAGTACCTCTCCGATAAGCGGGTAATCTTGGCAGGGGTATCCATCTTTACGCCATTTTAATGTGTCGTCACGTAGTTTTTCATAAAGGTGTTGCATTTAAACATGTTCTCTAAAGGTTGTAGATAAATAACATGTCCATCAAAGGACTATGAATAACTTAATCTAATCCATAAATACGTGCAAGATTATCTCCGAAGATCAATGCTTCAGCGTCATCACCGAGTTCCAAACGTTTTAAGGCGTTAATAACCTGAATGGGTCGGTATTCGGGCAAATTAGAACCGAAAACTATCTGCTCTGGTCCGAGGGTGTCAACAGCAGTCTTTACCTCTGTTGGTACAACCGTGTCTGGATCAGTTCCCCAACG
>PYJA01000056.1 GCA_003635185.1 Candidatus Poribacteria bacterium | reverse complement strand
GGAATGCAACATCTGGTTTTAGCACGCGTTCCCCCACCTGGAAACCTGTATCCGGTGTAACTACTTCACCGAGTTGATATTCCTGTACATATAAAACTAAACGTGAAAAGACCCTTGAGCAAATTAAGCCGTGTTCCCATGAGGCAGCTGGCATTGGTATTACTTCTCCTTTAATATACTCATATCCCTCTAAATCGCTCTCAAGAAATTCCTCCAACGTCATTGAATAGTTCTCTGGTGGATGGGATTCTTGTGGAAATTCGTTTATATTTTGTGGATTCATTTTCATCCTCCGCAGTTTTTATGGTATTGGCATCGTATCTATTCAAAAAGTTGTGCTACTGGACAAGAAAATCCTTCGACGACATCTTCTCCAGTGAGCGTGTCTTTGCGTGTGAGTGTTTTTATCTCTGTTTCCGAACGATAGACCGTTACCGTTTTGCCAATAGGTTCAATAATCCAAACAAGGCGAGTTCCTGCTTTCAGATAGGCAAGCGCTTTTTCAACAACCTTAGATTGAGAATCTGTCGGAGAAACCACTTCAACTGCCAGGTCTGGAGGTATTGGGGATCCCTGACGTCTGTTTTCTGGCAATCGTTCTGTTGAAACAAACGCAATATCAGGTTTTACCAATCTGTCATCTAACTTAAATGTTGTATCTGCAGGGTACAGACGACCCAACTGCTTTTCACGAACATAAGCACCTAAAGGTAAAATAAGGCTCATACTTATTTCACCGTGTTCCATCGTTGGTGGGGACATCGGCACTAATTCTCCTTTAATATACTCATATCCCTCTATGTCATTTTGAAGGAATTCTTCCAACGTCATATCAGTTTTTATGGGCGTGAGGGATATCTCAGCTTGTTCATAAATATTTTTTGGAACTTGCATAAGATTACTCCTTCTTCTGTTTTTCTATTTTGAATTGCCATATACCGATTTTTTTGCTATAATTTCTCTAACCCTACAATAAAGGAGAACACATTCATGGCATACGCACTTGAAGACGAATTTGGTGATATTATTGGTAAAGCCCGACGTGGACAAAGTATGTCCCAAAGTGAAACAGCCACAGCCGCTGGTATCACAGAATCAGATTTGTCACGTATGGAACAGTATACCTTAAAACCAACAGAAGCGCAAGTCTATAAACTGGCAGAGGTCCTTAATTTAGATGGTGCAAAACTACTTGCAATTGCGACAGAACAGTGGGAACCTAATCCTATTCAGCAATCTGATGATGCAAGCCTTGATGTAATAACGATAAGCGCACCTGTTGGCGGGTGGCCGGTCAACGCATACCTTCTAATCTGTAGAGCTACAGATGAAGCCGCAATCATTGATACTGCAGCACACCCTGACCTTATTTTGGAACAACTTGATGCACGTAAAGTTAACCCAACCGCTATTTTATTAACTCATTCACATAAAGACCATACCGATGGGTTACCTCAACTCGAAAATGCTACCGGATGCCAAGCTTATATCCATAAGAAAGAACCGAAACCTCGTAGTGCTGGCAAATTGCGGGAACTCGTCCATTCGGACGTTGTAGAAATTGGCGCGCTTATGGTGACTGTGCTTGATACGCCAGGACATACGCCCGGTGGTTGTAGCTTCCTAACGCAAACAGCAGCTTTTGTAGGCGATGCAATTTTCGCGGGTTCGGTCGGCGGACCAAACATCTCCTATCAAGATGAAATTAATAGTGTTCGCGATAATTTGCTAACGCTACCTGATGATGTCAGACTTTTTCCTGGTCACGGTCCTGCGACAACCGTGGGTGAAGAGAAGTTACACAACCCGTTTTTCTAAGTTCACGCCGCTATAAGGACTATATGATCTTTTTCTGTGCCGTGTGAGGCTTGAATATTGCTCTCGTATCTAATCCAACGTTTTCTCTCCATCGGTTTATCACTTCTTGGGGTATCCCTCCTCGTTTTTTTGATGGTACATCTTATCCCTGGTGATGCAGCGCTTACGATTGCGGGTGAACGCGCCACTGAAGAAGTACTTACCCAACTCCGAGAAGATATGGGACTTGACAAACCGCTGTATCACCAATACGCGAAATTCCTTTGGGACCTCGTACGTCTCGACTTAGGACGCTCCTTTAAGACAAAGCAGCCTGTTTTAGAAGAAATCAAACGTTATTTTCCTGCAACTGCCGAATTAACGCTGGCAGCGATGGCATTTTCAATCTGTTTCGGTATTGCAGCAGGTATCGTTGCTGCTGTCTATCGTGGTAAATTTTGGGACTATTTCTCAATGTCTACATCTCTTGCGGGGATCTCAATGCCGATCTTCTGGCTTGGATTGATGTTAATTCTGCTTTTTTCCTATTATTTAAAGATATTGCCTGCCACGGGACGTTTAGATACCGTTTTGAGTTTGGATATTGAATCTCGTACCGGTTTCTACTTAATTGATACCTTACTTGCGGGCAACTTTGCTGCATTTAAAGATGCAATCGCACACCTGGTGCTACCTGCAATTACTTTAGGCACAATTCCGTTAGCGATTATTGCCCGGATGACCCGTTCAAGTCTGCTTGAAGTTTTAAATGAACCATATATAACGACTGCTTATGCAAAAGGGTTATCGAAATGGGTAGTGATTATCAAACATGCATTGAAAAATAGTATGGTGCCTGTTTTGACTGTAATAGGTCTTGAATTTGGGTATCTGATGGGCGGGGCGATTTTAACCGAACACATTTTCTCTTGGCCCGGACTCGGTTCATGGTTACGCAGTGCTGTGGAAGCTCGCGATGTCCGCGCTGTACAAGGCGGTGTGCTTTTCGTTTCGTTTCTATTTATGTTTGTCAACCTCATTGTTGATCTTTTGTATGCATATTTTGATCCACGCATCCGAGTGGGAGATGAAGCGAAATGAATGAAACGCCAATATCAATAGGTCAACCCAATGTCTTCCGAAAACTCCTGCGGCATCCATCTGCTACTATCGGTGCGTCTATAATCCTCTTTTTTGTCATCGTGGCAATCTTGGCACCGCTTATTGCAACGCACGACCCGATGCAAGCTGAAATCGCAAAACGCCTCAAAGGGCAGTCCGGTGAACACTACCTTGGCACGGATGGGACTGGTCGTGATGTTTTTAGCCGAATTGTTTACGGTTCGCGTATCTCACTGAAGGTAGGTTTGATTGCAATCACCTTCTCACTCGGGTTCGGCACGCTGTTCGGTGCAATTGCTGGCTATTTTGGCGGATGGTTAGATAATCTAATTATGCGTGTAATGGATATGATGCTTGCGATGCCGAGTATTCTGCTTGCGATGGTGATTGTCACTATTTTGGGACAGAGTCTGACAAATGCAATTATTGCTGTCTCTATTGTTTATATCCCGCAATACGCGCGGATTTTACGCGCTTCTGTTCTTAAAGTCCGTGAGTTAGACTATGTCACCGCTGCCAAAGTGATTGGTGCAAGTGATATTCGTATACTGATTACAACCGTCTTACCCAACTGCCTTGCGCCGTTGATTGTTCAAGCTACTTTAGGCATCGGTGCTGCTATTTTAGACGCTGCTGGACTCAGTTTTCTCGGACTCGGTGCAGAGGTAGGTGAACCTGAATGGGGGGCAATGCTGAATGAAAATACAAAGCATATTCGCAAGGCACCATTGGCTGTTACGGCTCCTGGCATGGCAATCTTTCTTATTGTCTTAGGTTTCAACCTTCTCGGAGATGCCTTACGGGACGCGCTTGACCCGCAGATAGATTGAGGCAATATCAGGTTATAGTGAAATCCGCAATTACCTGGACATTGGCGAAGTTAGGAAACCTCGCCAGCAGGGGAGATGTACCTACCTCGTGCGGACCGAAAATTACCGAATTAATAAATTAATCCTCATTCAAGGGATTTCAAAAGAAAATTCGTCTGTCCTGAAGAAAAAAGTTGTTGCGCAAAAAATTTAAACATTGTATAATACTTAAAAATGGAAATTACTTATAAAGTAAGTAGTTGACATTTTTTGTAAAGTTATGTATTATACTTTACAAAAGGTGTGATAAATGCACAAGATGTGTGTATGTTGCACCTGGGCACGCTTACCCGGCTTGTTGCTGGGGCGCGCTGATAGTGTTAACCCCACTCTCAACGCGCGGCCATGCCATTGATTCAGAATGACAGGGCTGGTTTTCATTATATCACAGATGGACTGTGATTGGAATATGAAAACCAGCGGGCCCGAAGGAAACAGTTGACAGCAACTTTCATTTTCCTGCCAACATTTCTCCTTTCGGGACTGTCAAAATCAAGAAAGATACCGCTGGACGCAACTGACGTTCAGTGTGATAAGTTCAATAACTGCTATCAAAGCAGAAGGAGAATATCAATGAAAACGCTTAAACTTGCGATCCTAAGTGTCGCAATAATATGTTTGTTCGGGATCGTAACGAGTAGTGAAGGGTTTGAAATCACAGAATTCCCCTCCGATACGGAGGATTACTCGTGGGGAGGTTACACATATCACACGGCATATCTAAAAACGGATGTGCCTTTTTATTGTGTATGGTGGTATGTTGATGGGAATTTTGCAGGATATAGTGATGGCGGTAATGAAAAGACTCAAGCTTATTTCAGTCCTTATACACTTGCTGGCAGCCTTAAGGGGGTTAAGCGCACGATCAAGGCAGAAGTTGGATGGCTTGAGGCTGATGGCACTTCCCACTTTGCTACCGATTCCTACGTTTTGCGGTTATTTGAGTCAAAATACACGTACGAACCGCAGGTGACTCCGAAAAAAAACCCAAGTGCTTCAGGATATGCGGAACTCACGAGACAATATTACAGCGGAGGTGATATTGTGATGGAGTGTTATGTTTCTGCGTCCAACTCAAAGAAGGGGAAGGGTATATGGGCTTACTCCCGTTTCAGACATACTTTGACGGGGCGCGATGCGATTGAAAGCGAGGATCCGCTGGATGACGAGGGCAACCTCGATCCACAACTCATCAACTCGGATGTTGGCGGTTATTCAAACTCCGATACCCTTACGCACCCTGATGTGGGACCATTCGAAGGTAATGATCAGGTCACCTCGGATGCTTATGTTCGGCTTGTTGTCGGTGGATTCGCCGGGGCAGACCACTACTTTATCGGAAATTCTGAGGTATTTGATCGTAATGATGAAGAATAGGATGCCCCGTTCTGATTAACTGAAGCAGCTCCGTCAAAGGGGCTGCTTCTAAAAGTTCGAAAGCAGCACAACCTAACAGGTTATGCTACATTTCTGCACACCCTAACAGGTTATGGGACAAAGAGGAGGAATCGATGCAGTTTTGGAAACGGATATGTATACTTTTGGTTCTGTTGTTCTGTCCGATGGTGGCGCGTGCAAAGATCGTTTTTCTGTCTACCCCAACCCCCTTTGGTACAGATAGAGCTATTTACGTCATGAACGACGATGGGAGCAATAAGACACTTGTTTATGATGGGAAACCCAGGATGTGGAACACGCGCTGGACCCCCACCGGACAATTTTTTTTTGAAAGTCAGAATACGCTTTACCGGATAAATCCGGATGGCACAGGCCTTGAGCAACTCGCTGTCCTCAATAACGGGAAGTGGGATTATTTAGCCTTTTCACCCGATGGAAAAAAGGTTGTGTTTGACTGGGAGGAACGTATTGATGGGAAGGCTGTCTGGAGCGTGCGTGTGTTAGATATTGGAACCGGTAAGATCAGAAAGATAGCAGATATAAATTATGCCAGTGCTGATTGGTCTCCGGATGGGAGACATATTGTGTATTCAACGACGCTGGGTTTAAACGATGGTACCGGTGGGAATAGTCTTTGGGTTATGAACGCTGATGGGCGTAAGGCACGCGAGATCGTCTCACCCCCTCCACCGGGTGGGGTGAACACCGCGAGGTGGGAGCCGCGCTGGTCGCCCGATAGTCAACAGATCGTGTATTCACAAGTAGATTTTGTTTGGGAGGAGCAAGCCCCGAATGTTATCGCTTTTATCCGGAAAGGGTTCTATATTGTGATTTGCGATAGAAACGGCAAAACGATCAGACGGTTAGATGTGCCGAAAAACTTAAGGGCTGTGGGTTTTGCCTGGATGAATGGCGGCAAATCTATCCTTTTCAGCGGGCGGGAGAAGGTCCTGAATAAACGACAGCCTAGAGGACCTGATGGGGAATTAGTGCACCAACCGCTTAATATCTATAAGTATCATCTCAGGACAGATGAGATGGTTCAGATCACCAAACACCCAGGCGATGACAATGAGGTGGATTGGATCAGTGATGATGTGTTATCGGTCACCCCACAAGGTAAAAAAAAAGTAACGTGGGGGGAGCTGAAAAAGTTAAGCCATAGGACATCTTCAGACAATCAATAACTGATTTTGATGGCAGGGGACACGTGCCCCTGCCATACCTCGTTGGCACAAAGTGTCCAAATAATTCCGAAACCTGCTATATTATTATGCTTATTGGATCAAATTATTTGCGGCACGGACGGGTCTAAAAAGCGTCTGCCGTTTAGCAGGCATTTCTTCCAACAGCTTCGGATGTGGATTCCAATCGTGCCACTTGCTATTCACAGTGTTATAACAACTGAAAATTGCTAACCTATCGTTCTCCTCATTTGTCCATCGGTGTGTGCTGTGTGTTAACGCCTCTGTGAAAAAGAGCAGCGATCCCGCAGGGCATTCATAGGTATCCCAAATCGGAGAATCTGGAGTCCGAATACTATCAGGTGCGGTATAAACTGCCTTATGGCTGCCTGTTATAAATAGTGTACCCCCCTGTCTGTATTTGACAGGATTAAGTTCCCAAACAATACGTGTCAAACCGCTGTAGGCTCTACCTGGGATACACCGATAGAGGTGGGAATCACCAGGAAAACGGAGCATACCGTTGCCATTGTGTGGTCCAAAGTTACCATCTCCGACAGTTCGATAGAACATGTGGCACGACTCCATGCGGAAGCCGTAACATTCTTGGCTTGAAAGTGCTGGATGTGCCAGAAACTCGTTTAGAAATCCGACAACGTTTGGGTGATCAGATAGTTTTTCCATCGGTCCACCGAGAGGAGAACGTTCATGTTCCGGGATAGACTCCGGTTCATGACGAAGACGATGACAGAATGCTTGTATCTCTTCCAGTTCGTCACCAGATAACACGCCAGGGACTAAGAGCCAGCCGCGCATATCAAATAGATATTTCTGTTCCTGCGTAGGTGAGACAATGGGCGTGCCATCGGAAGTAGTTTGTGGGAGTTCGGTATTGTCTATATCAAGTGCCGCCCCCAAGTTTTTGTCAACAATAAAAGGTTTTGTGTAGTTTGTTGCTTGTTCCATAAAAATCTTCCTATCCTATTGGATTATTACTGCAAAATCCATAATTACTTAAGCATTATTGTAGCACAAACTTAAGAGTTTGCGCTACTTATACCAATTAACGCGATTCATCTCGGTAAGTGCGGTTTCCTAACCGCACCATAAGCGTCAATTTAGTGAGTTTTTGCTGCATTTTCAAGATATTCCAATGTTGTGTCTCTATTAGCACGCCTCTCAATGTAGCATGCGTTTTGGAAAGCGCGTTTTATTTCATCAAAAGTTTGCCGAAGCGCCAAAAGAGAAGTGCGAAAACTTATTGCGAGTATGCGTGCGTAGGTCGCAACAAGTTTTGCTGTTTTCATCAGACTATGCTTCAAACATCGCCAGCCTACACCTAACATAATCCAATGCCTGATGATTGCGACGATGAGTTTGGCATATACTTCACATAAGATGCGAATAGGTTTATGGCTACGGGATGTGTTTATCTTTCCGATGCTTTTGAAACACTTGAACATCAACTCAACTTGTCACCGGACGCGTGCGATAACACAGACTTGGTGCGGGGTGAGTTGTTCTGTGCTGATATT
>PYJA01000055.1 GCA_003635185.1 Candidatus Poribacteria bacterium | reverse complement strand
ATCCCTTTAAGCTTCATCACCGTAAAAAAGACGATCAGTGAAATATCGGTATACGCTTTAGGGCACCCTTGCTGTTCAGTTTGATGGTAGTAGTTAGACTTCTCAAAATTTTTGTAACATCTAAAGAAAAATGTGATATAATATCTCATGTCAGGATAACTCATGGTTAATACTCCTTAATATTTTAGGATTTGAAAACCTTTTTAAAGAGTCTAACCTTTATCCTGACTAAAGTCAATCACGATCTAATTTATGCACACCCCTCATATAATTAACGCGAGTTTGATAATAAAAATGTGAGTTCGCTCTAAACACTTTTCATGGGTCCAAAAGCAGTCCTTTTGTCCCATAACTTGTTAGGTTGTGCGGTTTTTTGCGAAAAATAACAGAGAACACTGCGGGTGAAAACTTTTTCAAACTCACGTTATTAATAGAGATATTCCAAGAAGGAAGAGTGCTATGAAAAATAAAACTGATATTTTGATTTTTGGTTTTCCAGAACTTTTTGATCCTTATTTGCACATCAGAAAATATATAATTATAATTGTTTCTTGTGCAATACTCTTGAGTTCTTACACAATTGAATCCAGTCATGCCGATACCTGGATAGATGATTTTGATGCGGACGTTCTCAACGGGTGGGAACGAGTTGTAGAAGAGGAACCTTTTTTTGTAAAATGGATAACTTTCAAAGGCAATCCTGGAGGACTTCCAGTGAAGGAGGGATACCTGGCTGGTCGTATTACGAAACCGCGTGCGGGACATCCAGCAGCAGATTTTCTGCACTGGAACGCTCATCAATTTCGGCTTAGTAGATTAACAGTATTGGGTGAAGGTATAAGTTACGCAAGGCACGACCCAGATATATCTGGTGAGTTGGGTTTATTCCTTGGCAAACGACTCCCTGGACCTGACTTTGCCAAGGGTTATATATTCAGTCCCGAAAAGGTAACAAAAATGCAATTTTCCACCAAGGGAGTCTTCAAAAGAGGTGCAGTGAAAGCAGATTATGGACTTATGTTCCGATTGACTTCAGACAACATAAGGGTGATTTTTAATATTGGAAAGTTTCAACTCTGGACGCAAGACCTGCTTATAACAGAATTCGTTGATGAGGATATCACTAAGATCGATGTCGTAGGTTTGATGATTGTGTTTGAACCTCCAGGTGAGTGGTTTTCTGGTCGTATATTAACCTTTTCTATTTCGGGTAGTGGTATCCCTCAATACTATCTTCTTGGTGAACAGTTACGCGAAGTGCGATTACGAGAAAGGCAATTAACGACAACTTGGGGAAAGTTAAAACGCCCCTAAATAAGCTAAACACGCGAAACTTCTTATACGCTCCTTTTTAAATTAAAATAGGTATTTGATCGAAAATATATTTTAAATACAACCTACCGCTTCATAAAACGTTAGAGGTGTGAATCATGAAGTGCTTTACCAAAATTTGGTTGTTCTGTCAACGGTGGATAAAACAGTCAATTTTGTCTGTTGTACTCATTTGCTTACTCAGTAGTTCGCTTCTTCTCTGTGTATTTGTCCGGACAGCAAATCTCCCGCACTTGGAAGAAACATATTTACTTGGTACAGATTCCTATCGTTTTCTGCGCCAAACCGATCTGATTGTATCGCAAGGACACCTACCCAAAATCGACACACAACGATGGCAGTTGGAAGGTCGGGATTTATCAACTTCTCTCAATCTTTTTTCTTATGTCCTCGCTTACAGTTATAACTTTCTGCATCGGTTTTTTCCAAACATAAGTCTCTACACGGTTGCAGTTTATGCCTCTGTTGTGTGCTATGCGTTATGTCTGTTAGTGCTTTTTGTCCTATGGCGGCATGTTTTTGATACGTCCATCGCTCTTCTTGCGGTCAATTTCACTGCTATTTTCCCATCCTTAAATCTGCATCGTTCCGCCGCTGGTTTCGCTGATAGAGATGCTTTTGTTCTATTGTTGTGGTTGGTTATGTTCCTGTTCTATCTGAAAGCAGAATCCGCGATTCCGAAAACGAATTTGTCCTCTGATATTGCCTCCAAAGCAACAAGTGGCAAACTGATAAGATACTTATATGCAGCTGTATCAGGAATTGCTGCAGGATTGATCGCACTTGCTTGGGAAGGGGTAGGGCTCGCGACAGGTATGCTTGCTATCTGGATCGGTGTCCGTGTGCTGCGGGGACGTTTTTCTCGACAAAGTGCATTGGTTTACGTTATTTGGTATCTCTGCTTTACCGTACTTGCTTTCACATTTACGCGCGCCTATCATAACCTCTGGATTCCTTATGCTTTCCTGGCAATTGTGATTCCGACAATTGTCCTTTTCTGTAGCCTCACATTTTTTGGGAAAGAGAATCTAACAACTACCAAAACAAAAACACCCATTTCATTATGGAAACGGATGTTGGAATTCTCAAGGCACAGTAACATCCATCGATGCCTTTTCGGTTGTGTTATCACCACTTTCCTGTTGGCGGGATTTGCTCTGTTGCAGTCACCTGATATCGGTGAAACATTTCGTCGGTTGTTTGACAATTTTGTCTCGCCATTAGGGCAAAGTCGACTCATGCTAACTGTTTTTGAACTTTTTGATTTAAGCGGCATCAGGTTTCTCAGTAGGTATTCAGTCATTGCCTTGGCTGCAATGGCAGGTTGTGGTGTCCTCGTTTACAATTTCTTCTCAAAAGAGCGTGCCATTTTTCGGTTAGCTCTTATTGGCTTTGAAATCGCGCTTTGTGGAACTCTCCTTTCTCTTTTCCTTACAAACTCAGATGTCTCTTTTAGTATCTTTGGCCTTTCTTTTTTGATAGGCGGGATTACGATAGGCGTAGCATATATCCTTCGAACAGGAGACAACCTCGGAAATAGTAAGTCCCTATTTGTGTTAATATGGGTCCTTGTTGGTCTCTCCAGCAGCCGTGGTGCAGAGCGATACCTCTTTTTCATTGACCCAGTGTTTGCTGTCTTAGTGAGTTTGCTATTTTGGACAGTACTGCGTAGGTGTATGCGGGAGCGAATTGAAAATGATTCGTCTGAGCAGACTGATGCAAACGGATCTGCTATCAGGTCGGGAACTGTATCTGAAACCTTGCCAACAGAATTGTGTATGATAAGTCTTATCATAGCTTCTGAACTATATATCGGATACCGTCTATCTAATGTAGGTAGTTTCGTAGGGTGGATTTTTCTTGGCATGGCAGTCCCGTGTACACTCTTCGGAGTTTTGCTGCTGTACAAGTTGGCACGGCTTAAAATATCCCATCTCCAAAGGTTTGGCTGCCTCGCGACCGTGTGTATTCTCATCCTTTTCACAAGTTCAGATGTTTTTTCTGTAGGTAGCGTTTTTAATCCTGCTCCTTTCCCTCTGCACAAAGGATTTGTCCGCGCCAGTACCGAGGCTGTTCGGGAGACAGCAATACCTCGTTCACCGAAATTGCAGAAGCAGTTGGCTGATATAGCAGAGCATACCGATGAAAACGCTGTTATTGCGGCATGGTGGGATTACGGAAGCAAGGTCCATTGGTTTGCAAAACGTGCAACTGTTGTTGACGAAGACCACTACATTCCATACTGGATATTTTTGATAGCACGGCATGTCTTTAGCGGTGTATCTTCTACCGAAGCTCTTACATTTTTAAAAACACACAATGTTACACATCTATTGATAACGACGAATGAACTTCTTAAACTTGATACTGTCACGTATACGGGATCCGATGAAACTTATGACCGTGGTGCATCTGTTCATTTTCTCATGCCAGTTCGCAGCCATGAAGTTACGCATTCCGTACAGCAAACAGACTTTATTCCACATAGTTATAGAGCTATGGATACGCTTTCGTTAAATGGAAAGAACTATCCACCAGGAAAATGGATATTAAGAGGTGTCTCAATTAAATCCGATGGCAATACATGGTCTGCAACGGTTCATGGAATAACCAAAGACGGGGAATTTTCCCTACCCCCCTCAGAATTACGGGTTGGTAGATCACATATCAGTCATGAGGAAACAGGGGTCCCCGGTTCTGTGGTTGTTTTTCGTGACGAAGCAAATGGAAAATCGCAAGCATTCTATCTTTCAGCAGGCGCTGCGCGCTTACTCACAGTGCGGTTATATCTCTTTCTGGAAGAAATTCCTGGTTTTTCATTGATATATGATACGAATTCTAAAGTACGATGTGAACCTGAAGGGTTCCGGCTCTGGAAAATTGATTATCCTGAATCAGTCCAACCTAACCCGAAATATCGGGAGCACGATTTTCCGAGCAATGAAAAGAGACTGAAAGATTCCTGGGATCGTGGTCAGTCAATACTTCAATAATTGCAACTGAAACGTTTAGAGAAAAAATACGAAATTTTACTTGACATAAAAAGTGATATAATACAAAATATAGGTCAGTTTCTGATTCATCAGAAATTATACCAATTTATTTAGGAGGACAAAAAAATGCGTAAACCACGCAAAGCATTAGATTTAATCCTGACCGCTTTACTTCCCGTTGCGGTTTTGTCAATCGGTTTTTTTACATTTTCTTTGAAGGCTGGACTAACTCCTGGTTTAGAAACCGCTTATCCGACAGCAGCGGGGCCTTATTACAGGTATGATCCCGATAATCCTAATCCAGAAGATATGTATTTCGGTCCAGAAATCAATAACACCACTTTAAACGGCGGAGACTGGAACCAAGGTTTTGAAATCACATACACAAATGAGAATGCTTATATTTCAGTATCATCAAAGCCAGGTACTGTTAATTGGAGTAGAAACCAAGTTTGGAATTTTAGTACAAACCATGACGCACCTCCATGGGGAACCACTTACGCCTACATTTATCTCAACCGTGATATTAAATGGGATTATATTAGTAATGGTGTTAACACTGATGTTGGATATCCTTGGGCAGGATACGAAATACATGAAAGCGGTGAGGGTTCCCTCATAGTAACAGGTGAAGCCGAGGTAACAGGGTATAGAAAGCATACCGAAAATGATGGTACGAAATATATCTGTCCGATGTACTACAAAATAGGCACCTGGGTTTATAGACCGGATGGTCCTACCTATTTATACTTAAGATTTGCAAAAGAAGTTGATGATGAATTTGGGGATCCCGAATTTCACCCCGATACACCAGATACACTTAGTCGACGGGTAATAGATGGAAACTTAGAAGGAACTTGGTTCGATTGCATAGAGTTGAATTAGAATTAAAAGTTTCACCATTTTTAAGCAATGGGAAGAGAGGTATATCTTTTCCTATTGCATTTTATCAATGGCGCAAAGGTAGGGAGGGTACCACATGAAACAGCTCGCAAAAACCTTGATAGGTATTATGTTAATCGTCGTGTTTAGTGCTTTGTCTTTATCTGCTTCCGCGCAGAGTTTTCTATATGATTTTAATGTTTTGGAGGAAGATAGCTGGGAACTGTGGGGTGACAATTCTGTGTGGCAAGTTAGAGATGGTTTTTTAAGGTCAGAAATACAACCGATTGACTTTAATGCTGCATTTTTTCAATTTAAGGGAATTCCTGGTAACTACGAGAAATTCGAAATTTTTGCTAATAACCGTTTAATCCAGAGACAGGAAAAAAAACCGGGGCATGAGTCATTCACAATTACTGTTAACAATTTAGGTTCAAAACGTATGAATATTGGTATAGCAATTGGACAGAGATTTCCCGAAATAAGCAAAACATATCTTTTTTCTTATGTGTTTAACACTTACGGAATAGAGGCAAAAACTTACAAGTGGTCGCATGCAAGTCCGTGGTGGAAAAAGGAACCGCGCCATCCTGATGTTTTAAATGAGATATTGGAGCTGGCATCTATGGAAATTCGTTTTAATAAGGGACACTTTCAGTGGTTCGTGAATGGTGAAAAACGTGCTGATTTTGAAGACCCTGATTTTTCCTCTATTGAGATTATTGGGTTTTTAATTCAATCAAATGGTGTCCATGTTGGCAGTGGATGGGTAGATTCATTCAAGATTTCGGGACCGGGGTTATCCGTTTCACCACAAGTGAAGTTAACCACAACGTGGGGAGAGTTAAAAAGGTATTGAACACACAAGGCACTTAGCTAAAGGTAGGGTGGGTACCACATGAAACAGATGGCAAAAACCTTGATAGGTCGAGTGTTAATCGTCATGTTTAGTGCTTTGCCTTTATCTGCTTCCGCGCAGAGTTTTCTATATGATTTTAATGTTTTGGAGGAAGATGATTGGGAACTGTGGGGTGAGAATTCTGTGTGGCAAGTTAGAGATGGTTTCTTAAGGACAACAATTCAGGCACCAGACTTTAGCATGGGATTGTTTCAATTTAAGGGAATTCCAGGCAACTACGAGACCTACGAATTTTTTGCTAACAACCGTGTTATTCAGAGACAAGTAAAAAAACCTGAGTACGAGTCGTTCACGGTTACCGTTAACAATTTGAGTTCAAAAAATGCGAATTTTGGGATAGCCGTTGGACGGAGGTTCCCCGACTTTCCAGAGCTTCCGCATTTCTATATTTTTAACACCCATTTCATAGATACACAAGCTTACACGTGGAATACACCGAATTGGTGGGCACATGAGGAACCGCTTCATCCTGACACATGGTGGGACACTGGAGAGTTGGCATCCATGGAACTACGTTTTAATAAAGGACATATTCAGTGGTTCGCGGATGGTGAAAAACGCGCGGATTTTAAAGACCCCGAATTTTCTTCTGTTGAGATTCTTGGGTTTGTCATTATAGGGAATGGACTTCGAGTTGGACATGCATGGGTGGATTCATTCAAGATTTCGGGACCAGGGCTTGCTGTTTCACCGCAAACAAAGTTAACCACAACGTGGGGAAAATTTAAGCAACTGAGGTAATATCATGTCAAAACGTTCCATTATCACAACAATCATTGTCCCTATTCTATTAATTTCAGTACTGGTGATTGTGCTTGTTAATAACCAGCGGGAATATCCTGGAGAATTGGTTTTTGCTCAAGATAAAGTCAACTTCGGAACAATTCTTGAATGGGAGGGGACCGTAACACGTTCAGTGACAGCGAAAAATGAGGGAAGAAGCCCACTGTGAATAGAGAGAATTCGGGCCGGATGTAGTTATGCG
>PYJA01000054.1 GCA_003635185.1 Candidatus Poribacteria bacterium | reverse complement strand
AAGATTGATCCAGGGGACCCATTCTCTGCTAACCCATCCATTCGTCAGTGTGTCAATTGTGCTACAAGAAACAACGCGCAATTGGCAAATTTGAAGGAAGACTTCTATCAAATTGCTTTTTTGACAATTCTGGAAAGAATGCCAGAGTATGACCCGAACCATCCGAGTGGTGCCAGTCTCACCACGTTTATTAAGGCGTGCGTGTGTAACCGACTCTGGGCCGAGCGGAGAAAGGCGTTACGTTATGTTCCGTTTCCACTTTACGAGCAATCCACAAATGCTGATAAATCCACAAATGCTGAATCTACAGAGTCGAATCCATTGATTGATGGCTTAAATGCCGAGGCGGAGACGTGTGAAACACTGGAAAACGAAGTGATTCGGCGGCTTGAGGTGGAAAGTTTCTCGGAACACTTACCCCAGATTTTGGCGAAACTTTCTGAGAGGGAACGCTGCGTACTGGAAATGAAGTTTTTGCAAGAGCTCAGTGGTGCTGAAATAGCCGAAGCACTCGGCATCTCTAAAGGTCGGGTCAGTCAAATCACCAAAATTGCTTTGGCGAAGGTTGAAAAGATATACCGTCTTGCATTAGAGGCAGGTTTTAGCAACCTTTAGTGTGGACGCAGCATAGAAATGTTGAGTAGTCCAGGAAAATTACGCAGGATGGACGCATTCCCCCTTGAATGAAGATTAAAAAATAAGTTGGGTCCTTTGGCGAGGTTAGGAAACCTCGCCAGCAGCAGTTGTACGTCTCTGCTGGCGAGGTTTCCTAACCTCGCCCCAGACCGAAATATTTATTTAAACTTCATATAAGGGGGTAGGGGGGTTAAAAAGTGCTATTTCAGCGATCTAACCCCTAAATTCCCCTTATCAAGGGGAATTTAAGAAAAAAAGCTAAACTCTTCCTGGAAAAATGTATATTATAAGTATAGGGATGATCATCATTGTCTCGTAAACAATGCTAAGGACACTTCTAAAATTCGAAAAGTTTGGTCGGCTGTCCTCCTAATGAAGTGTTACACATCTCTGTTTTGGATAACAACCGACCATTGAATTGAGTTAAAAATTTAACGTTTAATTTAATATTAAGGAGAAATATTGTTATGAAAAACCAATTTTCCACCCCCATGGCGATACTAATCGTGCTCCTAACCTTGTTGATGTTTTTTCAACACACCGATGCAGGAACACCTGTAGTTAACGCCGAGGCAATTGCTACGTCTAAACGTGCTAAAGCCAAGATTTCCTGTGGTATTGAAGGTAAATTAAAAAATAAGGAATCCTACAGTGGTTCTGCCTACTGCTATGTTGATATGACAACAGAGTCAGGTACAGAGGATAGGAGAAAAAGGACTACTATATGGGCGTATGTCTACAGAACCTGGTGGCCATTCGGTAGACTTAAAGTGAGACATAGTCCAACTGTTTCAGTTCTTATATTGAAAACCACTTGTGAAAGCTCCTATGCCTATGCAGAGGGAAACCTTGGATCAGCAGAAGAGGAAGCAGAGGCCTCTTACAATTAAATAATGCCTACGGCTTGTCTGCATTCCCTTGAATTTATTCGGGGGATGTAGACAATGCCCTCTTTTATCAGACCAAACGTCTGAAGGATACAGCAAAAATGAAATTAAATCAGTTATTCAGTTGGACTGCCCTCGTCTTTCTATTTGCGTTGCCTTTTCTTATAGGTTGTGGTGAAGGTCGCGAAATGCATTTCCCGGATCTCGATCTACCAGACAGTGTCACTGTGACGATAGAGGTTCCTGCAGGCGCAGCATTTGATCTTGCTGTTTCCGGTGACTTCAGAGAAGAAGTGGACTTTCGCGGGGTGGGTTCCATCGTTCACAATAAAGAACAGAAGTACTCTTTTACAAAAAATTTCAGCCAGACATTTTCGTTAATAGATTCTTCTGAAGTCTTTCCGTTAGTAGACCCTGATGAACGGTTCTTTTCTGTCATGCTCAAATGCACCGCACTTGAATCTGAAAGCGCCGAAGATACTGGCTCGCTCCGTCTAATTATCAAGTTTAACCGTGATGGAAATTCTGAGGAAGGAAATTACGATGAAACATATTTCCCTGGAAATAAACCGCCAGTAGATGAATTGAAGCGGGATTTCGGAAATGATCCACAGGATTGGCCTGAGTACTTCAAACTTGGCACATTAATAAACTTCCAAACTGTTTTCAGTAGGTACGACGGAATAAGGCCAGGATTACAAACTACTCTCCCTAACGATAATCAATAGCTTCGTATTTCGTAGCACATTTGTAATAACAACTAACCATTGAATTGCGTTGAAAAACGTAACACTTTATAGTGAACTTTGAAATTATTGGGGCACTTTGATAAACCTATTATGGAACATAATGGACAATAGAAAGAGTAGCATAAACTGCCAGTTTGTGCCACAAACCGCAATCTGGCAGATTGCGGTACAGGAGTGCCCCATTAATTGTAAGTTTTACTATAATAAATATAAGCAAATTGCGTTGAAAAACGTAACATTTTGATATAAGGAGGTTTCCAATGAGAACCTATTTTTCCACCCCGATGGCAATGCTAATCTCGGTCCTAACTTTAATGATGTTCTTTGAACACACCGATGCCGGAGCACCCGCAGTTTACACCGACACAGAAGCTACAGCCGATTATGCTGGCGCGTTCGTTTCATGCGGTATTAAAGGTCGATTAAAGAATAAAGAATTCTACAGCGGTTCTGTCTATTGCTATGCTCGTATGACAACAGAATCTGGTACGAAGATAGACAGCACAAGTCGTAGTATATGGGCAAAAGTCTACAAAACTGGACGGTGGCCATTTCGTAAACTGAAAGTGCGGACGAGTCCAACTGTTTCAGCCGTTATTTTTGCGAATAATGCTTCAAGTTCCTACGCTTACGCGCGGGGGACTCTTGGATCAGTAGTAGAGCGAGATTGGGACCGTTATTCTAATGAATAATGCTTCTGCATTGTCATTGTCTATGAAAATTATTAAACCGTTGTCTACATTCCTGCAAGTGTTCGGGGGATGTAGACAACATCCTCTTTTATCAGACCAAATGTCTGAAGGATACAGCAAACCTGACATTTTCCTCAAACGTTTTATTGTTTGCTCTTATAGTAGAATATAAAAATAAGTTTACACGTTTTTTGTAGGAGCGATCTCCGAATCGCGACTAAACACAATGGTAGTCGGGAATCGGAGTTCCCTCCTACAGTTCAAAAGTGTGCAAGTAATTCTAAAATCTACTATAGCAAGATTGAATTTTGAAACTAATAGTCTGTCCACATTCAAATTGTCCGTCGGGTTGAGGAACGAAACCCGACATGTAGACGCTTATGATCAGGAAAGTTGGGTTTCGCTTTGCTCTACCTAACGGACAATATTTTGATAAACAGAATACTAATATTTTAAGGAGATTTTCAAGATGAATATAAGAAAAACGTTTTTACGGTTATTTGGCCTCCTGGCAGTTTTGAGCGTTGTCGCTTTTTTTCTGTTTCACCAAGGTCCACAATTGCAACATTTACTACCGAGTACCACCTCACAACAAGCAGCGTCGCCTGAAGCCGGTAACGATTCCTTAAACCGTGCTTCAAATAACATTGATGGACAGCAACAACCAGTTGATGTTTGGCGTGTTTGGTTAGATAAATAGGTTGAAATTCAAACGGATGCCTTTTTAGAATCAATTAAGAAGGAGAGACCTTATTATCTTGAATCGGTGAAAACACAAATTGATTATATAAAGGCGGAATTATACGAAGCTTTTGAGAAAAAAGCAGAAGAACTCAAAAAGGGTGTTGATGAGCCGCCTCCGGTAAGAGTATATGATTTTTCTGAACTCGATCTACCAGAAAACGAAGAAGAGACTGAACCGGAAAAACATGAAGGTCCTCAAACCGTCGAGGCTCTTCTCAATTCGTTTGAAGAGATGTTAGTGTATCCCGAAATAGATGAGAAGTATCCACAGTCCGAATGGGTTCAGATGCTGCTTAACAGAGGGATCGTTATTGAAGATTTTGCCGATTACTCCGGTTATTTGTCGGCACGTCAGAATTTAGTTTACTTTGAAAACAACCCGATTATCTGGCAGTCAGGAGAAACCGGTAATTTACCCACCGAAGATTGGGAAACATTTAAAGCCTCTTTTATAGATAGACACATTTGGCAGTATCAACAGCTAAAAGCAGCGGCAGCAGTAGATCCGGAGGTGACGGGTGGTTTCTTCGTTGGTCCTGACCACAAAACCTTTCTCCCGTTCAAACCGGGACGTGTCTACGTTAGTAGATTTGAAAGGGGAGCATTTTTTCATGGACAATCTCTGACTGAAAAACAGAAGTTTGACCTCTTGTTTAAGGGTATTCATCCAGAAGGGTATGATATTATCTATCTTGATGGAGATGATGCTATCCTCAGTGAGGCACCCCCGCTTATAACCCGTGAAGAAATAGGTGGGAAGAGGGAAAAGATTCAAGTAGAGCAAAATTCTTCAACACCTTTCCCATCAATGGAAGGATTTCCTGCGGATGGAAATTTCGCACCTCATGATGATTTCGCAGAAACATTTTCTGAACCTACTCAGCCTACTGCTGCAGCGCAAATGGCAAGAGCACAGGAAGAAAAAAGACGGATGGAATTTTTGGAAAAATTGACAAAAAATGATGCTGAACTTGAAAGGTTATTGACTTCCGAATCGCAAGGATTGCCAACGGACAAGCATATTGAAACCGCTTTTCCCAAACAATTTGAGAAAGCTCTCGCGACCTTACAGCGGTACGGATTCAAAGAAGGTCTACAACGGATCAAAAAAACCGATCGAGAGGTTGCAGCGCATCTTGAACGTATTTTTCTTTCTCAACAACATCCTACTCATGCGAAACAAGACACGTCACGCTAATGGCGTGTCTTGTCAAAATTTTTAGATTGTGCTATAATATGCCAAAGTTTGGACAATTCATGTGCATATCAAGTTAAAAGGAAAAACAATGAAATTAAATCAGTTATTCAGTTGGCCTGCCCTCGTCTTTCTATTTGCGTTACCTTTTCTTATAGGTTGTGGTGAAGACCGTAAAATGCATTGCCCGGATATCGATCTACCAGACAGTGCCACTGTGACGGTAGAGGTTCCCGCAGGAGCAGCATTTGATCTTGCCGTTTCCGGTGACTTCAGAGAAGAATATAACTTTCGCGGGGAAAGATCCATCGTTCACAATAAAGAACAGAAGTACTCTTTTACAGAAAATTTCAGTCAGACATTTTCGTTAGTAGATTCTTCTGAAGTCTTTCCGTTAGTCGACCCTGATGAACGATATTTTTCTGTCATGCTCAAATGCACCGCTTTTGAATCTGAAAGCGACGAAGACACTGGCTCGTCCCGTCTAATTATCAAGTTTAACGGCGATGGAAATTTTGACAAAGGAAATCGCGATAAAACACTTTTCATGGAAACTTCAAATACGCTGACAGAGGATGAATTGGAGGAGGATGTATCGGAGGAGGATTTCGAAGAGCATTTAAAAGATCAGCCTATCTACCTTAGACTCGGTCAAATAATAAGCGTCCCAATCACTTTCAGTAGGTACGATTGCCTGAGTGGAGGTTATACTATTCGTAGTAGTGACAGTAGTTTCTCCGGTGAGTAATAACTTAATCCTATTTTGTGAGGAATTATCAATGATCAAACATCTTTTCTTTGGACTATTGGTTTTCGCGCTTCCGTTATCTGCCCTTGCCCAAACCGGAACAATTGAAGGAACAGTTTTGCATGAAAGTACGGGTGAGCCCTTAGCAGGTGCGGAGGTCCGAATTATTGAAATTGATCAACAGCAAACAACTGATGCAAGTGGAAAATTTGTGTTCACAGATATTGAGCCAGGAACTTGGACGGTATCCGTAAGCCACGAGGCGTATACAACACAGACGAAAACATTAATTGAGGTCCAAGTAGATGAAACCACAAAGGTAAAAATGTTCCTTAGGGAGGTCGTTGAACTCGAAACGGTCGTTGTAAAGGGGGATCGTCCACCATCAACAGTGAGTCGAAAACGGATCCTTGGCAGCGAGCTGCTCCGTATCCCCGGTACCGCTAACGATATTCTACGTGGAATTACCACGTTACCGGGCATCGGCATACCGAACGATCTACTCGGTATCCTCTATATTCGCGGAAGTGAACCGGATTCCAATCTCTACTATTTTGACAGAACACCGTTAGGTTATCCTTTCCACGGTGGCGGTTTACTTTCAACTATCAGCTCGGAAATTATTGAGGATGTTGAAATCTATGCAGGCGGATACGGTGCCGAATTTGGGTTGGATTCGCAAAGTGTCCTGGACATCCACTCGCGCAACCGGCTTGATAAAAGGTGGCGTGGGAAATTTAACCTCAATTTTCTGTATTCGGAGGGAATACTTGAAGGCAAAATTGGCAAGAAAGGGTACGCTTATGTCGCCGCACGACGGAGTTATTTTGACCTCATCGTTGGACCGTTTGTTGACGAAGAATTCCCTTATTTTTCAGATGCTCAGTTCAAATTTGTTCAAGCTTTCGGTAAAAAACATTTCCTTACGTTGAACGCGTTCGCTGCAACGGACCATTTTAACACTGTGGAAGAGGGAACAAAAATTTCACCTGGAAGGATCCCGGGAACGGAAGTTGCAGAAGTTGAGGTAT
This sequence comes from Candidatus Poribacteria bacterium, assembly GCA_003635185.1. Taxonomy (GTDB): domain Bacteria; phylum Poribacteria; class WGA-4E; order WGA-4E; family WGA-3G; genus MSPOR6. The sequence goes on along the minus strand of PYJA01000054.1, from coordinate 58,883 downwards.
GGAGCCCGACTGCGTACTTCAAAAACGGATTTGAGGGGCAAGGCATCCATCTCCGCTCCAATTTCTCTGATAATCTTACCTCCTATTTTTCTTTGACCCGCTCTGTCAATTTTCTTAATGTTGAATTCCGTAATCCTATAGACACGAGGTACCATCATAGCATTGTACGTGGCGATGTACATATTTGGGATGAGCAGCCACTGGAGCTTTTTACAAGATTTGATACTTACACAGTCCGAGTTAATGTGCCAGTATGGACACTTCGAGAGGATGTGACTTTCCGTTTAAATCCGAGGTTCCAAATAGAACCTGGTATCCTTTTTTCTTTTAGTCCTGCCATTAGTTTTGAAGAAAGTAAAAGACCACAGCTCGAGTCAATCGGTAGAATAAATACTGTGGTTCATGTTATTCAAACTACAGAAGATGGAGAGATCTATGCTGATTACGACTGGGAGAGAGAACGAGAAAAATTTATAGTCACTGGTATAAAAGAGACACGCGATGAATTTGGCCACGATTTTTTTCGTGCTGAGGGATACCTCCAAGGACGATATAACCTCTTCTCCTTCATGTCTGTGGCACTTGGTGCCAGGCTTGATTATCTGGATATGACAGAAGAGGTCTCAATTCAACCCAGGGGCAGCGTTAATTTTGAACTGCCGATCGGTTCTAATCTCCGATTCGGATATGGACATTATGAACAGAGTCCGAAACCGTTCCAAGTCCTATCGCAGGATGGGAATCCTGCGTTGAAATCCAGTCTTTCACAGCACTATATTTTGGAAATTGACCATAAAATCTCACCACAAACAGAAGTCAGACTCGCCACCTATTACAAAAATTCGGATAAGTTGGTCACAAAGAATAAGGCTGGGAACTATCTGAATCAAGGGGCAGGATATGTTGGCGGAGCAGAGGTTTTCGTGCGGCACCGTGTTTTAGATAAGTTTTTCGGTTGGGTTTCATATAGCTGGACACATGCGGAGCGTCGCAAAAACCCTGACGCGAACTATAAACCACATCTCTTTGATAGGACACGCATTGTTAGCATCGTTGCCAACTATAGTTTCACACCGAATTTTGAGATAGGTGCAAAGTGGCAGTATCTAAGCGGAACGTCAGAAGCGTCTATCAATTCAATTACGTTGGTTCAAGATCCGATAACTCGTGGTTTGAATCCACTGCTCGCTGCCGCTGAAGAGAACATGACTGTTAAGCTCGAAACGTTCCACAAGTTGGACCTGCGGGTGAGTCGTAAATGGAAGTTATGGGGAACACAGATTGGTGGATTCCTTGATATTTTGAATGTATATAACCGAAAAAATAAGATAAAACTTTTTGTTAAAGAACCACAGGATATTCCAGGTACAGGTAATGATACCTCTGATGCCTTTGATGTCGTAGAGGAGGGGGTAGGTGAATTGCCACAACTGCCATTAATCGTTTACCTTGGATTAACACTGGATTTCTGATTTAGGAATATTACTTTCCCTTGGTTCCAATCTTTTTTAGGACACTAAACTAACAATGGAGGAATTTTTATCATGGAAAATACTCAAATATCTCTGTTTAATGGTAAGAACATGGACGGTTGGCACGCGAGAGGCGGTGCCTCTGAACATGCTTGGTCTGCTATTGGAGATGTAGCGCTCAATCCAGACGACAATAAGTTGTTGACAGCAACTGCTGGCGAAGGCATTTTTTACAACGGTCCCACAGGACGGACAACCGATCTCTACACAGAATATGAACACGGTGATTGTGAACTGCACGTTGAATTTATGGTGCCACAAGGTTCAAACTCAGGTGTTTACGTTATGGGTAGATACGAAATTCAAATATTGGATAGTTGGGGGGCAACAGAACTCCACTATGGCACGTGTGGCGGTGTTTATTGTCGTTGGATTGATAATAAACCTGTTGATGGCGTGCCACCACGCGTAAATGCAAGCAAACCTCCAGGGGAATGGCAAACGTACGATATAACCTTCCGCGCACCAAAATTTGATATAAATAACAGTAAAACTGCCAACGCAATTTTCGTCAAAGTTGTGTGGAACGGACAAATAGTTCATGAGGACGTTGAAGTGGTAGGTGTCACCCGTGGCGCGATGTTAGCAGATGAAGCGACTACAGGCCCTTTACTGTTGCAGGGTGATCACGGACCTGTGGCATATCGCAACGTTGTTTTGACACCGATTGACGACTAAAATGTGCATTTTTAAGGAGGTGTACCGATGTTTTTCCGAAAACAATCAAGGATAGGTATGCGGTTGAACTGTGTTCTGGCCCTGCTGATACTAACAGTTTCTTGTGTGAGCATTACCGGCGCACAGCAGTTGGATTCGGGTGCTCAGGTGAATCTCAGGAAACTCGACAAACCTGACATGGTGAAAGCATATAACGATCTTTTGGCTGCAGCAATGCGCGCATTTATGGTGCATCTCACCGACCCAAGCGATACTGAAGCATTAGAGAAGCTGGTTATGATGTCAAACGACTATATCGCTAAATATCCTACATCTGAACGGGTGAGTGAAGTCAACTACTATCTCGGCAAAGCGTTGGTGCAGTTAGGTCGGGTTGAAATAGGGATCGCCACCCTTGAAAAACTGGTAAAGAATACTTCACCGGATCATATCGCTGTGACGCAGTATCCTGATGAAATGTGGGACGAGTTAAGGTGGAGTCCGCTTGAACGTGGTTTACTGGAATTAGGTTTGGCTTATGATAAACAGAATCAGTACGATAGAGCAGATGCGGTCTATAAAAAACTGATAACCTACCCTGAATTTGTGGATGGTGTGCAGGCACAGATTGCAAGGCAGATACTTGAAACTGATACTGTTTTACGAATAGGTGAAGTCCCCAAAGTTCATGACGCATGGATAGATCAACAGGCACCCATTTTTGTATTGGAGGATGGGAAAAGCAAATGGCACGCCTTGCATCACTACTGGGGACAGGTAGTGTTGCTTTATTTTGGCGTATCGGACAGACCAATTCTGAAACAAATTCATGAAAAATATAAAAACCAACGATTGCAGATTTTCAATGTCAATGTAGATCCGTCGCCCCCCTTTGGCTTAGATGTTGTAGACGGTGAGGAAACCGCATGGTTTTATACTCAAGTCAGTGCAGCAAAACTTGTTGATATGTATCATGTGCGCGCGCTTCCCACTGTTTTTCTGATTGATAGTGAAGGTGTCATCCGAAAGACACATCTCAACGGGGCGGCCCTTGAAAAAGCAGTTGATGAATTGGTAAAGGAAAACCTCGCTAAATTTGACGATCCGAGAACACAAGAAATTGTCGCAAAAGCGGTTGAAGCACACGGTGGACTTGGGAAACTACAAGCAGTGGAAAACATTGTGATAGATTTTAGTCTCTTTTATCACCGACCAAATGGCACTGTAGGTGAAGAACAAACCGGCAAAGCCATCTTTTACCGCAATAAATGGTTTGTGCACATAATATCCGAAATAGGTGAACAGATCACCTATATCTATGATGGCACCTCAGTATACCTTATTGATGATAGCGGAAATATAGAAGATTCCGCCGAGCAGAGTGCAGAAGGTATAATTAAAGATAAGTTGTTCATGGTACCGATATGGTTATTGACGACACTTGCGCAAAACGAGATACCTATTGAATATCTCGGCACAAAAAATGTGAAAAGTGAACCTACTTCTGTGCTGCGTGTTAAGCAACCTTCAGGGAAACCACTCAAAATCTTCATCAGTCAAAAAACACACTATCTTTTGCAGTTGGAGTTTGGAATTGCAGTCGGTCCCATTTACGCAGTTCTATCTTTTGAGCAGTATAAGGATGTAGACGGCATCAAAATGTCGCATTATTGGATTGAAAAACACCATGGGCATAGCGAAACATTTCTCAACAAAATCAGTCTCAACGTTGAAATTGATCCAAGACTCTTTGATCCAAATTCTGATGCAAATAAAGGGGTGAATTTACCCAATGCAAAGTCTGATAAAATTGCATCAGATATTATCAAAGCGATGGTTGAAGCACACGGCGGGCGTGAGAAACTAATCTCTGTAAAAAACATGGTGCGGAATTATCAGCTCTTTCAAAGGCGTGCGGATGGTCCTTTGGAACACTATGGCAGCGGGAAAACATATTTTACTTCCGAAAAATACCGTTCAGAATTCCATACTGTTGACGGTAAAAATTATACTATGTCATCTGATGGTAAAATAATATATTTCAGGGATGGGAACACGTTTGCAAAATTAGCTGGTGATGAAGCCAAAATGCAAATGAAGCGCGATAGGGATATGGCGTTCCGTGAACCGGTTTGGCTATTGAAAACGTTGGCGGAAAACAAGACCGCTGTGGAATATGTAGGGATAGAAAATGTGAGAGATGACTTCGCTTCGGTATTACGTGTTAAACAACCTTCTGGAATACCAATCAAAATTTATATCAGTGAAAAAACAAACTATCTTGTGAAGATTGTCGTTGAAGATGAAACGGAAAAGACGGTGAAACTTTTTAGAGAGTTCAAGGACGTTAAGGGTATTATGCTGCCGCATCAATCTATTACAAGAACGGAAGACTTACATCACGAAACACATTTTAGCAACGTCATCATCAACCCTGAAATTGACTCAAAACTCTTTAATCCAAAAGAGTCAGGAAAATGAAATAGAGTTACGCGAAAGTAGTTGACACTACCTCCCTAAAATGCTAATATCCTCAGAAGGATAAATGCGTGTTTTTGATATTACGTCAGGACTTACGCATTTTTTTAAGTCTCCCGATAAGGGATTTAGCGGGCGGGCCCCATAGCGATAGCGTCCGGGGAGATAAATAACAGAAATAGCGGCTTTTTACCCCCTAACCTCCCTTATCAAGGGGGAATGCGTAAGTCTTGTCTAAAAGAAAAACTGAAATTTTTTAGGAGAGAATTGAAAATGTTTATAATAGATTTAGACGATACAAAATATAGTTCAGTTGCCTCTGCACTTAATGTTGATATGTGTTTGCAAATACTTATTGTTCCTGACGGTGATTATTATACACTTGCGGCATTAGTTCCAATACAGAATGAAAAGATTAGAAGAGTAAATATAGCAAGATTCTCGGAGGAGAATGAAGCAGTCACTGTATATAGAGATTTGATGAAAAAAATAGAAGAAGAAAAAGGTGTTTGGAGTCCTTTGGATGTCCTAAATCCTCTTAAATAGATTCTGAATTGGTCAAAGTAAAATATCTATGCTGTTTTTTATTCCGGGCTTACGCAAAAGCCGTTGACGCTGTCTCTCCAAAATGTTAATATACACAGAAGAGGGATGGATGCGTTATTATTGATGCAGAATATGATATGTTGCTACTGCCAGTGCGACGTGTACGTTTAACGAACCAACTTTACCGTACATCGGAAGGTAAATTGCCATATCGCAAACATCAAAAGTGCGTCGCGAAATGCCGCGGTATTCGTTTCCAACAATCAGACACACTTTATCGGGATATTCAACCGTATGATACGGCACTGCATCTGATGCCACTTCTAAGGCACACGCGAGATAACCTTCTTCTTTGTATTTTTCAACGGCATCAGCGGCATATTTTGTTGTGTGCCACGGAACGCGGCGATGTGTGCCGCGCCCGATACCTGCAATAGTCGGGTCCGGCGGGTGTGCGCTAATACCGGCTAACACAATCTCATGTACGCCGCATGCATCGGCAATTCTGAAGGTTGCCCCGACATTCACCGGGTCTTCAACGTCTTGCAGAACAAAAACGAGTTCAACTGCTGGAGAACCTGCCTGTTTTAGAAAGTGTTTAAGAGCTTTATTTCGTAACTGTTTCATTATTAAGGAATTATTAAAACTATGGATAAATTTAAACTCGGTGTTATTGGTGCTGGTGGTATTGTCTGCCGCATGCATCTACCTGATTTGACAAGGGGCGAAGATTTTGAAGTCGTTGTTATTGGTGGTAGACGCGAACACCGTCTTAAACATCAGTGTCAAGAATTTGATATTCCACGCTGGACACAGGACTATGATGCAATTATAGCAGACGACACACTTGATGCTATTCTTGTCGGCACTCCGCACCCGTTACATGTTTCCTGGGGTGTTAAAGCATTGGAAGCGGGCAAGCATGTGTTGATGCAAAAACCGCTCTGCGGCGAGATGGATGAAGCAAATCAATTTGTTGCCGCAGCCGAATCAAGCGGTAAAACAGTCATGTGTCTACCCCATTTCAGTGCTGCCATTTATAAAGTCCGCCAACTTATCGCTGAGAATGCCATCGGGCGCGTGTCAGGTGCAAGAATGCGGAGTAGCCATGGTGGTCCCGAAATATACTATGCTGAAATTCGGGACATTTTCGGTGAATCTGGCGACGATTTGTGGTTTTTTGATGCCAAACAAGCAAGCGTTGGTGCGCTTTTTGATATGGGTGTTTACGCTGTCTCCGGACTTGTCGCAATGCTCGGCACTTTCAAACGCGTAACAGGCTTCGTTTCCACCTTTGATAAACCGACAGCGTTAGAAGATGTCGCAACGCTTGTACTTGAGATGCAATCGGGCGGTATTGTTACTGCTGAGACGAGTTGGTGTGATCCTGCACGAACAGGAGAATCAAGTGTCCACGGGACCGCTGGCAAGTTTACAATGCCCGGCAAAGATGGTGCTGCACTGACGCAATGGACACCGACCTCTTATACCCGCGAACATGCCCCGGTTGATACAAAATCTATTGACTGCAGCGATGTTGCTCCGAGTGGAATGCATGCACATTTCGCTGAACATATCCGATCAGGAACGCAACCGCCTCTCTCCAATGTCTACACAGCGCGGCATGTTACCGAAATCTTGCTTGCTGGTCTCAAATCCTCTGAAACGGGCGAGGCAATCGAACTAACGACAGAAGCAGACAAGTAGTTAGAAAAACAGACATCTCCATGCAGGTATGCTTTCTGCGCGCCTACATGGAGATGTCTAAACATTTAATCTAAACTTGCATGAAATTCGGACCAATCGTCAAGATTATTTAGATTTACAGCATCTAAAATACTACCATCGTCTTCGATTCCGCTTGCACCGAGAATGCTTTTACGGGTATCGTCATCGTGATGGTAGCCCTCAATTGCGGCGTTCAACTCAGCAACAGCGTTAGCATCAAGGCTACCGCCGCTCTGCTCCAAAACCCACGCTTCAAATTGCGGATAGGTAGGTGAATTGTCTCGGATATACGCCAGTGTTGCGTCTTTATCAAGTCCCAGCCCGTCTAACACCATCTGATCGTATCCCGCTCCACATGCGGGATAATCTGCGTGGAGTACCCCTTTGGCATCCATGAGGACTTTAGACCAAAATCGAGGTAGATGTAACACGCCGAGAGGACCTGATACCGCAGAACTAATTGTGGGGATCATTGTCGCTTTCTTTTTTCTTCCAAACATAACAAGCCTCCTTGCCCATTATGGGTGAATTTAAGTCGTAACTTACAAGTCCATCTTGCAAGTTTTCTCATTATAGCAAAAATCTAAAAAATGAGAAACAATATTTTTCAGAAGGATTTGTTATGCGTCGAAAAACGAAACGTGTATTCAGATTAGGATTAGCAACTTTTGTTGATTGCCTTGACATTGGCTAAAAATGATGGTATTCTATAATTAAGCGTTTCGCAGTACAGTTTCGCAGTACAGTGATGTGAGCAAACGGCTTGTGGTATTTAGACAAAGAGGTTTTTCTTATGACTCCTGATCTTGCAATTGCATGGCTAATTTTCAATGTAATTCTTGTTACGATCACGCTGATATGGAGTATCTATCGGTATCGGCGAGGGATTTGGTATCGGAGACTTTCGCTAAAAATCCAGGCATATCTGCTTTGGGGGATAGGTGGTATTGCCTTGCTCAGCAGTATGTTTCCGTTTTCCTATCTCTATACTGAACACCTCTGGTTTACAAGTGTTAATTACGCAGATGTCTTTTGGAAACTCCGAAAAGTCCGATGGGGCCTCTTTTTCGGATTTTTCTTTGTTGCGTTAGCGTTCATGAATTTGAACGCAGTAATAGCGAAACGACTCTGTCCAGAACCGCGAGAGTTTTCCCGCTGGACCCACCAACGCACCGTTTCCTATCATCGCACCTTCTTTGTCGGCACAGTGTTCCTTGCTATTCTCTTTGCAGTCCCAATGATGTCCCTACAGGATATTTTTATTCGCTATTTGGAACGTCCAAATGAAAGAGTAGTGCCGTTTCTGTTAAGATATGATCGGAATTTTTATCTTTTTTCTTATCCAGTACACCAGGCAGTCAGTCTTTGGATAGAGATTTTGCTATGGGTGACTTGTGGCGTTGTAGGTTTACTCTATAATTTCTACTATCGTCGCGATGCGCGTTCTATGGGGTACGTCAAGAGAAATATCGTTTTCCACGGATCTATCTTGTGGCTTATGTTACTGGCAATAGGGATATGGAGAATTTATGTGTATCTGTGGGGCAAGGTATATAAACCTCCCATCTCCAAAAGACTATCAGAACTGCATGGGCTGTTCTATGTAGATATCGCGCTCTCCAATGCGACACAACTTTACTGTGGCATTCTTCTCATCATCAGTATTGCACTAATCCTTAACCTTTTCTGGCGAAAACGTCTCCTCTGGTACACTGCAATCGGAGTATGGGCAATCAGTTATCTTTGCTTGATTCACATTTACCCAATGGGCGTAAATTTGTGGGTAGTTGAATCGCAGGGAGAGTCAATTGAAAAAGAAAGTCCGTATCTTGCCAAACACATTCAAGATACGCGCAAAGCCTTTGATTTAGACAAGATAGATCTCAAGCCTTATGAGAAAGGATTTGCTACACTTGACACAATCAATCGCAACGAAGATGTTAAAAAGAACATTCAATTCTGGGATCGCCGCGTACTTTATAACATTCTTCGCAATGAGGAGATTAAACGACATCATGACTTTCACCCTTACACTGATGTAGATAGATATCATCTTGGTAGAACACATACCCGCACGACATCATCTGAAAAATCTACGGATGTTGAATCCATTGACAATACCTCAGTAGATGTTCAAAACGTTCAACCTGAGAATACTGAATCTTTTGAACAGTATAAACAGGTCATGATTGCCGCCCGAGAAATTGATCCGGATCCAGGTCCCAAAGAATGGGGTGAACTCAAACTAAAGTTTACACATGGATACGGTGTTTGTGTTGTACCTGTCAACGAAGTTAGTAGCAATAACTCCCCAGACTTATGGGTGAAAGGCGTACCAATTTCTCAAAAAGAAGGGTTAGCATATCCGGAATTAGAGGTCGAACAACCAAGAATCTATTATGGTGAAATGACAAACGATTATGTTATTGTTAAAACGGATAAGCCCGAATATAACATTGAAGAAGTGGAACGGAAGGCAAATGGAACTAAACCCGCTTCCGCGGAGGATCTTAACACTGAATCGACAACACAAGGATATCACTATCAAGGCACTGGAGGTGTTCCGTTAGGTGGATGGTTCCGCCGCCTTTGTTTTGCTGTCCGATTTGCCTCAGTTCGGATTCTGCGGCATTCTGCATTGGTACCGGAAAGTAAACTGATGTTCTGGCGCAAAATTGGTACGCGACAGAACGAACGACTTGTAACTGATCGCCTTTCACATATCGCCCCCTTCCTTGATTACGATCCAGATCCGTACATTGTTATAGACGATGGGCAACTGTGGTGGATTGTAGATTTTTACGTAACGAGCAAACAATTTCCTAACGCGCAATACTATGCAGATGATACTGCCCCTATTGAAGATAATGATCTTGAACTATACACCGAACCGCGTTTTAAAAGATTCAAAAAATTCAATTATATCCGTAACTCCGGTGTAGTTGTTGTCAACGCATACAATGGAAATGTCAATTTTTACACTGACATAAAAAATGAACCAATCACAAAAATCTATCGTAAGGCGTTTCCGAAACTCTTTAAAAATATAGATGAGATGTCAGAAGGTTTGAGGGCACATCGACGGTTCCCAGACTATCTGACGCGCATTCAAGCCAAAATGTACGGTAGCTATCACGTTGAGGACGCACAGACCTTTTTTGACAAAAGTGACCAATGGAAAATACCAATGGAAGCCTACTATTCAGAAACGCCGAATCTCGAAATGGTGCCGTACTATGCAATGTTAAAGTTGCCTGGGGAAGAAAAAACAGAATTTGTCAACATGATTCCGTTTACACCACCTCAAAAGGATAATTTCATGAAGGGGTGGTTAATCGCTCGCTGTGATCCACCGAACTATGGACAACGTATTGTTTATACCCTCCCAGACAATATAAACGTTAAAGGTCCGAAACATGTAGAAGACGATATTCCAAAGAATTCCGAATTGGCAGAATTGTTTCGTAACTGGAGACCTAACAAAATCATCCGAGGAAATCTACACGTCATTCCGATTGAGGAAGGAATTTTTTACGTTGAACCTATTTATTTTGAACGGATAAGTTCAAAGGAAACTGAAAATAAAGATCCAACCGACCCGATTTTACACCTACCTACCCTGCAAACAATCGTAGTAAAAGCAGCAGATCATGAACTTGCTGCCGATATATCGTTTGATGTGGCATTGCAAAAAGTGTTTTTGAGACAACCATCTACTACTTCAACAGATATCGAAAATGAAGAAAAGGAACCCACCCTTGCAGAGCAGTTTGAAGTACTTATGAAAGCCGTAGAAGATTTCGGAAAAGCACTTGCAGCAGCGGAAAACGGGAATGGTCAAAACGCTTCTGCCAAAGCCGCGGGTAACGCAAAAGTAGGTGGGAAAAAGAAACAGAATAACAAATAAAAAGCGAGAGGCGTTATTCGGTTCACGAACCAAATAACACTTTTCGTATTAGTTGTCGTAAAATCCACAATTATTTGGACATTGGCAAGGTTAGGAAACCTTGCCAGCGTGAACGTGTCGGGATTGCTATTCATTACCTGAAATCATCGGGGCAAGAAACGTTGTTTCCACTTCTGATTACCTATCCACTTAACAGAGAAATGTAGTAGATTCTCCATCAATTTATTATTTATTTCCACATCCCGCTCAGTATCATTCTTCAGACTTGTGACAATATATAACCCTTTCTGAAACGGAAGCGTGAGCAGTGCTGAAGCATCCTGCTCAGTAGACTTCGCGAGTGAATTCCATTTACCGAGCGGGTCCACCCACATATCGTCAAGCTTAACTAACGGAATCTCTTTGGTATCTGGTGTGGTGTTAAGCATATTGGGAGTATGAAAGATACGACTCCTTCTACCTTGAGCGGTAGGCAAAAGTTCATCTGTTTCGTCATATTCTACACCGGTGAGTGGTTCTGGGATCCATCCCGCACCGCGCCTCTGTCTGGAGTTTGTTTTGACATCTTGTCCCGAAACGATGACTACGCCCCCTTGGCTAACGAAATTTTTGATTCGGTGCTCAGCATCTATATTAAGACGGTAGCCCCCCTTGTAAATTTCGCCAGCACCTATCCATAATATGTCCATTTTGGCAAGACGTTCATTTCGCAGATTTTCAACAGATTCATAAAGCATGTGATGTTCGTAAACATATTCAAAACGCTCAAGGACACGGAATTCTTCATTTGCACCATTGCCTGTGAGTGCCATTACCTTAAGGGGTAGACGCAATCCATTTTTTGAAGGCAACAACTTCATCAGTGGAATTCGTAACTGTCTTTTGGTGAGTTTCGGATACGCTAATTGAGAAAATGCTTCCTTTTGAAGTGGATTCTCACGTATCTGTTCAACAAGTGCGTTTTGTGTGACAAGACGGTTCGCGAAATACGGGATCATCTTTCGATGCACAGGGACTCGATGGCGTAAGGAATTATCAAAATGCGTATAGGCACTTTCGACCTCCCAACGTCGGCTATAGCTGGAATCAACCGATTTTAGATCAAGTCGTTCTTCATTCACATTGGTGACATATCCATGAACGAGGTTCATACCGTGAATTGGTCGTCCTCCAGCGTCCTGAATAGCAATTTCTTCAGATTCGCTCCGATCAAGAATAGCATCTGTTAAGGCAGATATACTGAACAATTCTTCTTGATGTTTTTCAGCACTTTCAATAATAGTGCAAACGGAGCGAGGAAAAATAACATCCGCATCTCGAAAAGATCGAAAATCAAGTCTTATTTTTTTATAGTTCCTCGGTGTTTTAGCTTCAAGCGTTCTAACACGTTGAAACGGACCAACATTATGTTGTGCTACCGGGTTGAGGCGAATCCTCCTTACACTGAGTGGTTCGATGTGCCACTTAAACTCAAGGTTTCTCTCCCAGGTCGGTGATCCATCATGTAATGTAATCTTACCGACTTGGATAGAATAAGCCGTATTGTTTTCAAGGACTAAAAAGTATCTACCTTCCTTATCCTCAACCATGCGACACCTAAGTCCCCGGTCATCGCGTCGGTTAAAGTTGTTGATATTGTGTTTGTATTCGTGATCGTAGCTCCAATGGTCTCTGTAACCGTTATTGTCCTTATCTTTTACATTCATGAATGTCATGTGCTTTCCGTTATAATCTTTGAAAAGCGCCATATATTCACCATCGGCATGCTTCACACCCGCTATTCGGATTTTGACACGTGTGCCAACGAGACGTTCAATTATCCTTTCATAACTTTCCTCTTTCAAGAATTCTTTTGATTCCTCATCAAACCCTTTTAATTGATTGTCTAATGTAATCTCTTGCCCACCATATTCTTGAGATGCCGCACTCATCCGATTCAACTGTGTCTGTAGAGGACTTGCCGCTTGTTTGATTCCACCCCATACCATGCTGATAGCATTTTTTGCTGCTGCATTGAGTTCAATAAACATATTTCTGATTTTTCGGACCATTCTGTGAGATAGTGGAGGATTCTTCAATCGATCAAGTTCCCATTTCCGTTCCTGTTTTTCACGATCATTCATCGTATCTAAATAACGGATATATGAACCGATTCCATTCTGCAATTGATCCTTGCTAAAAATATAACTTGGGGCTTGCCCACGTTGTCTGGATTCTTCGGAGACAATTTCTGCCCCTCTGGTATCTAAACGCATGGTACCTTGATAGCGGCGTCCGTCCTTCATATGAAAGATCACATATTTATTTAGCAATGTCTTAAGAAGCCTGTCTTTCTTAAACAAGCCTATTATATAAAGGACACCCTGAAAAATAAACATTGAAACGGCAGCAATAATTGGCCATTTTACTTTGTCCCAAATACTGCTAACACTACTCTGTGTATCGCCACCGGTATTTTCTTCTTGTGCCATTGCAGTGTAAGTTAAAACAACCATCCCTAAAATGAGAATTAGCAATACGATTTGTCTTTTCTTTAACATGGTGCAAACCCTCCGATTAATAAATATTCACTCCATTTTCAGCTGCAATTCTACGTACATTTGTGTTCGCAAGCGGAATTTTCTCTAAAGGTAGATGTTCTATCAATCCGTAGCCATTTGGATAGAGCGCGTCAAACCGTTTTAACGCTACTCCGATATCCAATTCTCCCTCACCGGGTACTTCTTCATTAAGGTGTAAAACTAATCCGTTTTCAACGCGAATGTCCTTAATATGTGCCATAGGTGCAACCGGTCCCATCACGTCAAAGATATGATTAAGTCTCGCTTCACTTTCATAGACCTGACGAAGGGATTGGAAATGGTTAACAAAATCCATCACGATGCGTAACCTATCAGAACCGACTCTCTCAACAACCTCTCTGCATGTTTCAGGCGAATCCATAATAGAAACAGCATGTGTCTCCATCACAAGTGTTAAGGCTTCGCGTTCAGCATTTTCCGCTATAGGTTTCAGTGTCTCAATTAAGCGTTCCATTGATTCAGGCAGGTGGTTATCTCGGTGGGATGTCCATGCACCATCTGGATTCAAACTGCCTGGTCGGAAAAGGTAGTGAAACGCTCCAAGCTCTTTCGCCACCGGCATTCCACAATTCACCGCTTCAATTGCTGCTTCGCGGACTGAGGAACGCGGATCAAATAGACACTCCCCATAAGTGATACCAAATTGTACCAGATCAAGTTGTGCTTTTTCAAGGAGAAAACGACATTGCGTAATTTCATCTGGGGAAACAAGCGGAATATTTGAACTGGCGAAATGGTAACTGACCCCAGTGAACTGCAATTTCTGGATCGCTTCAATCTCCTGTTGATTCAGCGTTCGAAAATCGCTGCACATGCCAACGACACCAAGTCTCATAGCGTTTTGTCTCCACTTATAGTGAAATTCATAATTACTTTTACATTGGCGAGGTTAGGAAACCTCGCCAGCGGGGCCCTCTGCTGGTGAGGTTTCCTAACCTCACCAGCGTGATGGTGTGGGGATTGTTTTTCATTGAAATGTAAACATATTTTCGGATTTTACTATAAGCTGCGCAATAGGGCGCGTGCTTCTATTAAGTCAACAGTTTCAAATCCTTCAGTGAACCATTCATAGATCGGTTTTAGCAGTGCATGCGCAGCGTCCTGTCGATTTTGTGTTATCATGAGTTTGCTTAAACTGATAGCAGTTCGGAGTTCCCACGATTTAGCCTCTTGATGACGTGCAATAGTTAATGCTTTCTGAAAACATTTTTCTGCTTCCCTTTGAAGTGCCGATGAACAGTTGTTTTGCTCTACTGCTTTTACAGATTTCAGCAAAAACTCACCTTTAAGGCGATAGAGTTCAGCTTCATTGGTACGTTCACCACTCTCAGCAACAGCTTCAAATGCTATTTCCAGAGTCTGAAGTCCTTTTTGAACCTTCCCTGCTTGTCCATAAGCATGTGTTAACATTCCTAAGTAGACAGGCCGTAGAACCCGTGATCTGTTGGCTTCCCAATCGGCGATTCCTTCTCGAATCAAAGCGATTCCTTCTTCGTGTGAATTATCAGCGTCTTGTTGGAGTGCCCAACCTTTCATAATTTTACCCGTTGGTTCCCATACAGAAAAACCGTGTTCTCTGCAGATTGCAAGCATCTCGGTAGCATAAGCGTTTACTTTTTCAACATCTTGACGTAATTGATACATTAATGCGCCAAAATGTAGAGAGACCACCTGACTAAACGGATGGGGTCGTTCCTCCCCCATCTGTTGCGAAGCTTGCAGCTGTTCTACTGCTTGTTCAGGGTACCCTAAACACCATACCAATGGAGCGGCGTAAGCGTGCAAGGTCATGCCTGGGTCAGCAAGATAGTGGAAAAAGGCGTGTACTGGATGTTGGTGCGGGTCGTAGCGTGCAATTCCAGCTTCAATGTGAGCGTGCGCCATCTTTAACTCACCAAGATAGTAAAGTGTCGCACCTAATGCTCGATGTGCTTCTACCTCCAATACAGCGTTTTCCTGTTGTTGTGCCATCACAAGACACTGTTCTCCGAGTTCTCGTGCCGTTTGTAATTTTGCCCGTACTAAATAAGAAAGCCACAATCCAAATAAAATGGGGAATCGGAGCGGCATGCGTTCGTTATTGGGCATGGTTTCTAACAATGCTTTTGCGCGTGTATATGTCTCCTCTACTTCAAGTGCTGCATATCCCATCGTTGCAATGAGCGCGGGCCCCAAAGTTGTTTGAATGACCAATTCGCGTGCTGCACGTGCGGGAGTTTCTGGCAATGTTTCTAACAAAGTCAATCCTTGTGTTAAGTGACGGACTCCTTCAACGTTTGCGGATCGTTCTACTGCACGTTGTCCTGCTTGTTGCCAATATTCAACTGCTCGCTCAGGCAATTCACCTTCCGTGTAGTGATACGCGACCAACTCCGGTTGTGCCCGCACGACATCTCCGAATGCCTGGCGTAGGACAGTCGCAATCCGCCGGTGATACGCGTGTCGCGTGCTTTTAAGTAAGGCTTGATATGCAGTTTCCCTGATCAATGGATGCTTGAAAGTGTAAATCTGTTTATTCTCATGAGTTTGTCGGCACCTCAAAATTTCTGCTTCAACAAGCTGCTGTAATTCTCTTTCAAGCCATGTAAGCTCGTTGTTCTGTTGTGGAAATGGAGGAAAAGCTGCGAATTGGTTAAGATGTGTGAGAAACTCATCCGTTTTAGGTTCTTCAGCCAGACTCACGATCACCTTATGCAGAAGTTCCGCTGTCCACTCCCTACCAAGTGTAGCACCAAGTTGAACAAGTTCTTTTCGCGAGCCGAGTCTGTCAAGTCTTGCTGTCAACGATGCTTGCAGCGTTGCAGGTATCTCTGTTGAAACATCAATATTTTGCAGGTCGGATTCAAGTGCCATGCGTGTTAATTCCTCTACAAACAGTGGCACCCCTTCTGTTTTAGCTGCAATTTGCTTAGAGACATCCGCAGGTATTGCTTGTCCACCCGCTACCTCCGTAATCATCTGTGATACCTGTCTACGGTTTAAACGTTTCAATGACATCTGGGTTACCCACGCTAACTCAGTAAGCGTTTTCAGTTTCGCTCTCCCTTTTGCTTGTGTGCTATCCTGATTGACAGCGATTTCGGAGCGCGATGTCAAAATTGCAAGGATCGGTGCGGTTTCTATTCCAGAAATCAAAAGATGTAGAAATTCCAATGTAGATGGATCAACCCAATGTAAGTCTTCAGCAATTAATAAAAGCGTTTTTCGTCCAGCAGTTTTCAGGAAAATCTGTACGAGTGCTTGTAAAGTGCGGCGTCGCCGCTGTGATGGTTTTAATTCTATGGTTTGGTAATTTGCCTCTATCTCTAAGAGTTCTGCCAAAAGAGGCAACAAATTTAAAGAAAGTTCATAGGTATTTAGAAATTGCTCCAGTTTTTTCAGTCGTGTACTTCCGTCATCCATTTCACCGAATCTTAAGAGTTGTTGCCGCAAAAGCGACAGAATCGGGTAGAGTGGGCTATTTTGTGAATCTGGTGAACCTCGACATTCCAATATTTGAGCATCAACCTCAGTCACTTGTTCAGCAATAACAGCGACAATGCGAGACTTGCCAATGCCAGCTTCACCTTCAATCAGGACGACTTGCCCCGAAGACGCTGCAGCGAGTTTCCACCGTGCCTTTAGCGTTGCAACTTGTCGGGTTCTTCCAATTATTGGAGTCATACCACTTTGTAGTGGAAGTTTTGTTTGCTCACGTCTGAAAGCTGGAAGGGCACTATCTGGGTGTTCATCAAGTATCTGATAAATCGGAACCGGCTGTGAAATGCCTTTCAGTGTTATGGCACCCAGGTCTTGATATGTAAAAAACCCTTCAATTAGTCTGAGTGTAGTGTCACCGATTACGATACCGTTCGGAGGCGCAACTTGCTGCATGCGAGCGGCTATATTCGGAGTTTTTCCCACAATGTCTATTGCATCTCCGTGATAACGTTCAAGAACAGAGATATGTTGGTGGGACTTGCTAATGGGCATCCCTACTTCCCACACGACGACCAAACCGGTATCAATACTTAGACGTACCTGTATTTGAATACCAAACGCTTCTGTCAAACGCGAATTCAGCTCTTCTAATCCGGCAACAATACCTAATCCAGCCTGTACAGCGCGACGTGTTGCGTCTTCATGCGCAATTGGATATCCGAAGTATACTAAGATACCGTCCCCAAAATAACGTGCAATGTGCCCATCATATTCTAAAACGACTTCTGCGACAGATGCCCGATACGCATCTAACACTTGCCGTAAATCCTCGGGATCCAGTTGTTCTGTTAATGCCGTTGAATCTATGACATCGCAGAATAGAACTGTGAGTTGTCGTCTTTCTGCCTTGCTCATAGGAGTTGCACTGAGTGGTATGTTTGTGTCATCAAGTGCGCGACCACATTCGCCGCAAAACTTGACTGCTGGATTCATAAAACCACAGTCAGAGCAACGTTTTTGCGTTAGACTTTTCATAATTAATATCTTATATATCTATAATATGTACTCCGTCAAGCCTTGTAAGTGTTTCTTCTCATGAGATGTGAAGTTCGTTCACCATGACACCTGTCAATTATGGTAGATTTTAGAATTATCTGAACCTTGTGCTGTAGCACAAACTGTATGAAGATTATAGTGAAATCCACAATTACCTAGACATTGGCGAGGTTAGGAAACCTCGCCAGCGGGAGGCACACCTGCATAGGTTTTACTATATATTCGACATCTAAAATTCACTTGGAAATTGTTGCAGGTATTCCGCGAGTTCCTCATCACTTGGTTCACGTTTATATGCTTCTCGTAAAAAATTGAGAGCCTTATCCGTAATGCCGATTTTCACATAGAACGAACCCATATTGCGATAAGGTGCGGCATAGGTAGATTTCAATTCTATAGACTTTTCATACAGCCACTTTGCCTCAAGGAGGTGGTATTTTGTAGAACCGACAAGGATATTAAGTGTTGTTTGCATGTTTCCATGGTAAGGAAAAACCGCAGCACCTTCTGCCTTTGCCTTCTTTTCAACTGCTTTCGCTATTTCAGTAGAACTTGTTGTGAAGACAATATATCCAGATTCTATTGTTTGAATAGCAAGTTCGAGGTCGGCAAGTGCATCTTCAAGCGATTCTTTCAAGATCCGCCATGAGGGCCATTTTGGCCC
This sequence comes from Candidatus Poribacteria bacterium, assembly GCA_003635185.1. Lineage (GTDB taxonomy): Bacteria > Poribacteria > WGA-4E > WGA-4E > WGA-3G > MSPOR6. The sequence continues at coordinate 40,313 of PYJA01000054.1, read as the reverse complement.
GGCATATTTCAGGCCAAGATCATAATGAACGGATCCGAGGTCGTTATATATCTCAGCATTTTCAGGGCGTAACTCTAATGCACGTTCATAAAGTTCGATCGCATTATTGAAATTTTTTGCATTGTAAGCATTCTCAGCATCAAACCGCACTGTTCGAAACTCTTCAGTTTCTTCGCTGATTTCTTGAGTGGACTGCGTGTTGTTCCCTCCCAAGAAGTGTATCGTGAGAATCAATACAACGGACAAACAGACGATAATGATTGTGGGTAGCTGCAATTTCATTTTTATTCTCCATTGTCGTAATTTGATGGAATTAGTATCTCATTCAGATGTTTAGGTTCTATCTCCGTGCCTTATTATTTCTTGTGAACAACGGACTCACTGTGTCCGCTTTTTTATTACTTTTAAAACACGTATCCCCAACGATTGTTCCTATTAAAATCGATAAGAATGGACTTCCACTCACCATTTCTCTCAAAGTAAAGTCGAATTCCATTGAGTGCCTGAATCTGTTCGTCCACAATTTTAAAGATTTCGAGAGTATGGATTTCAATATTGTTTATTCGGTAGATGAGGTCGCCTTTCTTGAGGACTTCCGCTAATCTATTTCCTCTTTCAATATGTGCAATGAGGACACCCCGGTGTTTATATCTTTTTGCTCTATTCTTGTCGGGCTGTGTAAGTGTAAGTCCCAATTTTCCCGATATGTATTCCCATTCCAGCGTCTTTAGTTTTAAGTTTGCTTCCCTTTTTTTGCCGCGACGGATAAATTCACACTTTATGTTTTGATTAAGTGGAAGCAAACGTACAACCGCTTTAAAATCATTTTCATCCTTTATTCGATGTCCTGAGATAGAGCTGATAATATCACCGCGTTTAACACCCGCCGCCGCAATAGGACTCTGTTTTTCCAGTTCCGATACTAAAACGCCTCGAGAAAAAATAGATTTTTGTGAGGCTTCTTTCCCCAAAAGTTTTTCAGCCATTTTTTCTGTTACAGATTGTATTTCCACACCAAGATAAGGCGGAGCAATGTGCCCGTGTTCTGTAATCTTCTCAATGACCTTTTTTGCTTTATTGGCAGGAATAGCAAATCCAACCCCTTGCGAACCGCCGCTCGTTGAACGGATAACGGTGTTTATCCCGATAAGTTCTCCATGGGCATTGACTAAAGCGCCACCGCTATTCCCAGGGTTAACAGATGCGTCTGTCTGTATCAGTGCTTCATAGAAACGGTTGTCTACCGTCAGAGAACGTTGCGTTGCGCTGACAATACCAGCTGTCACTGTGGGTTGAGCCGTGCCGATTGAAAGTCCAAAAGGATTTCCGATTGCAAGTGCCCATTCACCAATCAGTAAATCATCAGAGTCGCCCCATTTAATTTCAGGTAAATCTTCTTTCGTATCCACTTTTAAAAGCGCGAGGTCTGAAAAAAAGTCGTAGCCGAGTATATGTGCATCAAATTCACGTCCGTCCGCGGTGGCTACTTTGATCTTTTCGGCATCCTGAATGACGTGATGATTGGTAAGGATATAACCGTCTCCACTGATAATTACACCTGAACCGACTTCACGCAGAGAACGTTTTGGGATAGGTGGAACTTCCCCCCACAATTCTCTCAAAAACCATTCATCATAGGTTGATAGCTGCGAAACACTTCGTATAGCACTGATATTGACAACTGCGGGGCTGGCACGTTCTACTGCTGTGACGATCGCTGTCCGTCTCGATTGCGTAACGGCGCGTTGTAATTCCTGTTCAGCAAATACATCCACTAAAAGCGAAAAATTGAACAGTGAAGAGACTATCACCAAAAGCAGTATTGAAATCCGGACAGTCCATGAAAAAGGGTTGTTTAGCATTTCTTTCCTTATTTGCTCTGACACAATTACAAATGTTCCTTTGCATTAACTCGGTTAGTCTACGTTTTCAATTTCAGGGAGATACGGTACCCTTCCAATCCTGGGTCTGTATCAACAATTTTCTGTACATCTTCTTGAGAGCGGCGTTTTGCGGGAAATTTCTCTGCATTTGCACATCGGAGTGCTACCCTTGCCCCAACCGAACTTGCACGCCTAAGGTTTTCCAACTCAACTTTTTCCAGTGTGTCGTAAGCTGTATGTCCAAAACCGCGTCCAGATGGAGCAGAAGTAGGATCACCCATGTGGCATGATGGCACACCTTCAAGGAAAAACGGAAAATGGTCGGAGTAGGAATGCACCTTTTGTCCTACGGGCATATCTGCATGCATCTGCTGTTGCACCGTATTAAAGAACGGTTCTAACGTATCCCATTGATGTAAAACAATCCCTTTTCGGCTTGTGCCACCCGCTGCATCCATATTCAACATGAATCGGACGTTATCTAACTCGTTTGCATGCGCTTCAACATAACGAAATGCGCCGGTCAGTCCAATTTCCTCCGTTCCAAAGGCGATAAATCGGACAGTGCGTTTTAGCATATCCGCTGTGTAGGTCGCTAAGACACGCGCCACTTCAATAACAGAGACCATACCGGAGGCGGGGTCATGTGCCCCTTGCGAGATGTCATGTCCATCGTAATGGCATCCCAGAACAATCATCTCTTCAGGAATTTCTTTCCCCGGCAGGTCAGCGACAACATTCCATGAGGTGCGAGGTTCGTTTATGTCTGTCGTTTGCAGATGCATTGTCACCTTTCCGTAGCGATCGATACATCGTGTAAGAAAATCACCATCTTCCTTGCAAACAGAGATACCGGGGATAGGCGCGGGTCTATTATTTTGGAGGCTACCGGTTTCAGGTCCAACGCCAGGATGTTCACTAACAAAAATGAAAGCACTTGCGCCACCGAGCACCGCGCGTTCATACTTTTCTTTGCGATGCACCCATCTTCCAAGGTCTCTCGGTGATGAACTCTTTGCCATTACAAGTTTACTGCGGGCAGTTTCACCGAGTTCGCTGTATTCTGGCGGGCTTCCATGTCCTACAGAAACGAGTTCACCAGTAATATTATCTGCAGGACAGTAAGGTAACGAAATACAGTGTAATGTCCGTTCGATAGGTTCGACAATTGTAAGCGTAGCTGCTCCGCGCGTCCAACCAGCATAGGGGTATTCCTCTAACCTAACGTTTTTGAGGCCGTAACGGGTAAATGTTTCAGAGATAAAATTAGCAGCCTTATATTCTTCAGGGGTTCCTGCAAAACGGGACCCGAAATCATCACATAAAACGGTCAGATTGTCCATGACTTCGCTGCTTGTGTAAATATCACCGACCATTTGTTGGTCAACGTGCAAATAAGGGTTTTTATTTTCCATAATTTAAAATTTCAGTGTCTATTGTAGTATTCGTGACATAAACAAACTTTACGTTGAAGATGCAGTGGAACTGGTTTGATTATTGTCCACAGCCCTAAGACCAGTAAGCGTTTCAAAATCAAGATCATCATCAGAAGTAGTAGCAGGTACTTGGAGTGGCGATAACGTTTTCATTCGCGCATCCGCAATTTTCTTTAACTGCCACGGATTTAAAATCTGAATCTGCCTGCGCCGTGTATCAATTATATTATGTTGTTTGAACGTTTTCAAGAGTATTTCAATTGTTTCCGTTGAACTTCCAATTAGTTTTGACATGCGCTTGATTGACAGGCGGGGCACCAACACAATACCTTTACTATCTGGGACCAAAGCAAGATTTTGTAATAATAGTGCCAGACGAGAAGATGTGCATCGGAACATAATGTTCCGGAATAGGTTGGCGCGCTTACAATTTGGAACAACGGATGTTTTCAATATGTTATGTGAATTAAGCCGTCCCGTTTGTTTCTTATTCCTATATTCTAAAAAAGAGTTAGCGGATACTCCAAACACGTTAGAGAAATCTGTCTGTCTATTACGAGGCAGTGGTAATGTTAGATGCGGTTTCCGTTTGAGAAAGAACGAAAAATCACGAATTGTCACAATGCCGATACAAACTTCAGTCAGAGTTTCCACGAAGGTGGCTCGATTTTGATCCGAAATCTCTGCGTCTTCAGAGATTATTCCAAATATCTCTCCCTGTTCCAGCACTTCTTTTGTTTCTTGGTCTTCACCTGAGTCTGAATTAACAGAACGATCTTCAATCTTCTTGGTATTAGCATCTGGGAGATTTTTAGAAATCTTTACGCGTCCCTCTTTAATTAGATAAACGCCTTCTTCGGAGATGCGTTCTTCGTGTTTTAGGTTTTTGAATGTGACTATCTGTGCTAATGTGCGCGCATCTTCTTCGGAGAGGTCTCGAAAAACATGAATTTGTTTGATACACCAGAATTGTTCTGTAACAAGATTTTTCATTCCTTACCTACTGCTGGCGAGGTTTCCTAACCTCGCTAAATTACCCAATTTATTTTTTAATCTTCATACAGATTGTGCTACTATGTGGCAACTTATGTTATTTATGTACATTTTCCATCCTTTCTTGTGAATTTTTTACATAATTGTCATCTATATCACACCCCATAAAACTTCGAAGATTTCTCAAAGCGGCAACGCCGGTAGTGCCTGCCCCGAGGAACGGGTCAACAACAAGATCGCCTTGGTTGCTATGTTTACGGACTAAATCCTCAAACAATAGTAATGGTTTTTGTGTCGGATGTTGTCTTTTACCTTTGTGCCGAGGGATTGGATACTCATAGATACCTGAGTCATATTCACTATTGAAAGTAGGTTTTCCACCTTTGACACCGACAACCGCCATTTCTCGGCTGTTAGAGAGATACGTTGCGCGCATATTCAATGGTACAGGATTGGTTTTCTGCCATATAATCTGACGGATCATTTTGAATCCTGCCGATTCCATTGCATCCTTCACTTTACCTATTTTCCAAAGGTCATACCATACAATAGCAGTTCCACCACGGCGTAAGGCTTTGTAAAATACTTTTGCCATATCAATGAGATTTATCTCAACATGATCCCAGGGTCCAAAATCCATGCTAACAGCAAATCTCTTTACCCCGTTCACAACATCCGAAAACCCAGTTTTTTTGCTAATACAGTATGGTGGGTCTGTTAAGATAAGATCCACTGATCCAGTGGGTAGCGAATCCATAAACTCCAGATAATCAGCCACCTTGACGGTAAATTCATTAAACATATTTATTACACCTTTTCTTATTCAGTTTAATATACATATTTACGTTAATATACATATTTACGCAACAACTTATCGACTGGCACTTTGTCTTGGGGTAGTTATACTAACATTAATTGGATTTATCTTCTTTTTTTTAGCATTAGGCGCGTTTACATGAAGTTTAAATAAATATTTCGGTAATGTGGCGAGGTTAGGAAACCTCGCCAGCGTTATGGTGTTTTGTAGAGTAAAATGTCAGTTTGCGCACTTGCAGGCACAATCTAACAGATTGTGGGACAAGGTGGCAACTTAGGTTACTTAGCGAATAATCATCGTAGGATTCTATAGCGAAAAAGCGTTATCAGTATCTTGAACCCAGCTCGGATACTTCCGATGAAGGTTCCACTAATTTTGGATGTGCCGATACGTTTTCGATAACTGACTGGCACCTCACGTACATTCATACCCATTTTGGCAGCTTTAAGTTGCATCTCTATTGTCCATCCGAAGTTTTTGTCCTGCATGTTCAATGCTTGGAGTTGTTCAAAACGGATAGCCCGAAAGGGTCCTAAATCCGTATACTGGACACCGAAAAAGATACGCATTAAGAAGGTCGCAAGTTTGTTTCCGAACTGTGCCTGCGGTAGCAATGCCCCCTTTTCACTTGGCACACGCGTACCGATAACAAACTCTGCGAGTCCATCTTGGATCGGTTGCACAAGCGATGGCATCTCTGTTGGGTCATCGCTATAATCACCATCTAAAAAAACGACAATATCTGTGGTTTGAATAGCATCGATTCCAGCAAGACATGCACTTCCGTAACCTCTCTGTGGTTCGGTTACAACTTTTGCCCCGTGTTTCAGCGCGATTTCTACGGTCCGGTCAGTACATCCATTGTCAACAACGATAATTTCTTGAGCTAACGGTTTTGGAATATCATTAATGACATCTGCAATTGCTTCTTCTTCATTCAAAACAGGAATAATGACCGAAATTTTCACGATTTTGTGCTCCAAAGATGGAAACGGAGATAATGATTGCATCTTTAGCACCGGAAATTACATTTTGACCGCGGGTTCTTGCACTGTTTCAAGAAGACGTTCTATAACTATATCCGTATCAACACCTTCAGCCTCAGCATGGAAGTTTGTCAGCACGCGATGACGTAACACTGCCGGCGTAACTGCTTTCACATCTTCGCAAGAAGCATTATAACGTCCTCTGAGGATAGCTCTGGCTTTAGCACCTAATATCAGGTACTGACCCGCACGTGGTCCTGCTCCCCATCGCACCCACTGTTGAATGAAATCGGGTGCATCCTTTTCTTTAGGACGGGTTGCCCGTGCAAGTTTTACAGCATATTGAACAACGTTATCTGCAGCAGGGACCCTGCGCACAATTTGGTGCAGTGCAACAATTGCTTCACCTGAAAGTGCAGTTTCTAATTCAGGTTCATCTGCACCTGTAGTTGCGGAGATAATATTTACCTCCTCTTCCTCTGCTGGATAGTCTATAACGATTTTGAACATGAACCGGTCAAGTTGCGCCTCAGGCAATGGATATGTGCCTTCCTGCTCAATTGGATTCTGTGTTGCAAGCACAAAGAAGGGTTCTGTTAGTTGGTATTCTTCTCCGCCGGCAGTAACATTATGTTCCTGCATTGCCTCCAAGAGCGCAGCTTGTGTTTTTGGAGGCGTTCGGTTAATCTCATCGGCAAGAAGGATATTCGCGAAGATAGGTCCTTGAATAAACCGGATCGTTCTATGCCCTGTGGTGCGGTCCTCTTCAAGCACATCGGTGCCGATAATGTCGGCAGGCATCAAATCCGGTGTGAACTGAATTCGTTTAAATTTGAGATTAAGAATCTGAGCGAGCGTTTTAATCATTAACGTTTTCGCTAATCCTGGCACACCTTCCACAAGGCAATGCCCACCGGCAAAGAGTGCCATCAACATCTGATTGATCACTTCCTCCTGACCGATAATCACTTTTTTCAGCTGCTCCACAATTGATTCTTGGCTTTTCATTAACTCTTCAATAGCTTGGACTTCTTCAGTTGCTGGCATCTACTCACTCCTTTATAGATAATAAAGTTATAAAATATAGTATCAACGTTTTCTTTTCGAAAATACGCTGCTATCTACGGTTTTTGAATTAAGATAAATCGTTTTGTGCTTTGGCTTGAAGCAATTCTGATAACATTCGTGAGATTTGAGATTTGGGATGCTTCCACTTTCGGTGCGTGGAAACGAATTGTTTGTTTCATTCCTGCTTTCTGTCCGGATTTTGTATAATCTATATGGATTTCAGCGACATCCATCTTAAGTTTTTGCGGATCAGGCACCATCTTTACAGTAAATGGAGCCTCTACCTCCACAGAGATTTGGTCTTCAAAAGTAAGTGCCTTACCCAGAACAGCGGGATGGTTGCGTTCATCTTCTCTCAACAATTCGGCATACGGATGTTCTACGACAGGAAGTTCCAAAATAAATTGGTCACCCATTTTGTATAGGTATTCCTTACATGACCACGTGAGGCTAATCTTTAATTCAGGTCCCAACTGCTTGACATCCGAGATTTCAAAATGTTCCACTTTGGCACGTTCATCTAATTCCAAAGTACGTCGCAGAAATTGGATTCGTTCTTCACGATGATCAGCACCTAAAAGATGTGCTCGCAATCTTGCATTGAAATCTCCAGAAACCCGTAATTCATGTGCAACTTCTACACTCAAATCTTTTTTGATTATAACATGAGTTTTTGTATGTCTCACATTTGAATCTGCAGGGAGTGCTGGACTCTTTTGAAAAGCGTAGAGGAGACTTTTGACTTTTTTCCCATCCAGTTTTTCCTGATCTTGGACAGGTGTGTCTGCAGTCCTTACATCCATGCCATCTGTTGTTGGGGCATCAGTATTGACAATCAATGCCCACCGATTTTGGTCACTGACAGGAAAATCACCGAAAGCACATGTTTGCGCAGTCGGGTCAAGCCATATCAGGTCTTTACCTTTCCCGCCATCTACTGCAAGGATCATGTGGTTAAAATATGCAAGAGATGGAACTTCTGGGACAATTCTACTCGGCTTGCCCGCGGAGATAAGGACTGGATAAGAATCAATCCCTGCCACGCGCAGCATCGTTGAAAGTAGCGTTGATTTACCCTTACAATCTCCCCATTTTCCCTCTAACACCTTAGCGGCAGCAATCGGTTTGATACCCCATATTCCACGTTCATCCCCAGCGTACTGGATGTTTGTCGCAACAAATTCGTAGAGTCTCTTAATTTTTTCCTGACGTGACAATGCCCCGGTGAGTATCTCTTTCGTTTTCGCTTCAATTTCCTTTGTAATTCTATCCTGTTCACGAATTAGTGTTGCGTACCACGTGATCAGTTTATCCCATGAATCAATTGAGGAGAGGCTAATGTTATAGGCAAAATCTGAAACAGCAGGCATCAAGGGTTCTCTATGCAAAGCTGGCACATCTTTCGTTTCAAATGTATAGGCGCGAGTATAATTGTTCTCCGTGATAGTTGGTTCAATCGGAGGTCCGTCCACTCGGTAAAATAGTGGTGTTTTCTTCGGAATATGTGCCGTGAGGCGATAGGACTGAACAGGCACGTCAACCTGAAAATAGACTTGTCGCCAAAATTCACCCTTCATGGCACCTCGCGGGTTTCTGGTAGAATAGGCATAATCAATGATACAACCGTCAGATATATCCGGCAATTCAAAATACATCAAGCGGGTATCAACGATCAATCCGGCTTCAGCAAAACTGGCGGGTGTAAGCCCGCGAACAATTTTACGCTCATCCAATTTCACTTGAGTGCCGTCAGGTTTAAACGTTCGCGCGTGATGGATAGTAACATCGTCTGCATTTTGCGTATAAGGAATTCTAATTTCACCGAAGTGATATCCATCTTCACTGAATATTTTGACGACTCGTCGTGTGGAATAGACATGTCTGCTATCTTCGTCAACGTCATAAACCTCTGCTTCCCACAGCACAATTGCGCCTTCCTCCGGATTATTCGGTTCGGCAGGGGCGTTTTCAATGCTCTCTTGGATAGCTTGTTTGTCTGCTTCGCTAATAAAATTATATGGCAGTGACGATTTCCCCTTCATTTCTCCCTGTTCTTTTTTATCTGGAGGGGCCTCGCCATGGTTATGGCCATTTTCGTTTGCATGTGGGGTTGGTGATTCGTTTTGCGCCTCTTGTGGATTTTCTATAGTGCTTTGCTCTTTTGGCGGCAGAGGTGTCCGGCGTGTTCCTAAAAACGTTTTATCAGCGAGTGCCCCTTCACCATTTGCTTCTAAATCCTTACGCGAGGCGCGTCCATCACCATTATCATCCAGATGCGGGTGTTCTGCTTGAATTGCACCATCTTCTGTATACCATTCATCAACGCGAGTTTGCACCCAGAGGAACGCCTCTAAAAGCGATATTGCACCATCATCGTTTGTATCCGCATAAGGTTCAGAGAAAACATCAACGAAAATGTCCCCGAAACCGGCTTGAGAAGCATAACCTTCACGTGAAGAACTGGATGTAATGATTATTCGCCCTGATTTGCTGATGCCTTGTACTATCCTTGCACTATAAGGGAATCCAAAGACGAGTAGTTGCTGTTCTGCAGGAATGTTGTTAATACTATCGGTGTATTCTTGTTGACTGATGTCTCGCCCCGGCAAATTAAATTTTACACCTGACGAAGTTCGCGATGCATGCCCTACCATGAAAAGAATAAATCTATCTGTCGGTTGGACCTTCTCAGCAAGTTGGGCAAATGCCTCTAAAATAGGCTCTCGCTTCGCTTCACCCGTGACAAGCCCTAGGAGATTACCTTCATCTTCAAAAAGGAAGGTAATCTGCTCCGAATCTAATCCGTATTCCTGTGTAAGCAGCTGATGGAATCGGGAAGTTGCACTCCAAAATTGGTCATAGTAGGATTTCTCACCGCCAACGCCACCGAGAATTAGGACGTAATCTGTTGCAAAAGTTGTTGTGGAAACCGATAGGAAAACAGCAAGAATTGTTATGATAATTCGACGCATTTTATTTCTCCGCTTTAGCATAATGTCTGTTGTTAATACATTTTAAGACTTTTACCGAGCTAACGTTATTATAAATTGTAGTCACTACTTGTACCACCAGTTTTCTTGACTAATCTTATTTCGGAGATACACATCTCTCGGTCAACGGCTTTACACATATCGTAAACGGTTAAACCTGCGATGGATACGGCTGTGAGTGCTTCCATCTCTACACCTGTCCGTCCGACGGTTTGCACTTCTGCTTCAATCTCTATTTTCTCTGCAACAATCGCCACATCCACACGGATAGAGGTAAGATTAAGAGGATGACACAACGGTATGAGTTCGCTTGTCCGTTTTGCTGCCATATAACCTGCAAGTCGAGCGACTTCCAAAACATTGCCCTTCTTCATCTGCTGTTCAGCGATGCGGTGGAGCGTTTCAGGTTGAGCCGTCACATGCCCTTTGGCAATAGCAACGCGTAACGTTTCCGGTTTTCCACTGACATCAACCATCCGCGTGTTGCCTTTTTCGTCAAAGTGTGTTAGTTTGTTCATAGTGGCTATTCGCTGTCGGTAAGAGTATTGACGTATTTACCTATTCTCAAGTTTGCCGTTAGTTGTTTTTGGCTATAGAGGGTTTTCTCTCATAATTCTTTCATACAATTCACGGAATTGTTGGAGATAATTTCCTTCTCCATGATACGCTGCAACATCAGTCGGATTAGGTAGAATAAGTTCACCGCGTTTTAGGACAGCAGCACTAAACGCCTCCACGTCAAACGGTTCATCCATAAGATCACAATATGCTTTCACACCTGCTACCGCAGCACCGAGTGCAGCACCTCCCTTTTGGACAGAGACAACAGGTCTGTTCCAAATTCCTGCGACGCGCCGCATAATTTGCGAACTCCCGGTCGCGCCTCCTGTAACATATAAAGGGTCTTGCGACGGTTTTGTAAAGACCTCGGAATAGACATAAACAGCTGCAAGGCTTGTTTCTATAACGCCAGTATAGTCTTCAGCCAAATTCGGGGTATTGGAGTCAGTTGTGCGGACCAAATCAAAGGCACCAGAAACAGGAAAAGATTCCGTTTTTGGTTGCCAAAATGTCATGAATTGTCCGGGTGGAACGTCTTGTAAAGCGGCTTCTGCGGGTTCATATTCCTCTTTTGTAAGTCCATACTGATTTCTGACAGCATCCCATACCATAGTCCCATTGGTGCGGCACCCGAACATAAATGGACGGCCAATGCCATCGTACATTGCATTCGCAAACCCTTCTGGGTCTAACGTATTTCCATCGGTAGAAACCATGTTTACAAAACTGGTGCCGAGGCTGAGAAGGTCTCCCGCAACTGGGACTTTCGCTTGCGGATTATCTCCTGACCCAGCTATGATTGAACATTCTTCTGAAAAACCGTATCTTTCTACAAAATACGTAGCAATATTACCTACAACAGAATCTGGTGGAGCAAGTTCTGGCAATTTACCTAACAATGCTTCCGAACCTCCGGGCAAACCATCCGCTGTTGCTGCTATCAGTTCGGTATCCCATACCTTGTTCCGGTAATTCATAAGAGACATGCCGCATCCGTTACCTGTATCAATCGGTACTAACGGATTTGCCGACAGCACAGCGGGGATAAAACTGCTGATAAGTTGGATTTTTTCTGTCGCCTCGTAGGTGCGTGATGATTGCTCTGCCACACGACGGATCACTGCTCCTGTGAACCGTAGTGGTGCATCCGATCCAGAACGTTCAATCATCTGTGCTTTTCCGCCGACTGCTTCTCGGACATGGTTTGTCTGCGCAACGGTATTAGCAGTCATCCATATCGGTGCAGTGGCATACGAAAAGACACCTGCTAAAAGCGTGCTTAAATCTAATCTGCTGCTTTCTGGTCTCTGTAGGTTGAAGAATATAATCGTAGCGTTTCGGTTCAGATACACATGCCCGTGCTGTTGCCCTGACGTGTTGATAGCAACGATATTCTCTAACGCGACACCTGCCTCGCGCATGTCAGCAAACATTGCATTGAGCGATGCAAGGAACATCAACGGAGGTTGTTCTGCTTCACCTTCAGATTTCGGTGGTAAGATATAGTCCTCTCCGATGCCAAAACAGTTGGTGCGTTCATCTGCGCGGTAGTCAATTGCGTGTTCAAAACACTTTTCTGCCGTGTCTATATTGATAACGATTGCCGATAAACTCTGTGTGCTGGAGTCTAAGCCGAGGGCAAGGCGTTGATTTTTATGTTTAGTCACTGAAACAATTACCTCTCAATTCCGGTGGATATGGATATCTGCTGTCTATATCAACTATCCAGCTCAATCGTCTCCATAATCTATTGCTCGTTTCCGTTCATACCTAAAGTGTGGGGGAACGCCTCGAAGCTCTCTACATGTAAAGCTTCGTTATGCAGTTCTTGAAGTCGCTCAAGATCCTTGATGTTTTCTAATACGGGTCTAAGGACTTGGACTGCAAGCCCATCAAACCGAAACTCAAGTACTGCAAAGAGATATCTGATTGCATCTTGTCTTGCTTCTCGTTGATAACTTGCTTCTGCTGTCTCTACGAGGTGTTGATATACTGAAGATTCTTGCACGATTCCCCCCTTTATAAAATCTGCAATTGCTTGATGCGGATGAAGTAAACCACTTAGCATCCACTGTTTCCATAATCTATTGCTCGTTGCCGTTCATGCCCAAAGTACTGGCGAACGCTTCAAAAGTTTCTGCGCGTAAAGCCTCGTGGAACAACTCTTGAAGAAGTTGGAGATTTTGGATGTTTTCTAATGCGGGTCTAAGTGCCTGAACAGCGTGCCCATCAAACCGAAACTCAAGCACATCACAAAGGGATCTAATAGTGCCTTGTCGTGCCCCTTGTTCAGTTCCTTGTTGTATTCCCTGTTGTATTCCCTGTTGTATTCCGCGTTGGTAACGCTCTTCACCTGTTGTCTCTACAAGGTGTTGATATACTGAAGATTCTTGCACGATTCCCCCCTTTATAAAATCTGCAATTGCTTGATGCGGATGAAGTAAACCGCTAATAACCCACTGCGATACGAGAAGATTACTCCGAATATCTGTGGGCAGCGAGAGTGTTTTTGTCCTTTCGTTACATTGAATTGCCCATTGGAGATCCTCCATGCCAGCTGGAGGCTGCATCAACGGCGCAAATGGCATGAGTCCTATGTTTTTTGTTTCAAACACAGATTGTCCATCAAGTTGAATGAGCCGAATTACCTTGTACTCAACTATAAAACGGTAATCTGGAATATTTTGGATATAGCCGCCGAGATCGTTGCGACCAGTGTTTGGCCGAAGATAGATAACATGAGACAATATAGGCAAGCCGTACGTCTCATAACACCTGCCGAGATAACCTACGTTGCGGCGTACCATTTCCACATTAGTACTATCACCTACTTGAAACTCAATATGCACAAGAACGATCTTATCATCAAGTTGTACTTTTATGAGATTATCTGTACGGCGGATTTCAACTGTCGTCAATTCACCTTCCACAAATTCTATAAACCTAAAATCCGCGCGTTCTAAGACTGCTTTCAAGATGTCTTCAGGAAATTTCTGCAAGGCATCTTTGGTCACAATATCGTATCTATCGTGCGGCAGTGACGCAAAGTCCGGATCGGGTTGTTCTCTTATGTAAACCATATCGATATTTTACTTTATTCTGTCGATGAATATCAACCTTCTTTAAGTTCACTCAGGACTTACACATTTTCTCTTAAAGTCCCACTGATAAGGGGGATTTAGGGGGCGGGCCCCCATAGCGATAGCGTATGGGGAGATAAATCACTGAAATATCATTGAAATAACGATTTTTTAACCCCCCTAACCCCCTTATCAAGGGGGAATGCGTAAGTCCTGTTCACTTATTCATATCAATTCCCTGGGTATGCGCGGTTCTCCAATTCAGCAATAAATTTTTCAGAGGCAATCGCCGCTGCTGCACCGGCCCCTGCAGCGGTAATTGCTTGGCGAAATACGTGGTCATGCACATCACCCGCGGCAAAAACGCCATCAATATTTGTCCGTTGCATGTCGTCCACGATGATGTACCCTTGTTCATCCATATTAATGACATCTGTAAACAGTTCTGTGTTCGGGATATGACCTATAAAGATAAATACACCGTCAATCGGAAAAAGTACTGTTTCATTGGTTTTGACGTTTTTAAGTTTAGCACTTGTGACTTTTTCGTCATCTCCGCAAATTTCTTCAACAACGGTATCCCAAACAAACTTGATTTTATCGTTTTTGAATGCGCGTTCCTGCATAATTTGGCTTGCGCGGAGTTGGTCACGCCGATGAACAATATAAACCTCAGAAGCATATTTGGTCAAGAAAATACCCTCTTCCAATGCCGCATCACCACCGCCGACAACAATAAGCCGTTGATCTTGGAAGAAAAACCCATCACACGTAGCGCAGTAGGAGACACCGCGTCCCCCATACCCCTCTTCTCCAGGAATATCGAGCGTACGTGGTGAAGCACCAGTGCAGATAATCACAGATTTCACGTGATATTCTTTTTCGTAAGTGTTCACAACAAACGGGTGTTGCGCGAAATCAACTGCTGTTACTGTGTCAAATTTGACCTCAGTGCCGAACCGTTCTGCTTGCTCCTGCATGCCTTGAATGAAGACTGATGCCTCGTTGCCGAAAAATCCGGGATAGTTCTCAAGATCAAGTGTTAAGGAAAGCTGCCCGCCAAGCGCATCACCTGTGATTAGCACAGGTTCCAGCATTGCACGAGAAGTGTAGACACCTGCGGCAAAACCAGCAGTCCCACCGCCAATTATTACAATGTTTCTATTTTCAATGTTGTTTGTAGTGGCTGCCACTGTGTTTTTTATTCCTCCGTTTTATCCAAATATATTGTAGGATGAGATTCCATGCCGTATTTATACTGTTGTGTCTAAAAAGGCACATATCATCGGCAATTTTATGTTGGAGTCGCTAACATGATTTGAGAAAAGCAAGGACGACACCGATGATAGCCACTTCAATGCCAATTACCCATCGAAGCGTTCCAATGCCAGTTTCAATCCGGTCAAGGCGTTTCCCTAAGGTGTTGACATCTTCCTTAACCGTATTGATATCTTCCTTAACCGTATTGATATCTTCCTTAACCGTATTGATATCTTCCTTAACAGTTGCTTCAAGGGTGTTGATATCTTCCTTAACAGTTGCTTCAAGGGCGTTAACATCTATCTTATCGGCTTTGGCATCAATCTTTGCATCTAAGCGATCCAAGCGGATATGTATCTGTTTTAAGGTTTCTAACAGAAGATCGTTGAAATTACTATTATTCATAAAAATTCATCTTCATCAAAAAAACGGTTCACAAAATTTCCTGCAGTACTACAGTGATTATAACATACGTTTTCAAAAGGGTAGACTGACGTTCCCGATTACTGATTTTGATTGTCAAGATTCGTTAGGCACAACCGGGGAATTCCGTTAATAATCGGGTAACACCGCTCACATTTTGGACAGAGAAGGTTTTCCTCTTTCCATTTAATTTCGCCCTTACACTGTGGACAAACGAGAATCTCCTGTAGAGTTTTCGTTTGGCGGTTTCTATTTTTTGCTAAAAGTGATTTTGCACGAGACACAATACCGCGCGGCACCGCACTTTTAAGCATTAACCAAAAACCGTTGTGTGTTTGATTTGAAAACGTAGATGTCAGAAGTTCTTCAATAGCCTGCGGAGATTGCAAATTCAAAGGTGACTCTTTCTCAACCAATATCTCATAATCAATTTTACCTTCCCATTCATACTGGACAAGGAAGAGGCGGTGGTGCATGATATGGAACCGTCTCCAATATTTGTTTTCTGCTGCTAATGTGTGAAAAAGTTGTCCAAATTCGGATCGTTTATCGTTCTTTTGTAGCACCAAACGACCATCGATCAGGTTAATTACCCAGTTGTGATAATACCATCCGTAGATACGTTCTCCAATCTCAGAGGGGGTTTCAATATAACCG
The DNA here is from genome assembly GCA_003635185.1 of Candidatus Poribacteria bacterium. Lineage (GTDB taxonomy): Bacteria > Poribacteria > WGA-4E > WGA-4E > WGA-3G > MSPOR6. The sequence goes on along the minus strand of PYJA01000054.1, from coordinate 24,159 downwards.
CGAGGTGCTACCCGCATTAATTCAGAGATAAGTAAATTTGGATCCTCAACATGTTCCAAAACATGTGAACAGATGACGTAGTCAAACGCGCCATCTGCAAAAGGGAGAAACTGCCCATCCGCTTCCACCATTGGTCGATCCGCGACAATCGTCCCCCCACGTTGTTCGTCATCGTCTATGAATTTATCACATAAAACATCCGAGCGTATATTTGGGTTATGACCGCTTCCAATTTCTAAAACAAAATCGTCTGCACCAATGTTCATTTCTGGACAACCATAGTGATATAAGGGCTTATATATGGAAACAGGTTTGCAACAATTCTACTTTTTATGCCAAAACCAACAGCTTTTTTAACTATGCTGAACCCGTTCAGTTTGAAAAATTGTGCAAGATCAATCGGGTTTGCGTAATACGCACTGTCCGCATCGCCACCGATAGCATCTGCTTGTAAATCCGGGTCACGATAAATAAAGTGTGGTGTTTTTGTAAAGAAACGCTTTTTTATGTAGAGTCCGCAGTTTCGCTTAAACTGTTGCAATGCTTGCCGTTTTGTTTCTCCCCAAACGGGTCTACCGGATTTACCACACATCAGACGAACCCAATCGAAAGCAGGCGTTAGAGGCGAACAGAGATTTGGACCGGAAAGCACAACTTTGCCACCTTTGCGGACGACCCGAATCATCTCTTTTAATGCTGTCTCCACGTCAGGCAGATGTTCTATTAACTCGTTTGAACAGATAACATCAAAAGACTCATTATCAAAAGGTAGCTCTAAAACGTCACATACTTGATAACGTAGTCTCGGATTTTCCCAGTTCCGCGCTTCTTGTAAGAAAAGCGGAGAAATGTCGGTTCCAACGACATCGTAGTTTGCTTGATTTAGCAGGCGTGCGGAGATGCCGTTTCCACATCCGAGATCGAGGATTTTAGCGTTAGATGGCGCATAACGAATTACTAACGTTACGTAGTGCCGCAGATAAACCTCGTCATGGGCTGCCAAAAGCTCCTTGTAGGTTTCTGATGTTTCGTAGAACTCGCGCATCCGCTGACGGAGTTGCAATGGTGTTTCAGATACTGACGTTTCCATCATATTAAGAGATACTACATACGTTTGTTTGCAGTCCAATAAGATAATTTAAAGTGTCAGAGTTCGTCTATAATCCATTCCCCATCGTGTTCTGGATTATAGATTAACCCTTTTTTGATGTCAACACAAAGATCAAGTAGTTCCAAAACTACGTGTCCCACAAGAACCGGCAAATCCGCTGGTAATTCCGTTACATCCAGCGTTCCCTCTCGCTCCAAGACTGTAAATCGAACTTCTGAATAAACAGTCCGGTTTACGATGCCATTTGTGGTTCGGACAGGCGTGCTGTGAATAGGTGTCAAGCCAAGTCTTTCAATGATCGGTTTCGGTAATGCTAATCGAGTTGCACCTGTATCAACAACAGCATCTTCAATAGTCACTTGTCTAACCTCTTCAGGTTTGATGTAACCAGCTTCTGCCAGAAACTGATCTGCGCGATTCGCGAGTTCTATCTGGGTTGTATGTTTCATGATGTTGCTCCATCTGCGTGGAATCAGGAATCTTACCTATTGCAAGGACACCAAGCATTTCTAAACCTTACTTGTCCGTAGAATGATGCCGTGTACACATACTTATGAGCGTAAGGTATTCCACGGTGCCTCATCAAAAACATCAATGAGTTGGTATCCTTCTTCGCCTTTGCTTGGACTCAACGTAACAAACAACTTTGCAGGCTGATTTGAAACATTAAAAGATGCATGAACAATATCCGCTGCGATGAACACAGAGTCCCCTGCATTTAACGTTTGCTTCTTATCTTCAAGCCACTGTTCTACGCTCCCTTCTATAACATAGATAACCTCTTCCTGCTCGGGGTGTTTATGAAAATCATGCCCATATCCAGGGGAGAGACTAACTTCCATTGCGACTATATCTTTCGCGCCTGTCGTTTCCGGACGGCTAAGCCACCCGACTGTTCCCCAATCTAAATTATCCCTTTCTACTTCTGAAGATGCTATAAATTTTCCATTCACGTTATCCGTATTCTCCTTTATCTTATTAGAGGATTTTTCCAACCTCAATTTCTGTTTCTTTTGAAAGTGTGTAGGTGAGCCTATTGAACTCACCTATAAGAAGGACTTGAATTATGATTACTGTCTATCCCTTTATCTAATGAAGGCACCGGCGTATTTTCTGCGGGGTGTTCAGAGACCTGAGGTTCTTGTGATTCGATTATTTGCGTAGTTGACCTGTTTTCTTCAAGTGCTTTAGTACAACCTGCTAAACTTGCCATGATATACCTTCCTTTCTACAAGTCTACCATGAAAATAAAATAAAATGCAACAAAAAACCTCTAATAGAAATTAGAGGTTTTTTGGGCCCAAAATTGGACTGATTAACGGATTTTATCGTTGTGATGTTTTCAGATATCCCCACGTTGTGGCTAATTTGGCACGCGGATCGACAGCAGTTCCCGATTGATAGCCGGATTCCATCTCCGCGATAACTTCTTCTTCAGTGAGCGCGCGATTCCAGATACGAACTTCGTCAATCAATCCGAGGAACTGACGATTCCCTTCTGGCGTTCTGCCTACGAAAACACTTGAAGTATCAGCAGCGCCGGGCAAAGCATTTTTGCCACCAAATTCACCGACCATTTCGCCGTTTAGCCAATACCGATGTGTGCCATCATCTACTTGTCCAACCACATGCTGCCATTCGTTGAGTGCAATCTTTCCGGTACAAACACTACCACTACCACCAGCACTCAGGTGCAAACATTCACTTGGTGATTCAGTGTAGAAACTATAAGAACGTGGACTATTACCCTTTGAGAGGACACCTTGCCAACGTTGGTTATTCGGTCCCATGTGTCTTTCAGCATTTATCCATGCCATCACAGTTACACTCGTTTCAACGGTAAGAATGGGATCATGTGGCACTTCAATCCAATCACTTGTGCCATTAAATTTAAGTGCCTTTCCAAACTTACCATCTACCAATTCAGGAGCACCAATTATAGCCCCATTATTCTCATATTGCGAATGGTCAATTGTCATATCACCATCTAATTCATCAAAAGAGAAATAGAGAATAAGCGAATCGTCCGATTCGTCTGCTGCGTTAGCGAAAGACGCAACAAACGCGGTAAGAATTAATATAACAAACATAAACCTCATAGTTATTATTTCCTCCTAATTAATTATTATCTTTGAGTTTTTAGAGTTCCCCACGTCGTTGTTAATTTTTGACGTGGTTCGACAGGAAAGAGCTCAAAATGCCCTTTCTCCATCTGTTCAGTCACCTCATCTTCAGTAAGGGCACGGTTCCAGATGCGGACTTCGTCAATCAAACCGAGGAGCTCTCGATTTCCTTCGTGTGTTCTTCCAATGAGAACATTTGCTGTATCGGCTTTACCGGGTGGTGGATTTTTGCCTGCAAATTCCCCGGCTTTCTCTCCATTAATCCAATACCTGTGAGTTCCGTTTTCCATCTGTCCAACCACATGTACCCATTCATTTAATGCGACTTTCCCATTACAAACGCTTCCTGTACCTCCCACACTGAGGTGTAAACATTCACTTGGAGATTCAGTATAGAAACTATAAGAACGAGGCGCATTGCCCTTTGCTACAATTCCTTGCCACCGCTGGTCATTAGGCCCCGTATGTCTTTCTGTATTAATCCAAGCCATAACGGTAAAATCCTTATCAACGGTGAGAATATCATCATGTGGTACAACAACCCAATCACTTGAACCGTTGAGTTCGAGCGCTTTGCCGAATTTACCCTCAACATGTTTCGGATTGCCCATCATTTCACCGTGGTTTTCATATAGTGAATGGTCAATTGTGCTTTTGCCATCAACTGTATCAAAAGACATGTAAAGAATAAGCGAATCTTCTGGTTCATTTAACGCGTGGGCAAAAGAAGCCACAAACGCTATAATTGTTAACATTACAAATAGGGTTTTCATTTTTCCTCCTTAATTTAAATAAACGTGAGTTTGATAATAGATATTATAACTATAACGATTCACACACATTAGAATCCCTTTCAATATAACAACAAAAACCCGCCACGAGCCAAAATGCACGTGCGGGCGCAAAGCGGCAGAACCGCTAATACTTTCACAGTTATTTTTTTGCAATGTGTTATACTTAATGTAACGTGGGGGGGGGGGGGATTCAAAACCGGATGTTAAAACGAAACCCGCAAGCAGGACACCTGCCCAATCTCCGCGCAGACGATAAATATCTGAAACGTTTATCTCTAAATGGTGATTCGTTTGTCGGTTTTTCATTGTCCAAAGTCCTAAGTCTGAACACTAAAATGCATGGGAACGCAATTTTTTGTTCGTCTTACCTATTCACAGCGTTATTATACCTACTAAACGCAAAAAATGTCAAATTTTTTCTAAAAACACACAACATTTGGGGCCTTATAGAATTCTTGTCATTTTTTTAATAGCGAATAGACAAAGCACCCACTCTGATTAAATCATAAAAATGTCTAATAATTCATTTATCAAATTCACGTTATTTTATAGATATTAAAGAGTCTCCGTAAGCATTGTTTCATAATACAGTAGGAACTTGTAGCACATACTTCCAGTTTGTGCATCTGTGTAGTGCCAACATTGTTTCATAATGCAGCAGAAACCATATCCTATAGCACAAACTGGAAGTTTATGCTACAAGCCAGCATTGTTTCATAATGCAGCGGAAACCCTTTGCGGACGAATCAAAGCTGACCGTCCATTTTATCGCCGTTGTCCCTTCAAGTTACCCCAAGTGGTAGCTAATTTCAGTTTCGGGTCAACAGCGAAAAACCTGAAATAACCTTTATCCTTATGTTCAATAATCTCTTGTTCACTAAGTGCGCGATTCCAAACCCGAACTTCATCTATCATTCCTAAAAACTCGCGTTGTGCTTCGTGTGTCCTACCAATACGAACATTTTGCGTATCGGCCTTGCCGGGCGGAGGTTTTTTATTCTCAAATTCGCCTGCTTTTTTGCCGTTTAGCCAATACCGGTGGGTAGTACCATCAACCTGTGCAACGACATGTTGCCACGTATTTAACTGGACTTCCCCGGTACAAACACTTGTGCCACTGTTGACACTGAAAGCCATACATTTACTTGGAATTTCGGTATAAAGACTGTAAGAACGCGGGTTGTTGCTCTTTGCAATAATTCCTTGCCACCTTTGGTTGTTGGGGCCCTCATGACGTTCCGTATGAATCCAAGCCATGACAGTAACATCTTTGTCAACGGTGAGCGTTTCATGATGTGGGACTTCAACCCAGTCGCTTGTACCGTTCAGTGCAAGTGCTTTACCGAACTTACCATCAACCAGTTTTGGCGCACCTTTCAGTTCGCCATGGTTCTCATACAGTGAATGATCAATGGTGTTATTACCGTCGACTTCATCAAAAGAGAAATAGAGAATGAGTGAATCCTCCGGTTCATTTAACGCGTACGCGAAGGTAACAATAAATGTTAAAAGTGTTGGTATAACCCAAAGTGATTTCATATTCTCTGCCTCATATAGATTATATGGGTTCGTAAGTATCTTTTGCTAACACAGTTGAAACCAAAATACTCGTCCATCTTATCAATATTGAACCTTCAGGTTGCCCCAAGTAGTTGTCAATTTGTTTTGAGGAACAACAGGAAAAAGTTCAAAATGACCTTTACCCATCTGTTTATTAATCTCTTCTTCAGTGAGGGCACGGTTCCAGATGCGTACTTCGTCAATCATACCGAGAAAATATCGCTGATTCCCTCCACCCGCAGTTCCAATGACGACAGGTGATGTATCTTCTAAACCAGGAGGATTCGGCTTGTTACCGGTTTCTCCAACTTTTTGCCCATTAATCCAATAACGGTGTGTTCCATTATTAAATTGAGCCACAATATGTTGCCATGCATTTAACTTGACTTCACCTTGACAAACACTACCACCACCTTGCGGTGGGCCTACACTGAAGTGTAAACACTTATTGTTTGAATCAGTCCATAAACTATATGAACGTGGGTTGTTACTTTTTGCCATGATACCTTGCCATCGTGCTTCATCTGGTCCTGTATGTCTCTCAGTATGAATCCAAGCCATGACTGTGACATCCTGATCCACAGTAAGCGATTCATGGTGTGGAATTTCGACAAATTCGGATACTCCGTTAAATTTGAGCGCTTTTCCAAATTTGCCAGTAACATGTTTCGGATCGCCCATCATTTCACCGTGGTTTTCATACAGTGAATGGTCAATTGTGCTTTTGCCATCAACTGTATCAAAAGACATGTATAGGATGAGCGACTCCTCTGGTTCATTTGCTGCATGCGTGAAAGACACAACAAACAATATAGAGATGAATATTATAAATAAAAATCTTATTTTCATGAATAACAGTTCCTATAGAGTTAGAATCAATCAACGATTGGAACGATTTTCTCTCCCTCAACAACTAAAAACCTTTGGTTGACAGGTAGGTGTGTACCTCTATCAATTTGGCCGGAGGGCCATTGAATCTCAAGCAGATTAATCTGTTCCGCTTTTCCAACACCAAAATGGGCACGTAAGTCATGAAAAGAGAGATAACTCCCGCTGCTCTGCACCTCTCGGTATTGAACGTGTGTTCCTGTCACAACTTTTATTTTTGCGCCAATCCCTGAACGGTTGCTTTTCTGCCCGACAACCTGAATTTGTACCCAATTGTTTTGATTACCGATAACGTTTTGAAGTAAGTCTGGACGTTGATTGCAGTTGGTAACAAGGATATCAAGGTCACCATCATTATCGTAATCACCGATAGCGGCACCACGACTGACCTTTTTTAAGGCTAACCCACCTGTCTGTGGCATGACATTAGCAAATGTGCCATCACCCAAATTCCTAAACAACAGATTCCTTTGCGGATAGGTCACGTGCTTTTCAAGCACAGAGATATTATCCATCAGATGCCCATTCGCCACAAAGATGTCTTGGTACCCGTCATTGTCATAATCAAAAAACTTTATTCCCCATCCGAGGTAACCGTGTGTTACTTCGGCTATGCCTGACGTAATCGTATTGTCAACAAAAAAATTCGCATCATAGTTATGGTAAAGGGTATTTGTTTCTGTTTGGTAGTTGCTGACAGTAATGTCAAGTTTCCCATCGTTGTCATAGTCACCGAAATCGGTTCCCATGCCAGCTTCTTCTTTACCCATATCATTGTAGCAAACACCAGAAATTAATGCAACCTCTAAAAATTTACCTTTTCCATCATTTTGAAATAGGAAGTTTGGATCCTGATCGTTTGCCACGTATAAGTCAATATCACCATCACCGTCGTAATCACCGAATGTCACACCCAATCCGTGCTGTGGGATCAGAGCTAAAGGGCGATATAAGGTTGAAATATCGGTGAACGTGCCATCTCCGTTATTTTTGTAAAAAGTATCGTGAACTGCGGGATAAGCGTGAGGCCCACAATAAACGTGAACACCTCGCTCCTCACAACGATTATCATTCTTCGGGTCATACACAGCGTAATTCGCTACATAAAGGTCTAAATCCCCATCGTTATCAATATCGGCAAAAGCACAACTCGTTCCCCAGTTTAGGTTTCCGACTTTCGCTTGTTTTGTTACATCTGTAAAGGTGCCGTCACCATTGTTGCGATAAAGTTGATCTTCGCCAAAGTTAGTAACGTAAAGATCAAGATCGCCATCGTTATCATAATCACCGACAGTTGCCCCGGTGCCGTAGGCGGTGCTACCCACGCCAGCATTTTTGGTTACATCGGTGAAAGTGCCATCGCCATTGTTACGATAGAGGACGTTATGTGGCGTTTTGTCGTGTGCTTTATCTATTTGGACTGCACCGTTGACAAGGTAGATATCCAAGTCACCGTCAGCATCATAATCAAAAAAACCACCGCCAGAACCGAGAAATTCATTGAAAAGCCTTAAACCGCTTCTACCATCGGTATGTTCAAAGACGATACCTGCAGACCCGGTAACATCAGCAAAAATTGATTCTGCTGAAGCGAGGACACAGTATTGAAAACCTACGAGATTAGTGATGATTGCTGATATAAATAGGAGATAAAAGGACAGAGTGCGAAAATGGTTAATCTTTAGCATAAAAATAACCGATAACCTATAGAATCAGGACTTACGCATTTTCTCTTAAAGTCCCCTTGATAAGGGGGATTTAGGGGGTTAAAAAAACGAAAAACACTGAAATATTGGACAATTTAACCCCCCTGCCCCCTTATCAAGGGGGAATGCGTAAGTCCTGAGAATTTACCGCTTCGTTCGCCCCTCCTTTTTCAGACGTTCTAATTTGTGCAATGCTGACCAAGCCTCTTTATCATCAGGTTCAATTTGTGTGATATGTTGATAGGTGTTAATTGCTTTTTCAATGTGTCCTTGTTGTATATAAATCTCAGCCAGTCCGTGATATGCTAAAGCAAGCTTAGGCATTTTTTCTATTGCCTTTTGCAGATGTGCTTCTGCTTTGTCATAAGTTTTTTGAGTGGTATAGAGCCATCCTAACCGAACATGTGCCTCTACAGCATCAGGATTCAAGGCAAGCACTTTATGGAAAAGCGGTATAGCGCGTTGCGGCATGTTAATCTCCATATACAATCTTCCTAACTTGTCATACCCTGCCACAAACTCTGGATTCAACTGAATCACTGCTTGGTATGTGGCAATTGCGGCTGAGATATGCCTATGTGCAACATGGATTTCCGCCAATTTCAGTCGAAGTGCCGCGTTGAAAGGGTCTTCTGCCAAAGTGCCTTCAATTGCGTAAGTCTTGTCGTAATACGTTTTCATCTGCTGGAATAACTTCAGTTGTTCCGTTGCTGATTCCATATCTCCGATAAGACGGTATGCCTTGGCGAGATTATAGTAAGCACTCTGGATGTATGGCTTTTTCTGAATTGCAATCTTATAGTATGCTATCGCTTGCTTCGGTTCGTTCTGCATCAGCGCAATCAAACCGAGCCATTCATAAACTTCGGCAAAATCGCGTTTGAGTGTAAGTGTCTGTTTAAACGCTGCAAGTGCCTTGTCAAATTTCGCTTGGTGTGTGTAGATATAACCGAGGCGGTAATACGTATCCGCATCCGTAGAACATATCTGCACCGCTGTCATCGCATGCTGCTCAGCAATATCCAATTTGCTCTGTTTGCAGTATATTTCCGAAAGTGCAAGATGCGTAAATCCGTATATTCGCTCGTTTGTAGATATGTTTTTAGACTCAGCGATTGAGAAAATTTTGTTGAATGTCTCTATCGCTAATTCTAATTCATCTTGCAATTTATAAACATTCGCCAATTGAAAGAGTGCGTTAATATCTGTCGGATTGCGTGATAAAATTGATTTAAAAATATCAGCTGCCTTCGGGTAGAGCCTTAACTTGACGTATTCCACGCCTTGCTGCATTTCCGATACTGTTGTTTCAGTTCTACTAACAGACGGAGCAAGCAACAAAGTAATAGTTAGGATTAAGACTCTACAGACAAGTTTTGTAAACATGAAGTATTGGCGTATTTGATCAACTTCCATGTTAATTTCTCAATCAGATTGTGACTGTTTATCTACGACATCCTGAATCCAGGACAAGGCTGCCATACTTGAGGACCAACCGATAGAAGTTACCGCGAGCAGCGCGACTTGTTGGACCTCCTCTCGCGTAATGCCTTCGCGAAGTGCGCGCCGAGTATGTGAATGCACTGCGCCTTCAGACTTTGCTCCGATAGCCAACGCAAGCTTAACAAGTCGCACGGTTTTAGAATCAAGCGGTCCGGCAGTACCACACGCTTCGCCTAATGCTTGATATGCTTTCCAAACTTCGGGATATTCTTCTATGACATCCTGAAGAAAATCTGGTAATTTATCTTTCATTGTTAATGACACTCCCATCGCTAAAGCGTGGGGGTTTCTTTACTTGCTTATAGCAGGCTTCCTTGGGTTTAAGCCAAGGCGACTGAGATGCCAGTTGAATCTGACACCGAGGGGACTGCCAGGGTCCCGACTAACAGGGGTATTTATCACCCCAGATACTTTTCTGTGTAGGTTTATCGCACCGACACCGTCTCTGTGATATTTGAAATCACAATGTTTGCAGTGATAGTTTCGGTTGCTTGGTTTCTTTCTATGTCCACATTTTGGACACGTTTGTGAGGTGTATGCCTCAGATTCAGAAACAACTTTGATGCCAGCGAGTTCCGCCTTATACCGGACTTTATCTGCTATTCTTGAAAAAGCCCATTGGTGCAGTTTCTGATTGACTTTTTTTCCATACTTGATGTTTTTTCGGATGCCGTTTAGATCGCCAATCACAATCGTATCTGCCTTCGCTCTTTGGCAGTCAGATATAAAGCGTGACGTGATTTTATGTTCAGCATCTTGGAGTTGTGCGTCAAGTTTTTCTAAAGTCCTGCGTTTCGCTTTCAGAAGTCTAAACCACTTTCTTGATCGTTTCTCACATCTATCCATTTTGGCTTGAAAATTTGTTTTGATTTTCTCCCTATATCGTTTGATAGACCGCACAAAACGACCATTATAGAGGGTAGTTCGTTCACCATTAAAACTTACAATCGGGTGGATTTCACCCATATCCACAGAAACAGTGGGACCTGTTTCTTGTTTTAGAGGAACATCAACTTTATAGACAAGTGCAAAGTAGTAGTGTCCTTTTTTGAAATGCATCTCAACATACTTCGGTTTTTCCGATATATTCTCAAGTATCACTGGGTCTTGCCCTTTACCATTGGAGAGTATGAGTTGACCATTCTTGAGACGGATTGCACCTGATTTCCAACGCACCTTGAAATACTTCCGTGTCCGTTTCGGTGGTTTCGCTTCAGGATCAGACTTTCTCACTTGAAAGAAACTTTTGAGACAATCAAAATATGAATCCGCACATGCTTGGACAGATTGAGAATGCAACGTATACTTCTTGTGACGCATATATTTTTGAATAACACCTTTGGAAAGCCAGAAACCTTTCTTTTTGAAAGTTTTTCTAACAAGCGATACGACTTTAGAATAACAGCGTCCAGATTCACGTGCAAGAGCGTCTAATTGTTGAGTCCTTTTATGCTTAACTTTTCGTTTGGTGATATACATAGTGTTTTCCTTCACATAGTGATGCCGCTTCTAAACGGTGCGGTGGCACTTCCAAGCGGAAGGTAGAATCCACCGCCCACTATGTCTAAATAGTATATCACAATTTTTGCTAAATGTCAAGTTTTTTGCCGCCGCTACATCCCCCGCGCTAAAGCAGCGGGGCATTGTGGCGAAAGATCGGTAAAAATTTAACTAACTTCCTCTTTTTGTGGTGTTTCTTTTTCCTGTTGTGCAGTCGTTTCGGTTTCGTCCGTCTGCTCTTCGTTGAGGCCGGACTTAAAGTTCGTAATACTTTTGCCAAGTCCGCGCGCTAACTCGGGTAACTTCTTTGATCCAAACAGGAGTAGCACGATTACCAATATAAGTATCAATTCTAACGCGCCAGGGGGACCCATATTTCTTCCTCCATATTTTTATGTTATTTGTGTCGTAAAAAATATTCACGTCAATACTTTAGTATATATTACCACATTAAACAAATAATTTCACCTAAAATTTACATCAAGCCATTTTGAAAACTTAGCAATCACAAAAAAATGTTGTGTTCTTATGTAATTTTGTGTAAAATTGGTTAAATTTCAAAACTTTTAGGAGCAAATTGGATGACACCTGAAGTCGCCTTAGAAAAACGGAATCAGATGCTGCGCGATGGTTTCTGTATTGTTGACGATGTATTGACACCGGAATTCTTGCAGGAACTGCATGATGAATCGGAACGCCTCATTGCAGGCCACGTGGAGCCAGATGAAATGATCTATCAGGGACAACACGTGAATGTGCGCGGAGAAGATAATCCATATATTAAGAAACTGTTGGAGTGGCAGCTGTCACGGGATGCGCTGGAGCAGCTCGGTTTCGGAGATTTCGCCGCATCAGGCGGGATTATTATCTTAACCAAAGAAGCCGGTGGTCCACCACTTTATTGGCACCAAGATTGGATGCGTTGGAATGACCCGTTCAGCTGTTCTCCGTGGCCCCAGACCATTTTTCTCAATTACTATCTAACGGATACTACTCTTGAAAATGGATGTTTAAAGGTAATACCCGGCACACATCTTAAACGTATTGATTTGCATGACCAGCTTGTGCCAGCACATGAACAAGGAGCACGATTTATTGCTGAAGACCATCCTATCATGTTCAGTGACCACCCAGATCAGGTGGATGTGTGTGCCAAAGCAGGCTCATTAGTGATAGCAGATGCAAGGCTTTTACACGCTGCTCACAAAAATCGGACTGACAAACGCCGCACCTTGATTCTGGCATGGCATAGTCGACCAAATACCATTCCTGATTATTGGGATGACGAAATTCCTGAAGTCATTGCGAATCGGGACGAAAGTGGAAACTACCCCGGTTCGCGGCTTCCAGGAGATTTTTTGAAATGGTAGTGCTATATGAAGCGTCATGTTGCGTTAGAGGGTGTTCCAAAGCTATCAGTATTCTTATGTTAGTCGCTACACGGAGGCGAACCACCTGCAGACGGGCTAACTCAAACCTTCCTCAAAGAAGCAGATATGGAGGAGCGGATGTTGTTAGGTGTAGGTGGATATTCCTAAACAACTACTATAGTGAACTTTGAAATTATTGGGGCACTTTGATAACCTATTATAGAACATAATGGACAATAGAAGTGGTAGCATAAACTGCCAGTTTGTGCTACAAACCGCAATCTGGCAGATTGCGGTACAGAAGTGTCCCATTAATTGTCCGTTTTACTATACAGGACTTACGCATTTTCTCTTAAAGTCCCACTGATAAGGGGGATTTAGGGGGCGGGCCCCCATAGCGATAGCGTGTGGGGAGATAAAAAGACGAAAAGCAGTGAAATACCGGACTATTTAACCCCCCTGCCCCCCTTATCAAGGGGGAATGCGTAAGTCCTATATATATATAGCAGGACTTACGCAAATTTGGGTGCCCTGTTCAGAATTTTGTTCTTTCAAGGATTTTAACCCTAATTTTTTGCCCTTTTCAAGAATGGCCCCCCTTTATCCCCCCAATTGGCATGCCACACGGGGAATGCCTAAATGGCATTGGTTCCGTTGATTTGGCGTATGCCATCTTTGTGAGGGGAATGCGTCTGTCCTGTATAGAAAAACCTATACCTGTATAGAAAAACCTATAAAGGACACCCAAAAACCGAAAACTAAATAACCCTATAAAATTTTTTCTTATTGTTTACGACTTGCATTAATGCTATTATAATCGCTAAAAATATTTTGGGAGAACGCTTATGAGACTAACACAAGAACAGAAAGAGACTTATCGTACAAAGGGAGTCTTGATAGTCAAAAATGCTTTGACAGATGAAGATACCCAACCGGTTATAGACGAAATTGAGGATTGGATTTCGGAACGCGCGAACGCATTACATCAGGCAGGGAAGATTGAAACCCTATTTGAAGATGAACCGTTTGATAGAAGGTTCGGAAAACTCCTTGCCCAGTCCGGTGAAATTGGAAGTGGAATGGATATTATGCATTATCGAGGCAAAGCCATCTTTGATTTCATGAGAAACGACAATCTGCTTGATGTTATTGAAGGAATTGTCGGGTCCGAGATAACATGCAACCCGATTCAGCATGTGCGCGCGAAACCACCAGTGGTTGACGGAAATGCCAGTTGGGCAGGTGGCGTGCCGTGGCATCAAGATGCTGGCGTTATGATGGAAGAGGCAGAAGGTTCAAATATCGTTACCTGTTGGTTACCATTAGGCGATAGCACAATTGAAATGGGATGTCTGGAAGCGTTACCCGGTATTACTGAAGATATTGGATACCTCACGCATCAAAAAGAGGGCGGAACTATGATTGTCCCAGATTTGATGCCGGATGTTGAACCGATGATGTTGGAATGTTATCGCGGTGACATCATCTTGCTAAGTCGTTTTACGCCGCACCGCTCACAACCGAACAAATCAGACCGGTGCCGTTGGTCATTAGATTTGCGTTTTCAGACCACAGGACACCACACAGGTAGAACAGCGCATCCAGATTTTATTGTCCGCAGTCGGAAAAATCCTGAATCTGTTCTGACAGACCATGCAGAATGGTGTCATCTGTGGGTAGACGCATTTGAAAACCCACGCGGCATCGCTAAACATAGATCCATATAACCTTATGTAAATATTGGCATCCTTTAACACAATTTTGTTGCATTTAATTCGCTTTCGTGATAAAATCAATCAAAGTCTATATTTAACGTGAGTTTGATAAAGAGAATTATTAGACATTTTATGATTTAATCAGATGTTAGTGTTCAGACTTGGGACTTGGACAATGAAAAACCGAGAAACGAATCATCATTTAGAGATAAACGCTTCAGATATCTATTGTCTGCGCGGAGATAGGGCAGGCATCCTGCTTGCTGGTTTCGTTTTAACATCCGGTTTTGAATCCCCCCCCCCCCACGTTACATTAAATATAACACATTGCGAAAAAATAACTGTGAAAGTCCTAGCGTTCTGCCGCTTTCGCGCCCGCACGTGCATTTTGGCTCGTCGCGGGTTTTTGTTGTTATATTGAAAGGGACTCTAATGTGTGTGAATCGTCATAATGTCTATTATCAAACTCACGTTAAGATAGTAATTGACAACGATGCTTGTGCAGCACAACTAAAATGGCAGCGTGGTCCTACTACGTTATCAGCAAGACTGTTACTTTTACAATATCAACAATGAGGCAACTTAACGTCTATATGAAAATGACAGCAAACAAGTGGCACATATCTTGTGCTAATTCAATATAAAGGAGATATTTTTATGCGTTACAATATGTTAGTTTTTAGTATGCTTTTTGCAGTCGGATTATTGCTGGCAAATGGTATCAGTTACAGCTATGATCGTGCGATTGAGGCTGAAATGGCAGACACAATTGAAGCCCCGATGGTAATCGCCGAAGATGGTGAAGCATCAGGAGGTAAATTCATTTGGATGCCAGGAGAACCTGCAACAGGAGGTGGAGGTGAAGGTTGGGCAGAATTTGTAATTGATATTCCGGCAGCAGGCACTTATGCACTGTGGGGCAAAGTCATTGCATGGGATGGTAACAGTGACTCGTTCTGGGTAACCTGGCAACCTGCTGATCCTGATGAAAACCCGCAGGATACCAATAATAATCACTTCCGGTGGGCAGTTGCTGGCGGAGAAGCCTGGCATTGGGATCGCATCAATCATTGGTTAGATAACAATGATAGACTGGACAGAGAATGGGATTTTAATAAAGCTGGTGAAACAGTTTTACGTATTGGTGTGCGTGAAGATGCAGCAATGTTGGATGTTATCTTTATTACAGACAATCTTTCTGCTGATGAGGCGGAAGTTAGTCTTCGGGACCCTGGTCCCGAAGATGCAACCCCTGTTGAACCGAGAGAAAAACTCACAACAACGTGGGGGAAACTCAAAGCGCAAAGATAGTGATAATTGCACAACAGATACTAAGAAGGAATATCCTTCTCTGTTCAGGTAGAGGTAATCTATTAGATGCCTCTACCTGAACCTTATATCTTAAATAGAAAGGAGTTTTTCATGGAATCTAATATTATCGTTTCTATGCTTGTCCTTACAATAGGACTATTAATAACTGTAGGACTTCAAGCTGATGTTGAAATTGCACTTGAAGCGGAGTTAGCAAATACAATTCAAGCACCGATGGTGATTGCAGACGATGAGAACTTGGCATCAGATGGGAAATACATCTGGGCACCAGGAGAACCGGCAACAGGGGGTGGAGGGACAGGATGGGCAGAATTCATCATCAACATTCCCGAAGCTGGCAAATATGCGTTATGGGGTCATGTAATCGCTTGGGATGGGAACAGTGATTCATTTTGGGTGACGTGGCAACCTGCCGATCCAAACGAAAATCCGCAAGCAACTAACAACAATCAATTCCGGTGGTCGGTTGCTGGTGGAAATGCTTGGCATTGGGATCGTATCAATCACTGGTTAGATAACAATGATAGACTGGACAGAGAATGGGATTTTGATAAACCTGGTGAAACAGTTTTACGTATTGGTGTGCGTGAAGATGCTACGAAATTGGATGCCATTTTTGTTACTTCAAACACGAAAGCAGCGAACGCGGCACAAGCCAACGCCCGCCTTCCAACAGATGCAGATAGGAAGTTGCAGGACGAAGGATTAGTGGTCGATGCAAAGGGTAAAGTGACGACCACCTGGGGTTCACTGAAACAGGCTTATAAGTAAGAGAAAATGGACTATCTGAATTGAGGAAAAAGGCTTTATGAGTCTTTTTCCTTATAAAGCGGTTGTTTAGGAAAAAATAGGAATGTTCACGGTAACGATAGACATCCCACTGGTCGAATCCGCGTTCAAATTGGATAATTCGATCGGGGGTACCAAGTTGCATCCGTATATTTTCCGCTGCCTGCTTATCACGCTTGACAAGCGAGTGCGTTAAATATGCAACTCCTGAGAGAATACCAGCTAACGCGAGTTTTCCTCTAAGTTTAACAGAAAAACCCTCCGCAGATAAACTCAAATTCCAAATTAAACACGTAATTAGGATAAAACAAAACAATTTTTTTATATTCATATTAAAATTTGGCAAAATTTTAGCGTTTTTGTGTATTACCCTTGACAAAAATAGAATTTGTGGGTATCCTAATAAGAATAAAAAAGACTTGCTAAAATGGGTCTGTAAACATTCTCCCATTTATTAGCGAATAACTTGGAGCGTGATTAGCATGCATCCTACGGGAAAAACTCCCCAACTGGAAAGTGCAAAGAATGGCGATAAAGAACTAACACTTGAGGACGTTAAAAACGAATTATATAACCGACACCACCCCAGTTTAACGTCACTTGATATAGAGGCACATGCCAAAACAGTCCATAAGATAAGAACATTGAAACAAAAGCATGATGTTGTGATGTTAGGTCACAACTACATGGAGCCGTTAGTTTTCGGATTATCCGAAAAAGAGGAACAGGGCGACTCCCTTGGACTGAGTATGTTCGCCGCAAAAACGGAAGCGCCTTACCTCATCTTTAACGGTGTGCCGTTCATGGCAGAAACAGCTAAAATTCTGAGTCCGAACAAAACTGTTTTAGTAGCAGATAAAACAGCGGGGTGTTCACTTGCCGATAACTTCGGTGCGGAAGATGTCCGGAAATTGAAAGAACTTTACCCCGGTGCCCCCGTAATGATTTATGTCAATAGTTATGCGGACGCGAAAGCGGAATCTGATATCTGTTGTACGTCTGCAAATGCTGCACATATTGCGAAGTCCATGCCCGGAGACACGTTAATTTTTGTGCCTGACATCTTCTTTGCACAAAATTTGGAAGAAGAGTTAAAGGGGGAAAAAAATGTTGTTTATCCTGGCAAAGACAATACGGCACGCGGTGCTGTTTGTGAAGTTCACGAAAGATTTACACTCTCAGATCTACTTGCAATACGTGAATCTTTTGTAATTCCGAAAGGACACCCCAAGCGAAAATTATACGCCCACTGGGAATGTCGGCCAAACGTTCTGAAAGAAGCCGATTTCTACGGTAGCACCAGTCAAATTATGAAGGATATAGCAGCACGTGTAGCAGACGATCAGTTAGAACGGGCGTTTGTTGCGTCAGAATGTGAATTAACCTCCAATTTGGCACAAGAATTTCCAAAAGTTCAATTTTGGACAGCGTGTTCCGTGCGATGTTCACACATGGCAAAAGTCCGATTGGATAAGATTGCAAACATTTTAGAAGCAATTGACAGCGGTGAAGACCTTGCCGAATACGAGGTTACGTTGGATCCTGAAGTGATTGATAAAGCTCGCTTGCCAATTGAACGTATGCTGGAAGCAAGCGTATAGAAATAAAATCGTTATAGTAAAATTGATAGGCGCGGTTTCAAACCGCGCCTACTTTTTCAAGGAGATAATACCAAATTAACGTGATTCGTCTTGCTGAGTGTGCGGTTAGGAAACCGCATCTACCGAAAAGAATCACATTAAAATTATGTCCTAAAATCTTGTGATGACAGAAATTCGATGCGAATTGCCGACATAAGCATCGGGGACAAAAGCGTAATCGAATTGGAAGTCTATGTTCGCTAATGAGTCCAGCCCATCCTTCCGAACACCGATGCCGATCGATAATCCATCACTTGGGTTTTGATTTAGACCGATACGATAGCCGACCCGTGCGGCAACGATATCGTAAAACCACCTTTCAACGCCGAGGTGGAAACTGGGATTAGCGTCAATGAGTGGAAGATGTGCATCTGCCACGAAAGCCCATACCTCTCGCGGTGGCATCGCTTCTTCAGAATCCGCTTCGGGTTGTTTCCAAGTTCTGTAAGCGAGCCCAGCACGGAGTGCCATCGGAGGATTTTCTTCACCACCTAACACACCAGCATTTTGGACGGTAATCCCAATGCCGAGATGATTGTCTAATAACCGCAAGATCAAGCCGATATCTGCTGCGGCACCGTAGATGTTCTGAATATCCAATTGCTGTGAAATAAACTTCGCTGTACCGCCGATGGAAGCGGATGTGCCCAGTGGATACGCGAGAGATAAACCTGTAGCAAACCCACCTACCGTTACTGTGCTATCCGGGGTTTCGGTTGGACCGATGCGCCGCTCAATTTCAGTGAAACTCCCGAGAAAGCTTGCCCCCCACACGAATTGTTTCGCACGCTGCGCGTATCCAATTGATTGGTTGTTGATGTCAACATACGAGAAGTGTTGCATAGCGGTAAGTTCTCGTGTGTGTACAGAAGTTAGACCTGCAGGATTCCAAAAGATAGTGTTAATGTCATTTGCCAATCCCGCAAATGCTCCCCCCATGCCTACGGGTCTGCTTCCCGGTTCAATTTTGAGAAATGCAGCACCAGCGGTGCCGGCACTATCATGGATATCAGCTGCGAAACTTTGGGGTACGGTTAACGATAGAGTTAAGATTAAAATTGCTACAACTACACTTTTGTGCATTATCTGTCTCCTTTTCGGTTTTCTCCATTTTTTTAGTCTTAGTCAACGACAAGGACCTTGCCTACGGCGTTGGCGCGATTTCCTGCTCCATTAACTGCTTCTAAACGGAACACGTAAAGGCCTCGCGCTACTGGCATTCCAGCTTGGTTTTCTAAATTCCATTTAATCTGTGTATCATTTCGCTGTCCCAGTGTTATTCCGGTGTATTTTTTGGAATAAACCATGTCACCACCCCAGTCATAGATGTAAAGCGCCAATTCGACTGTTTCATCCGCTGAAGTATTCAGGTCAAAAGAAAAGAAGGCGACATCGTTTTTGGAATGCCGTAGCGGGTTTGGCCATCCGAAGGTTTTTCCACGGAAAGAGAAGGAAACCGACATCGTAACCTCACCAACATCGTAAACAGCGTAGTTACCCGCTTTGTCAGTAACACGGAGATCTAAGTCGTATTCACCTGACCGGGCGGGGAGGAAGTCTGCTGACCAACGGCTCCACGGTTGCTCTTGTGCGTTGCTTTCATCCTCAGCGGGAATAGGTTCAATAGGTTGTCCATCGGGACCGGTTCCAATGATTTCCACAAGCCATACACCGGATGCTGGGATGGGGATCTCACCTTCACCTTGTGGACGTGGTCGCGAACCCCGCGGATCAGAAGCCGTTCCTTCAAAAGGCACTGCTTCATCGGTAAACTCAGTTTTTCCGCCATCGTTGGTTAAAACAGCAGTCGGTGCTGTAGTTTCATAAAGGAATTCCGTTGTGATTGAACCTTTAGGCACAAATCCGAGCAGTTCAGAGTCATTCCCAATACCTGTAATCGTAACTTGATATACGCCTTCAACATTCAATCCATCCGATTTGAAACTAATGGTATCCACACCGTTTTGTCGGGTAGTGCCGGAAATTTCTTGACCGTTAGGATTTCTTACAACGATTTGCGAACGTGATAGGTCAACACCTAACCCCGTATCAGAGACACTCGCTTGGATGACAACACCGCCGGTTGTGGAAATTGCGCTTGGGTAATCCTCCGCATCAATGTCGGTGAGCAATGGGGCATCATTGATAAGTAGCGAGTTAGGATCAATAATGGGTGGGCTTGTATCGTAGACAAATACCTCTTCGTAAGTTTCATCCCCATTTCCCGCTTGGTCTTTAGGGGTAATGGTAATTTGGTATTCCCCATCGGCAGAACCGTCATCTGCAAGCGGAACGGTGAGTCGGAAAATAAGAGTCTCTTGTTCCCCTGTTTCATAAGATAGATGCCCAGCGATTTCAGCCGCGTTCGGTGAAAGTCGTTCAAATGCCAACCATTCTTCATTGAGGTTTTCCCAATCAATTCCGGCTTGATTATCCGTGAGCGTAACGCGAATTTCTATCAAGGAATTGTTGACTTCGGGTTCCGCAACAATGAGACGTATCGCCTCCGGTTCAACTTCAGGCACTTGTGTATCGTAGGTGAAGGTCAATCTCTGGACTTCACCACTACGTCCAGACGCACTAATTGGTGTGAACTCAATGGTGTAAACACCGTCTTCTGACCCATCTGTGGCAAGCGGACGGACAAGCGAATAGATTAACCGATCAGATTCCCGATGCTGTTGTCCTGCGATCTCTTGATTTTCAGAATTCAGTAAGCGAAGCGTCGAAAGGTGATTTTCATCTGCTGTTTCAAGCATCACCTCAATTTCTTCAATTTTCTCATTTGTATACGCTTCATCTTTTGGAGCAGTACTTGGTGATGTAGAAATGACAGCTGGTAAGAGTCTGGAGAGTAAGAAATCCGTTTCAAAAACAGATTGACTTCCGTTTCCTGCTCTGTCTATGGCTTGAACACGAATAGTATAACGTCCATCTGCCACAAGTTGATTCGTATTAAGTATCAACTGCGTTTTTCCATTACTGGTAAGTTCGCCAGAGATTTCTGTTCCATTCGGGTCAACCAGTATTACTGTTGTTACATCCCAATCTATACCGCTTCCGCCTTGATCATTCAGATTTACCTGTATTTGCGTTATATCTTCAGTGAGCTGTGCATTATCAGCAGGCACTGTGCTGACAAGGGTTGGTGCTTGTGTATCGTAGACTATAGGGTGTTCAACGGAGAGGACATTCCCAGCTTTATCAGAAAACGCAATTACGACGGTGTATTCTCCATCCCTGCTACCATCAAGCGGTAATGGCTCGTCAAGTGTAAGATAAAGTTGATTGTTTGTATCATTCGTTAGTTTTGTCGGAATAATAGTCCCATTTTGATTGCGGAGGCTAACTTTCTGGTCATCAAGCGTTAAGTCTGCTGGTCCAACATCTTGGAGTGTGAATCGGAATTGCGTCAAACTTTCACTTATATAGGAAACGGGTTGACTTAAATTGATCGGTTCAGCCGCCGTTATCTCTGGTTCTTGCGTATCAAAAACGAACTCACGATAGACAGTATTGCCCTCACGTCCTTTTTTATCAACGGGTGTGACATATACAGCGTATCGCCCATCAGAACTTCCATCATTGGATAGTGTTACCGGTTCCCAAACAATTACGTCCGTTCCATTTGTAGCAGTCCGTCCTGGGACAATTGTGTTATCAAGAGTTGCTACCTGTAAGGCTGACCCAGTAGTATCAAAAGATAATCCTGTACCTGCTGGGTCAAGCAAGTTAGCTACAATCTGCAAATTGTTTGCGTTGACATAAGCAATATCTCCACTTCCCAATGTGACAGTATTACCTATAATGACAGATTCCACTCCTGGAAGAATAAACTCAAGATTAAACGCGAATTGCATTGGACTTTGTGTAGCATTTCCCGCGATGTCTTGTGGAGCCACGGATAAAGTATACTGACCACTCTGCGTCAAATCAGCAAAACTCAGTGTCATTTGAGAAACACCATCATCTTCTCTGGTAAGTGGAATTGTTTGGTCGTTTGGATCAAGCAATGATACTTGCGTGTTCTCAAAGTCAACACGCGTTGCTTCAGCAAACTCGATCATGATAGTACTAATAGATTCAGCAAGTTCAGTAATTTCATTTGACACAAGTTTCATAGGAGTGCCGGCAGTATTTACCTCAACTAACGATATTTGTGGTGCTTTGGAATCGTAAACGAGTGAAAATTCAGAGATCGAGGTATTACCTGCCTTGTCTATTAAACGAACATTTAGTGAATAAGCACCATCTACGCTTCCGTCACTGGCGAACGGTTTGGAAAGTGTAAGATATAATTGATTTGAGAGTTCATCGCGCGTCAGCGTGGCGGAAACAGGTTTTCTTTCAGCATCCATTAAGGCTACAACTTGAGAAGCTAAATCGAGACCAGCGGGTCCCACATCTTCAAGGGTGAGAACGAAAGCATCTATCCCGCTCCGGATATAGGATACTGGCGCATGTAACGTTATTGGAGATGCAGCAGTAATTCGCGGCACCTGTGTATCATAAATAAACTGGCGATTGACAACTGTCCCGGAGCGACCAGATTTATCCACCGGTGTTATAGCGACTGTGTATCGTCCATCGGCAGTACCGTCCGTTGGAAGTGGTATAGATGTCCAAACCAACTGATTTGTTCCGTTGGAAGAGATTGTGCCGGATACTGGAAGGTCTTCGGAATTGGTGACCGTAATAGTGGAGCCACCGTCTCTTAACGACACACCTACACCGATAGGATCAGTAATTGTAGCAACTATTCTCGGAATAGCATTGCGCACGTAAACAACCGATCCTGATTTTCCATCAATAAGCACTGAACTGACTGTCGGGAGTGCAGTGTCGAGTCTAAATTGGTATTGAGTCGCACTCTGAGCGACATTTCCCGCCTTATCTTGCGGTGTCACGGCGAATGTATATACACCGTTTTGTGTTAAAGAGACAAAACGAACTACTAACTGAGACTCGTCGTCTTCAATGGTGACAGATATCTCTTGTCCATCTGGTCCCCTCAGCGTCACCCTCGTATTCATAAGGTCAACTTGTGTAGTATCTGTAAACTCAAGTGTGAGACTGCTAACAGATTCAGGTATCTCCATAATCTCGTAAGGTGTAAGCTCTACAGAAGTATTAGTTGTGTTCGCTTTTACAGATGATAATCCAGGAACTTCAAATCGAAGACGGAACGGATAAGGAACTGCGCCTTGTGCCGTATTGCCTACTTTATCTTGCGGTGTCACTGACAGTCTATACAAACCGTCTTGTGTCAAGGAGACAAAACTCGTGGTGATTTGGTCAACACCATTATTTTCTAAGGTGAGTGGAATAGGGGAATTATTTGGACCTATTAAGTCAATTGTCGTATTTGCAAAGTCAACCTGTGTTGCCTCTACAAAGGTAAGCGTGAGACTGTTGATAGATTCAGAGATATCCGTAATCTGATAAGGCGTTAGGACTAACGGTGTCTCTGTCCCTAAAGAGACGGAAGATAGACTCGGTGCTTGCGAATCGTAAAAGATATTGTGAGTTGTCTGATATGCGTTGCCTGCTTTATCAACAAGGTCGACCGTCAGAATGTATTCTCCATCCGCACTCCCATCAGTCGGTAAAGGTGTAGAGAGCGTGAAAAAGAGTTGATTTACCCCATCATGTGTTATCTGTCCTAAAACCGCATCACCATCTTTCTTTGTAAAAGTGATTGTTTGAACTGCCAAATCAAGCAATGCAGGGCCAACGTCTTCAACAGTCAACTGGAATTGTGTTAAACTCCTCAGATAAGAAGTCGGTTGATGAAGCGTTATCGGTGTTGCAGCACTTATCCGCGGCACTTGGGTATCGTAAATAAATTGCCGATTGACAACTTTCCCTGAACGCCCAGACTTATCTATCGGTGTGATAGTGGCAGTGTAGACCCCATCCGCACTCCCATCAGTCGGAAGGGGTGTGGCTGTCCAAGTCAACTGATTTGTCCCATTAGATTGCGTAACTCCCTGCACCGTAACACCAGCAGCGTTAGTAACAACGATAGTTGACCCGTCATCCCCTAAGGCTAAACCAACCCCAGTCGGTTCTGTGAACATAGCAACGATAGTGACATCACCGCTATTCACATATACAGTTGAACTCGG
>PYJA01000053.1 GCA_003635185.1 Candidatus Poribacteria bacterium | reverse complement strand
CGTTTGTTATACCGGTTATTTCTAAAGAAATGTGTGCCATATTGACAAACACCCTCACTGACAGAATGGGTTTCATCATAGGCATAGACACCTTTGCTGAAAGTTGTTTGAACTTGTCTCGTCAAAACCGATGTAAGTTCGTCAACACACCATTTGGAACGAGAGAGAAACTTCGGCAATGGCCAATAGGTTGTTGCCGGTTGTGTGGATAGATATATTTGTGTCATTGTGCCACGATGCGGAGTATTTATCAAACCTTTCACATAAGTGCGAAAATGATTGAAGTTCGCATAATACTTGAAAACCGGTTGATATTCTGATAACATAGTTTCTAAGTGGGAAAGAGGATCCATTTTGATGTCCTTTCAAAGTAAATATTATACTGAAAGGATACCCTCTTTTCTGCTTTTTGTCTCTAAAAATCTTAAAACTGTCCAAACTATAGTAGGTTATACGATGATACTTAAAATTGCGTTCCGTAACATTTTTCGACAAAAGCGGCGTACAATCCTTACCGCTCTTGCAATGATTGTCGGATTCACACTTTCCTCAATGGTTATAGGTCTATCTGATGGTGCATATTCTAATGTCATCAAGATGTTCACAGGAAACCGTATCGGACACATTCAGGTGCATCGTGCAGGTTATCATGACAAACCTTCTATCTATAAAACGATTAGCAATTATGAATTTATTGGCGAAGAAATCCAAAGTAACATAGGTGTTGAAGCGTGGACACCACGGGTTTATGCAGGTGGACTCGGTTCGGTTGGTGAAAAAAGCACAGCGGTACGCGTTATTGGAGTTGATGTAGTAAGAGAAACCGAAGCGACTCACTTTGATAAAAAACTGGTTCAAGGCAATTCTTTAGCGGAAACTGCTTCGCGTGAAGCAGTTATCGGGCAAGGACTCGCAAAGACACTTGCTGCAACACTTGGTAGTAAAATTGTGATTTTTTCGCAAGCTGCTGATGGTTCAATTGCAAATGACGAGTACACGATTGTGGGTATGGCAGAAAGTGGTGATGACATAACAGATCGGGTAACCTGCTATCTACACATTGAAGATGCACAGGAATTATTTGTGCTTGGAGGACGTGCCCACGAAATCGTTGTGATTGTGTCAAATATCAATAAGGTTGGCAAAACAACGGAAGCGATTAAAGAGAGTCTTAACGATTCATCTCTTGAGGTCTTACCTTGGCAAGTGGTAGCAAAGTCCTTTTATGATGCGATGCAGGCAGATAAGCAAGGAGATGCTGTTGCTCGTTTCATCATTATATTAATCGTTGCAATTGGTGTTCTTAACACCGTGCTGATGTCTGTATTAGAGCGGACACGTGAATACGGTGTGCTAAAGGCGGTCGGTACAAAACCGATCCAAATTTTCTGGTTAGTCTTATGTGAGGTAGTTATCATCACTATTGGCAGCATCGGTATTGGGGCGTTACTTGGGGTTTTAATCAATTATGTACTGTCCATACATGGTCTCACTTATGCCGAAGGATTGACCCTCGGCGGCGTTGAATTTGGAACGATGTATGCTGAAGTCAACGCCCGAAGTCTCATGATCCCAGGTATTACCGTTCTGTTGTCGGCAACGCTTGTCGGTCTATTTCCAGCAATAAAAGCTGCCCGAATTATGCCTGCAAAAGCGATGCGTACACATTAAATGGTTATCAGAAAGAAATTTTTCTTATTGGCAACTGATAACTGAAACTGATGGCTGAAAACTATTAAAACTATGTTCCTGATATTAATCAAACTCGCTTGGAGAAACATCTTACGGAATAAACGCCGGACGATTATTGCGTCAATAGCAATCAGTATCGGGTTGGCAGCCCTTATTTTCGGGGATGCTTTCATGATAGGGATGATGGACAATTTGATTAAGACTGCGACCGATTCCTTCATCGGTGATGCACAGATTCATCGGCAGGAGTTCAGAGACACGCGAGAAGTTTCAATGACAATTCAGGAACTTGATGAAGTAGGTGCTAATCTGGCTAAGGAAGCAAACGTCCGATATTTTACACGGAGAACGTTCTCTACTGGTATGATTGCATCGTCTGCAAATAGAAGTGCAATTAACCTCATCGGCGTTCAACCGTCAACAGAGAAATTTCTATCTCAGATTGATGATGCAATTACGGAAGGTGTCTTTTTTCAAAAGACGAATGAACATGATATTGTTATCGGTAGCAAACTTGCAGAAATTTTGGAAGTTGAGCTCGGAGACAAGGTGGTTGTGACAGTCGTTCAAGCCAAAAGTGGAGATTACTTTCAAGATTGGTTTCGTGTTTCTGGGATCTATTATTTTGCTGACGCAGCAATGAACAGTGGCATGGCATTTGTTCGACTCAAAAAGGCACAACAGATGCTTGCTATCGGCAATAATGTCCATGAAATAGCAATTAAGTTTACTTCAACCGAATATGGTCAAGATAAGCAAGTGCCATTTTGGGAAACTTATTCTCAACATGGAAACGCCGCGCTCAGTTGGACAGAAATACTCCCACAATTGCCAAAAGTATTTGCAATGTCAGAATATAGCAAATATATCATGGGAATTGTGCTGTTCGGCGTGGTTATTTTTGGTATTATCAACACACTTTTTATGTCATTATACGAACGGATGTTTGAGTTTGGCGTGTTGCGTGCCGTTGGAACACGTTCTTTCGGGATGGCGCGCATCATCTTGTTTGAGGCAGGTGCTTTGGCAATTGTGAGTATCGTACTCGGCGCGATACTCGGTTTTGTTTTAACTACGATATTTGCAAATGTCGGTATTGATTATACCGGTAATGAAATGATGGGAGTAACAGTACAAGAGTTCATCTATCCTGTCCTAACGATTGAACAGTTTACCGTTTATCCGCTTGCGGTTTTTATTTTTACTATCATTGCCGGATTATATCCCGCTTGGCATGTAGCCAAAATGTCACCAGTTGACGCAATGCGGCGCAGTTTTTAGGAAGTTACCATGGAACAGACACAAAAAACAGATGTCATTGTTACTGAAAGTGTGATGAAAGTTTATGATGCTGATGGAATTCCTGTGAATGCTCTTAACGGAGTTGATTTAACTATCCAATCAGGAGAATTTACAGCAATTGTTGGTCCGTCCGGCTCTGGAAAAACAACATTTCTCAACATCATTTCTGGGTTAGATGCTCCCACAGAAGGCAAAGTGTGGCTTTCTGGTAAAGTGCTATCAGAGATGGGCGGCAATGAACTCTCCGACTTTCGACGGGATAACATCGGCTTCATTTTTCAGGCGTATAACTTGATTCCCGTGCTAACAGTTGAGGAAAATGTTGAATACATCATGCTCTTAGCAGGTGTGCCGAAAACAGAACGGCATGACCGCGTTGTAGCAATGCTTGAAACAGTCGGACTAAAGGATGTTGAAGACCGACTCCCTACGCAGCTTTCAGGCGGACAACAACAACGTGTTGCTATCGCCCGCGCGATGGTCTCTGAACCTGCTATTATCCTTGCCGATGAACCGACAGCCAACCTCGACTCTAAAACAGGGGCAGACTTACTGGAGATGATGAGGCATCTTAACGATGAGACAGGTATGACTTTCATCTTTTCAACGCACGATCCGATGGTGATGGAAAGCGCAAAACGGTTGATTACACTTCGTGATGGGAAAGTGGACACTGATGAGACAAAATAATTTGATGTGACAAATGAGAAAAATCATAGTCCTTGTTATCTGCCTCATGGCAATACCTTTTGTAAAAATCGCCAACGCTGAATTTCGAGTTGGTGGTTATTACAAAAACTTTTTTACAATCATCGATTCTACGTTCTCAAACGAACCGATGATCGGTGCGGTGGTCAACCGACTACGGCTCAACTCGTCTTACGCACCTACCGATAGCCTTTCCTTTGCTTTTGCCTATGATTTTACGCCACGTGTTCAAGACCCTTTACTCTTTACTGAATCTCCGTTTGCTGTTGGTATTGCTTCATCTCGTTACCGCGTGACAGATTTTGATTCTCGGATTTACCCAAATCAGAATGAACCGGTCGGTAATGTCGGTATTTACCATAATCTTGATCGTGCTTCTGTACAGTTTAGTACGGATTTCGCAGACATCTCTATTGGTCGAGATGCAATCGCTTGGGGGAGCGCACGAATTATAAATCCAACCGATGTTGTTGCTCCTTACACTTATGATCAGCTGGACACAGAAGACCGTGTTGGAGTGGACGCAATCCGTGTCCGTATTCCGGTCGGTATCCTCGGAGAAGTGGATATCGGTAACATCTTCGGTCCTGATTTCAATTTTGACAAAAGTGCTATCTATGTCCGGACACAATTAAATGCAGCAGAGACGGATTTCTCAATTTTACTGTTGGAATTTCAGAAAGAACAGCTTATAGGTTTAGATATTACTCGCGGTATTGGAGGCGCAGGATTCTGGATGGAAACTGCCTATGTATTTGTCAGATCTTTTGATCATCAACCTAACGGATCAAACAACTATTTGCGCACCTCTGTTGGATTAGACTATAGTTTCGCTGGTGAGACTTATGGGTTTATCGAATACCATTATAATGGAGCAGGTACGGATAACCCGGAAAATTTCCTCACTAATCTAACCCAACCTGCATATACTCATGGTGGCGTTTATCTACTCGGTGTCCACTATATTGCGCCCGGATTCACGCATCAACTCACACCGCTCGTCAGTTTCAGCGGACAATTGTTGTTCAATCTATCTGATCTGTCAGTATGGATTGCCCCTCATATCGCGTATAACATTGCAGAGGATATCCATCTCTCCATTGGTAGTTTCTTTAGCTTCGGGAAACGGCCGAAAAATGATGATCCAACAGCGTTTCAGTCGGAGTTTGGGGCATATCCTAATCTTTTCTTTACCTCATTTCGCGTCTATTTTTGAAGATAATTGGCATCTGTTCATGATAAATGGTATCATGTTTTACACAAGAACAAAAAATAACAAATTGTGTAAATGTAATGCTCATGTTTTGAGATGACGAGGTATCTATGGATAATTGCTGTCACGATAAAACAGATGAACTTGCAGGACTCCGCGAACGGCAATCCAAAACATTATGGATTGTACTTGGCATTAACGGTGTCATGTTCTGCTTAGAATTACTTGTCGGTTTGTTAGCAGGTTCAGTGGCATTGCAAGCCGATTCGCTTGATATGTTAAGCGATACTTTGGTTTACGGTTTCAGTCTTTATGCAATAGGCAAAAGTAACCGATGGCGTGCGGGTTCAGCCTTGCTCAAAGGTAGCATTATGGCAATCTTTGGCATCGGTGTCCTATTTCAGAGTATCTATAAGTTCCTCGCGGGTGGTATCCCGGAGTCGCATTTCATGTTTCTAATGAGTGCGCTTGCATTGATCGCAAACGCAAGTTGTCTGCTTCTACTGTCCAAGCACAAAGCAGATGATATAAACATGCACTCAACATGGGTGTGTTCTCGTAATGATATTATCGCAAACGCAAGTGTCTTTTTAGCAGCGGCACTCGTTGCCATCACACAATCCAAATTGCCAGACATAGTCGTAGGTTTACTCATTACAAGTATCTTTCTCAAGTCCGCTATCTCTATTCTGAAAGCATCGTCCAGAGAACTACGTCACCCCTCCGAATCGTCCTCTATCCCCAAACACATCCCAACGCCAGAATTCTGTCCAGTGGGCACTTGTCCTGTGAATTCTTGCCTTTGTCATAGCTGATAGTGAAATCTAATCCCTATCTAATTGGCAAATTATCATATCGGTCTTCTGTATAAATCATCTGTAGGGTAGGTAGAGCGGTAGCGAAACCCATAGGTGTCAATTTAGTGCCTGATTTTCTTGTTGGAGGGCTTTGAAAGCCCGATTTTGTCCGTCTCACCCTATAAAATCGGGGTTATAAACCCCTCCAACAAAGATGTTTTGTGACAATTGAATGCCTCTGGCCAAATACCAAACTCCGTTGACAAATAACCAGAATAAATGTATCATGGAGATATTATAATTGAAATCTCACAAGGAGAAATTCATCATGAATAAAAAACGATTTTTATTATTCGGTATTTTAAGTTTCGTTGTTGTATGTGCTGGACTTTTTTATTGGCACACACAACGCCAAAAGAACTATGCGAAAACGCGAGCGGTTTTTGCGCCTATTTACGAATATTCTGGACGACTTACACCAGAAGATCGAAAAAGCTATTCCGAATTTGCCTCTTCAGTCATGGAAGTTGAACTTTCAGTAGCAAAAAAATATACACTCCCCAAGCGTGAACAACTTCGGTTAGAAGCACATAGCATGACGTTACATCGGAACAATCCTGAACTGCTCTTCATGGGACATGGACCTCTGCCTGCCGATACAGATGTCAAACCGTTCCAACGAAATTACAGTATCCTTGCACTGATTGCTAAAACAAAGTTATCGGATTTGCCAACGAGTAGCCGCTCAAAAATGATACAACACCTTGAAACACTGAACAAAAGACTGGTAAAAAACAGTGTGGAAGCATATATTGATAAGGTTAGAAACATTCCTCCTGATTCGTCGCAAAAACCGCCAAAAATAGCATTTGGGATAGAATCTCATTCAAGAAGTGGCAATTCAAATATAATCTTTCAAGAAGACGGTTCAGTCAAAATACCGGAAAAACTTAAACGGGGTGTAATCAATTTAACTGATATTTATGGAAATGCGTACGAGGTAGACCTTGATGAGCCTGCAGAGACTGCCATGACAGAGGAAACAGATAAATTGTATGCTAAAATAGATCAGCTGTTTGATCAACTCACAGATGCGGAATTTGAGAGACTTTCGGGGCTAAGTAAGGCAGAGAGATCTGCAGCAATTGATGCTTTGTTTTCATCAAAATGAAGTTTCTTATTCATAGTAGACCGTTCATTGTTTAGCTTGTAATTCATATTTACGTCACCCACCTTTATTATGGAGAAACACAAACCTAACGGCACACGCCTCATTAAACCTGATCCATTGCTTAAGCCTTATGTCTCCCAATTACGTGAAAGGTTTGCGCACTATCAACATTTCAAAGCAACAATTGAAAAGACTGGCGGTGTATTAGGTGAGATTAGCCAAGGACATCAGTTTTTCGGTTTCAACCGTGGCAAAAATGCAGATGAACCCGGTGTCTGGTACCGCGAGTGGGCACCAGGGGCAAAATCTCTCTCCCTAATAGGCGATTTTAACGACTGGAACCGTGATGCTAACCCAATGTCTGTTGATGGATGGGGAATATGGCATCTTTTTCTGCCCGATAAACATTATGCAGATAGGTTCACACACGGAACCCGAGTCAAAGTACATGTCAAATCAGCACTGGGTGAATTAGACAGAATCCCCGCCTATATCCAACGCGTCATTCAGGAAAGTGAAACCGAATTCACGGGACAATACTGGTCGTCGTCAAATCCGTATCAATGGAAAAACAAAGCACCGGATTTAAACGGACACAAACAGGGATTGCGTATCTACGAAGCACATGTCGGCATGGCGCAAGAAGCAGAGAAAGTCGGAACGTTTGCAGAGTTTACACAAAATGTGCTGCCCCGAATTGCCGATTTAGGTTATAACGCTGTGCAACTAATGGCAATCATGGAGCATCCTTACTATGCAAGTTTTGGGTATCATGTAAGCAATTTTTTCGCTGTTTCAAGCCGTTTCGGAACGCCTGAAGAACTTAAAGAACTCATTGATACGGCACACGGAATGGGGTTGCTGGTTATCATGGATTTGGTGCATAGCCATGCTGTTAAAAACATCAATGAAGGATTGAACCGCTTTGATGGCACAGAACATCACTATTTCCATGCTGGGGAAAAAGGCGAACACATCGCTTGGGACTCCCGCTGTTTCGATTATAGCAAATACGAGGTGCAGCGCTTTCTACTGAGCAATATCCGCTATTGGTTGGAGACCTATCGGTTTGATGGCTTCAGATTCGACGGTGTTACGAGCATGCTCTACAGTGATCATGGACTTGGTCGGAAGTTCACGGGGTATGACGATTACTTTAACTCTGAAGTTGAACTGGATTCCATTGCTTACTTGATGTTAGCAAATGAGGTTGTGCATGCTGTCAACCCAAACGCGATTTCTATTGCTGAGGAGATGAGCGGAATGCCCGGTCTTGCACGCCCAATTGGAGAAGGCGGACTCGGATTCGATTATCGCCTCGCGATGGGAATTCCGGACTACTGGATTCGGTTGTTAAAGGAGAAAAAGGACGAAGATTGGCACATCGGAGAGATTTACGGTATGTTGCGCAACCGCCGCGCAGGTGAAAAACACATCGCTTATGTCGAAAGCCACGACCAAAGCATTGTCGGTGATAAGACGCTTGCGATGCAACTGATGGACGCTGAACTCTACACAAAAATGAGCGTTTTCACACCAAGTATTAGAATTGCGCGTGGCGTTGCGCTACACAAACTGATTCGCCTTCTTACATTTAGTTTAGGGGGAGAAGGGTATCTCAACTTTATGGGCAATGAGTTTGGACACCCTGAGTGGATAGACTTTCCGAGAGCGGGAAACAACAATTCCTATTGGTATGCACGTAGGCAGTGGCATCTTGTGGACGATGACACGCTTCACTATCACCATCTAAATGCTTTTGATACCGCGATGCAAGGTCTTGATACAGCATATCACCTGCTCACTGATGAAGACATTCAGCTGTTATTTATTCACGAAGACGCAAAACAGATTGTTTATGCGCGCGGTAGACTTGTGTTTGCCTTCAACTTTCATCCGACAACATCTGCGACAGATTGGCGTATCCCTGTACCTGAAGAAGCAGATTATCGTCTCATCCTCAACACCGATGACACTGATTTTGGAGGCTACGGTGCAGTTGAGGGTGTCCATTATCCGTGGCAAGACGTAGCGACAGAAGGGCATACACAATCTATTCAACTCTATGTTCCTGCCCGCAGCGCGCAAGTGTTAGCACCTACAATAGAGTGAATTACAAGTAGATTCAGGGTTATTCAGTTTTCGGTTTTTCGGACAAATTTTTTAACACTTGCTATATACCCCAGGCCGGTAGGTGCGGTTTCTAACCGCACCGAATTTGGATCAAAAACGCTTATAGTGACTTGCCTTGTCTGATGCGGTGCGGTTAGAAACCGCACCTACCGGCCTGGGGTATTAACTTTGAGTAAACCTCAATAATGGAAAATTCTTAAAACTAAATAACCCTGAAGTAGATTCCTGCTTTTGACAATTAGGATTTTATGTGGTATAATACTTATTAAGTTATAAGCAATGCAAAAGCGTATCTATATTGAAACGACAATTCCAAGTTCTTACTATACGTTGCGAACTGATGAAGAATCGCTTATTAGACAGAAATTGACTCGGCAATGGTGGAGTGAATATGCGGATATATTTACCCTAACTTCAAGTAGTGCTGTTGTTGCAGAACTTGAGCGAGGCAGTAGGCAAGCCACATTAGACAGACTTGCTTTACTTGAAGGGATTGAGATGTTCAAGCCTACGGTTGAGAGCGTACAAATTGCACAGATTTATATTGATAGGTTGATAATGCCAAAAGAACCACAAGGGGATGCGCTTCATTTAGCAATTGCATCGTTTCAACAAATTGATGTGATACTGACATGGAATTGTGCACATCTTGCTAATCCTAATAAGTTTAATTTTATTGCACGCATTAACCGAGAATTGGATTTAACGACACCAGAATTAAAAACGCCCTTGATTATTTTGGAGGTAATTTAAAGAATGAAGAAGGAAATTGATCTGCTCAATCCAGAAACGAATGAAGTCGTCAAGGAAGTTCGCGAAATGCGGATGAAAATTGCAGAAAAATGTGGACACGATCCTGATAAAATATTCTCATACTATATAGAGGCAGGTGAAAGATTGCGGAAGTCAGGTAAGTATAAGTTCGTTGATCCAGAACCGCCTGCAGAGAAACCTACGCCCATTGAATCATCCGAAGATAAAGTTGCAGATTAAGGTATAGCAGCACGCGACACACACTTTTGATTATTCCTTGCTCAAATTTGTGCATAAAAAAAGTTTGACATTTATTGCATTTTAAGATATGATAGTTGTATGAATAAACATAACGAACAAAAAAAATTGCGTTACCATGCATTTTTAGCGTTAATATTTGGGTTTTTGGACAATGAAAAACCGACAAGCTAATCTTCATTTAGAGATAAACGTTTCAGATATCTATTGTCTGCGCGGAGATAGAGCAGGTGTCCTGCTTGCTGGTTTCGTTTTAACATCCGGTTTTGAGTCCCCCCCCCCACGTCATGTTAAATATAACAATACATTATGATAAAATAAGTTTGATAGTGTTAGCGGTTCTACCGCTTTTGTGCCCGCCCGTGCATCTTGGCTCGTGGCGGGTTTTTGTTTTTGTTGTTCTGAAAAATATTCTATGGAGGATAACGCATGCAACGATATTTTATAACACTCACACTACTTATTCTGCTGAGCAGCGGGGTGCCCGTTGCTGCCGCACC
>PYJA01000052.1 GCA_003635185.1 Candidatus Poribacteria bacterium | reverse complement strand
TCCACTGGAATTTTCAACGGTAAGTAATCCGAGGATACTACGAGTCAGTAGATAAGACTCTCCCCTTAGCAATGGGGCGTACTGGATTTGAACCAGGGACTTTTACCGTGTGAAGGTAGCGCTCGTACCCCTGAGCTAACGCCCCATGAGAAGAGATGGGCCCACTAGTGTTCTGTCCACATTCAAATTGTAGGTCGGGTTGAGGAACGAAACCCGACATGTAGCCACTTATGATGGAAAAGTTGGGTTTCGCTTCGCTCTACCCAACCTACAAAATTTCAGTAGACAGTCCACTAGGACTCGAACCTAGGACCAGCCGGTTATGAGCCGGCGGCTCTGACCACTGAGCTATGGACCCATATTATTTATTAAAGTAATTATACGACTTGTGTTAGTTAACTATTTGTTTGTCCTATTTTCACATATATTGAACTTTATGTTGGACACATATCGTCCCTACGGGACTAAAGATAGGGTCCTCAACGTTTTTCTATAAACATATCGTCCCTACGGGACTAAAGAAGGAACCAACCAACGATAAAAACTAACAGGACGTTATCTAACTGTGAAACAATATCGGACAATCAGTTATTTAGCACAACTCGTTAATTATAGGTTTTACTATATGTGTTTATCTCATTCCACAGTCGCAAGGACAACCCGTTCTATGCCGGCGTAATCCTTAATAAACCGATAATTCTGATACGCAGATTGTTTCTTAAACAATTCCTTAACTTGTTCTGCTTGTTTGTCCCCAATTTCAAAGATAAGTTTACCTTTAGGCTGAAGGTAGTTTGGCGCTTCGGCAACTAAGAGGCGAATGATAGACAATCCATCTTCGCCGGCGAAAAGGGCAATGTGCGGTTCATAGTCTCTGATATCCGGACTTAAGGCATCACGCTCACTGGTCATAACGTAGGGAGGGTTGGAAACTATCCAATTAAATCGTGAGGACTCCAAAGTTTTAATCGGTTCAAAAAGATCACCGTGCAAAAGGATAATGTGTTCAGCGCAACCATGCACATCCCTATTTTTTTCTGCAACTGCCAATGCGTCTTTAGAAATGTCGGTTGCAATGATTTCCCATTCTGGCACGTTTACCGCGAGGGCAGTTGCAATCACACCACTTCCCGTGCCAATCTCCAATAGACGTTGCGGTGTATCCGCTTTCGTCTTCAGAATTGTTTCAACGATAAATTCTGTCTCTGGACGCGGGATTAGCACCCTTTCATCAACGTAGAAATCCAGTGACATAAACTCCTTGTGGTTAGTGAGATAACTGATCGGGGTGTGTGCAATTCGCTTTTTAATAAGCTCTCGGAACACCGAAAGATCGTCTTGAAAGACTGGCATATCAAAGTGGAGGTAGAGTTGCAAACGGCTTTTTTCGAGCAAGTACCCGAGTAACACTTCAGCATCTAATCGGGGGTTTGGAATATTATGCTTTTCAAAATAACCTGTTGTCCACTCAAGGAGTTCAAGCACGTGCCAGATTTTGGTAGCCATAAATTCTTATCTGATTCCAGAGAACTCCGTAAGTAAGATAGGAAAATAGGGAGGCGGAGACTTGGAAGAACGAATAGGGATACTCCTATCCGTTTTCTATCCATTTTTTATTCAAAATGTAAGATCAATTAAAATGCACTTAGCTTCCTTCGTTCTTTAACATTTCATCTTGGTCAGCAGTTGTTAACTTTTCGATAAACGGGGTTAATTCGCCATCTAAAATAGTCTCTAACTGGTGAACACTAAATTGGATTCGATGATCAGTAACGCGTGATTGTGGGAAGTTGTAGGTGCGAATTTTTTCGCTTCTGTCTCCACTACCTACCATGGACCGGCGGGTTTCCGCGCGTTCCTTGTTCAGTTCCGCTTGTTTTCTTTCTTGGAGACGGGCTCGGAGTATCTTCATTGCTTTTGCACGGTTTTTATGCTGTGATTTTTCGTCTTGTTGGGTAACAATTATCCCTGTTGGCAGGTGTGTAATGCGGATAGCAGAATCTGTTGTATTGACACTCTGACCACCCGGGCCAGAAGATCGGTAAGTATCAATCCGTAATTCAGTTGCTTCATCTATTTGCAAATCAACTGCTTCTGCTTCAGGAAGCACAGCGACCGTTACAGCAGAAGTGTGAATTCGCCCACTTGTTTCAGTCGTAGGAATTCGTTGGACACGATGGATTCCGCCTTCATATTTGAGGAGGCTATATGCGGATTTCCCTTCAATTGAAAAGATAACCTCTTTGAATCCTTTTAGCCCGGTTGCATTTGCGCTAAGCATTTCCACTTTCCAATTCTTTCTTTCTGCGTATCGGGTATACATGCGGAAAATCTCTGCGGCAAATAGGCTCGCTTCCTCTCCACCTGTCCCTGCGCGAATTTCAATGATGACATTTTTTTCATCATTCGGGTCTTTTGGAATAAGAAGCATCTTAAGAGTTTCTGTCAACTCATCTTTTTGCTTCTCAAGATCATCCAATTCCTCTTGTGCTAACGCCAACATGTCTGCATCACTCTCTTCTGCTAACAGCGTCTGTGTTTCTTCAATAGCAGTTTCCAACTGTTGATAATCTTTATACGCAGACACAATTGGCGAAAACTCTGCATGCATTTTCGAGAGTTCCTGCAGGCGTTGGGGATTAGAAATTTGCGCAGGATCACTTAATGATTTTTCGACATCAATGAATTTTTTCTGAATGTCTTTGAGTTTATCGAGCATTTCAATTCTCTTTAGAGAAACAATCTCCACATCCACGCAAGAACGCAGTGTTGGATGCCTTATCAATATG
The DNA here is from genome assembly GCA_003635185.1 of Candidatus Poribacteria bacterium. GTDB lineage: Bacteria > Poribacteria > WGA-4E > WGA-4E > WGA-3G > MSPOR6. Next base: position 12,663 of record PYJA01000052.1, on the reverse strand, counting down.
CGTCAATTGGCATCATAATGTTATGATTTCTCAGTTAATCCATAACGACGGCGGAAACTTTCAACACGTCCAGCAGTATCAATAAAGCGTGTCTGCTGTCCGGTGTAAAATGGGTGACATTTTGCGCAAACGTCTACGCGCATCTCTGATTGGATTGTAACCGTTTGATATTTAGCACCGCACACGCAATTGATGGTGCATTCAGTTGTTTCTGGGTGGATTTCAGGTTTCATAAAATCACTCCTTTTTATTAGTGCATTTAGGTGGTTAGTATTGATGATAAACTAACTTGTGGCACATTAGATTTAATTCTTATTTTCCGGTTCTGGTGGATTGAGCGCGCTGTTTTCCTGTTTGGGCAGCATCTTCAACCATCTTTTCAAGAAATTCTTCATTCGATTTCGTCTGACCAAGATGCTTAATCAAAAATTGCATTGAATCCGCGATGCTCATTTGGCTGGTCAATTTCCGTAAAATCCAAACTTTGTTAAGAACATCAGTTCCTAACAATAGCTCTTCACGGCGTGTTTTTGATTTTTCAATGTTGATTGTCGGGAAAATCCGCAGTTCTAACAGCGTACGATCCATGTGGATTTCCATATTAGCAGTGCCTTTGAATTCTTCATAGATGTGCGTGTCGGAACGGCTTTCAGTATCAACAAGAACAGAAGCGATAATTGTTAAACTGCCGCCCTCCTCAAATTTGCGTGCAGCACCACAGAATTTTCGAGGCTGCACAATTGCCATAGCATCTAATCCACCTGACAGGGTTCTCCCACTGTGGGGTGCTGTCATATTGTGTGCCCTTGCAAGACGCGTCATACTGTCAAGTAGAATCACAACATCTTGTCCACACTCGACCATCCGTTTTGCTTTTTCGATCGCCATTTCTGCGACTTGGACGTGTCGTTCTGGATGTTCATCAAAGGTAGAGCTAATGACTTCACCTTTAACCGTTCGGATGACATCAGTGACCTCTTCGGGCCGTTCATCAATTAGCAAAAAGATTAGTGAAACTTCTGGGTGATTCGCTTCAATACCACAAGCGATGTTTTTGAGAAGTGTTGTTTTTCCGCTAAAAGGAGGGGCAACAATTAAGCCTCGCTGCCCTTTACCGATAGGCGCCATGAGGTCAATGATACGTGTTCCGAATTCGGAGGGGTTGTGTTCTATTTTCAACTGTTCATAGGGAAAAACCGGCATGGGGTTGTCAAAGGGGGTTCTCGTCTTAACCAATTCCGGCGGTTCACCGTTGACTTTCTCGATCTGCAACAAAGCAAAATAGCGTTCTGTTTTGTTTTCTGATTTTTTAGGCGGACGAATTAATCCTTCAACAACATGCCCGGTCTGCAACCCGAACAAACGTATTTGTGAAGAAGAGACATAAATATCCTCATCGCTCTGCAAATAATTAGAACGCGGAGACCGAAGGAATCCGTAATTCTGATTTTGGTCATCCAAAATTTGCAACACCCCTTTTCCGTGAAGCGGGATATTTTGCTCAGAGGCCTCTTGTAGAATCCGAGTTATGAGCTCATCCTTCCGAAATCCATTGCTGTCTTCAATACCATACGATTCTGCCATGGTATTTAAAGCTGAAAACTCCATATCCTGGAGCTTGCTTATATCCAAGCTCTCCATAATTTTCATACTCCTCAGTAATACCTATCTCGCTTAACTTATTAGGAACGCGGTGCTAAGTCGGCGCGAAATCGTTAAAACGGAATCAGGTAAATACTTGTGAATCTGACAGAATCCGCGAGGTCCCGCAGTCCTGTCTCTGCTGTGCTAAATATATACCGGACTGTGATGCCGGCGTGGATACAAAATAGAATAATAAATGTATTTTTAGAACGTATTGTACATCGTAGGGTAAATTTCATCGTGCCCCGCGGGCAATAAAGCCAGCAGTCACAACCGATATGTTTCTGGAGGGTCCTGTCTGACAAAATGTAGAATTTAGATTATTTTTGGGGTCCGTATGAAAGTGTTGGCAGGAATTTAATATCCTCTTTGCGTTGGGATCGAATACTTGATCCATTGATTGTGAATCATATCATTGTATATTATACATAATTTACTGTTAAACGTCAAGTTTTTCTGGAAAAAATTATATTAAGTGGAGAATTTTCGGCAGTACTATGTGTAGCATATTACATAAATCTATGTTATATAAACCTTAGACGTAACTTAACATAGGTAAAACTGTTTTCGTTACAGATTTCGTTTATAATCTGTAACGAAAACCGAATCGATTTCTCTACTCACCATTGGCTTTTAAAGGTTTTAACCTACGCAGCACTTTAGTATTGTACTTATCCTTTTCCAAGTAATTTTCCCAAAGCGTTATTGCATCGTCATTGTAACCTTTAGAAACATAATAATCCCCAAGTGCTATTACAGGAATGTCTGAGCGAGGATCTTTTTCCATAGCTTCTTTGAAGGCATCAATAGCGACTTTCTCGTCACCTTTGAGCAGGGCTATCTCGCCTTTTGCATAAGGGAGTAATGGATGCTCAGGATATTCACTAACCAAAGTGTCAAGCAGGGTTTGCGCATCTGCTTCTCTACCCTGTTTGAAAATTGAAAGTACAGCCAGAATAGTTCCATAACCGTATTGATGTGTCAATATCTGTTTTTCCGCTGGATTTTCGGATTTTCCTAACAGACGTTTTGCAACTCTGGCAGCAGCTTTGTACTTGATTTGTGCTTTATTATATTCCTTGTATTTATAACACACATCTCCGAGGGTTTTCATTGTAATAAAAGAATCCCTTTTTTGTTCGATAATATCTTGGAAAATACCGGCAGTTTTTCTATCTTTCAAACGATAGTGTAAAACTTCTGCAAGGCTTTGTAATGCATCTGTATCTTCAGGATTTTTGGCTACAGCTTGTTCAAAAGCCTCTCTCTCTTTTTCGGAATCTCCAAGTTTTTCGTACGTCTTACCGATAAACCAATATATCTCTGCATCTTTATTGCGATTTAAACCGACAATAGAATTGAATGTTTCAAGTGCTTTTTCATATTCCTCATTCGTATGCTGATTCTGTCCAGTGCTGATTACCGCATCAATTACTTTGCTATCTCTGCTTGCAGCTTTTTTTAGTACCTTTGCTGCCTTTTGATGCATACCTAATTTGCGATAGCAAATTGAGAGGCGTAGGTAACTATAGGGATCAATTTTTACTTTCTCTGCTTCTGCCCGTGCGATAGCATCAAAGTATAACGCCCCTGCATTACGATAGTTTTCATCACCGTAAAAGAACCCTGCAATCATCAGTTCCGCGTCGTGATAACTGCCCTGGTCATCTCCCGCGATAGCGGTATCTCCGCCAAAGTTTCTCATAACTTCCTCTGCGGAAATTCCGAAACCGGAATCCTCTGCGGCAACTTTGGGGCCCATAGCACGGCTTTTTTCAACACCTCCCCGGGGGCGATTCATTTCACGACGTTCTTGTTCCCTTTTCAGTGCCCGTCCGATCTGTGTATCTTCAGGGTTTTCCGGTTCAGGAATGGTAGCGTTGAGTTCAGTTAGTTCTTCTTTTGCCTTGTCAATGTGCGATTTTGCAGCATCAATACTGCCATACTTCTTAACTGTAAATTGAAGGGTCCGTTTTGCCTCCTCATCATCTTTAATCAAATCACGCTGTATTCGCGCTTTATTAATGAGGGCTTGTGCAGCTCGTTCACTTTGCGGGTTACGGTTGGCAAAACTATCAAAAGCTTCTACAGCTTTTTCATACTTTTGCCCATCTTCATAACTTTTTGCTAACATCAGGTGAGCCTTTTGACTCAACTCCAGATGCGGAAATTGATTAACAATCATATCAAATTGGGTTTGTGCTGTTTCGAAATCTTTCTGCCGATAGTGATACATGCCAAGACGATAATATGCCTCAGCAGCTTCTTCACTTTCAGGGGCTTCAGCGATGATTGCTTCATAAGCCTTAACACCTTGTGCAGGACGATTCAGGTGCTCAATGTAGAGTTTACCAATAGCCAACTGTGCTTCGCGCGCATCAACGGTACCAGGTTTAGTATTGACAACATTTTGGTAGGCTTCTATTGCGCCACGGTAATCCTTTGCTTCAACTAATTTATCTGCGGTCTTCATTGCACCACCGGATAAACAACCGATTTGCACTACTGTTACAAGCATAAAAGTGGTAAGCAGGCAGTAGTTGAAAAATTTCATGGTTTTTCTCCTTGCTAATATGAATAGGACATTTAATATTTAACTTACAAAAACGAAATAAATGAACTTTGCAATAAAATGAATTATTGCTGAATTAATACATCTGTTTCGCCGTGCATTGGTCAATTAGGGCTAAAACATCTTGACGACTATATCCCTCTTTTTCAATAAGTTTGTCGCAATCAACTTTATTCTTTTCATTTGGACCTTTGCCAGCTTCAAGAACGGAATTTGTTAACCAACTGGTTCTAACACCGTTGACACCAGAGGTATAGTTTACTTCGTAGTCCCCTTTTACAAGACCTACAAGTTGGTCAACCTTGTTGCGTGGGTATCCTTCGGGACGGGGATAAGAAAGTGGTTCAGCTTCGCCGCCTTTAGGTGTAAAACGGATACCATTTTTGATTTCTATCGTGCCTTCCTCTCCTTCAAGAATGACCCACTCTTCAAATCCGACCCGTGTGTTTCCAAGAATAGTGATTGTCCCTTCGGCACCATTGCCGAGTGTTACATCAGAGTAAGAATTAATCTCAACAAATTTTGGCACAAGATTTCCATCATTATCTTCAAATTTCATGTCGGTTGTGCCGTAAACCTCAGCGGGTAACCCGTTGGTCATCCAGAGGAAAATATCCTGTAGATGACTCCCTGAGTCGTTCGGTTGTCCACCACCAGAGAAGCGAGGGTCGCCGCGCCATCCGCCTGCCCCCCAACGTTGTGCCATGTATACCTCAAACTTTTTCAGGTTACCGATGAGTCCTTCGGTAATTGCGCGTCTACCAGTAATGTAGGTATCTTCGTAGTGGCGTTGATAACCGCCGACAAGATGTAACCCGCTGCCGATAGCGATTTTTGTGATTGTAATCGCATCACCAACGATATTTGCCATCGGTTTTTCAACGATGACATGACAACCAGCGCGGAGAGCATATTTCACATGAATATCATGCAAGGAATGCGGCGAGAAAACTCCAACAATGTCAAGGTCCTCATGATTGAGCATCTCAAGATATTCGTGTTCACCAAGATAACGTTTGAGACTATTGGGTTTATAATCTTCAACCCGTTCTTTAAGCGCATTTTCTAAAGCATCTAAACTTCCCTCATGGGCATCTGCAGCAGCGACAACTTGACAATCGGGACGTGTTGCAAATCCCATTGTGTTGCCTCGTCCTGCACCACCAGGTCCAATCACACCAACTCTTAAAATATCGTTCTTGCTTGCCATTATTTATGTCTCCGGGATAAGTCAAAAGAAATATAGTTATGTTAATTTACGACTTGTGCCAGTTAACTGCTTGTTTTTACGGATTTTGGGTTTTGTGCCATAAACATATCGTCCCTACGGGACTAAAGAGCGTTTATTTGGTGTTTTCTATAAACATATCGTCCCTACGGGACTAAAGAGCGTCTCAACTAATAAAGAATATTCGGACAAATCTTTATTTATGTGAAACAATTGGTTACTAAAAGTTATTTAGCACAACTCGTTAATTTGTATACTCATATACAGGCAACGTGACAGTTCGGGTAGGTTGCTGCTGATTCCACACAATTTGTTGTAAACGGTCAACAGTTTTTGGTGAGAAAAATTGCTCTCCAGTTTCAACATTGACACGGGCAGGGACATTTTCAATTATAAACAACTTTCCATCTATTTCAAGCGTGTACGTAACCTTCTGATCAATTAGGATTTCATCCCAGTCTACTTTGTTAGACATTTTTTTCTCCTTATTTTGAAATCAACCCATTTTAATGGATTTGGTTCGTACGCGGCGTGTCGCTAAAATTCAAATTGCCAATTTTCAATTTTGGTTCAGATTCCATCAAGGAGACTCATCACACAATTATTATAGTCGTTATGTCAAGGTAAGTAAAGTCTATCACAAATTTTGAAGTGCGTCAATTTATTTAAGGTTAATCTATCAGATAAATCAAAACAAAACGCCTAACCACTAAAAACACGAAACAACCTTTTTATCGGATCGTAAAACTGATCCACAACCCGTTCTTTCAACGGAATAATTGCATTATCTGTAATTGTTATGTGTTCGGGGCAAACTTTCGTACAGCATTTTGTGATGTTACAATACCCAATACCGTCCTCATTTTTCAATTCTTCTAACCGATTTTCAGTATCTATTGGATGCATCTCCAAAGACGCTGCGTAGACGAAGAACCGAGGTCCGATAAATTCATCGTGCAAATCATGCTCTCGTAAGACGTGGCAGACATCTTGACAGAGGAAACATTCAATGCATTTTCGAAATTCCTGAACATGGTCAATGTCCTCTTGCGCCATGCGCCATGTACCATCTTCTGCATCAGGTGGTCGTGGCGTGAAAGGTTTCATTTTCTCTTTGACTTTAAAGTTCCACGACACGTCTGTAACGAGGTCTTTGATAATTGGAAAAGCGCGCATCGGTTCAACGGTGACAGGTTGGTCAAGGGGTAAATCGTTGAGGCGCGTCATACACATCAATTTTGGATTGCCGTTGACTTCTGCAGAACAGGATCCGCATTTACCAGCCTTGCAGTTCCATCGGACAGCCAGATCATTCGCCTGCTCCGCTTGAATACGGTGAACAGCATCTAAAACGACCATTCCTTCGGAAACTTCTGTTTCGTAATCAACGAATTGTGCCTCGCTGGCATCACCACGCCAGATTCTAAAAGTTGCTTTAGCCATTTTAATTCCTTCCAATGTGTCGTGCTTATCCGATTTCCTCTATAATTTGTTGATACTCTTCGGTCAAGTCAGGAACAGGTTCACGCCGAATTGCCATTACGCCATCATTATCTTTTCGGACAATAGTGTTATATTTTCCCGCATCTGGTTCTTCCTTTTCTGGATAATCATCTCGAGAGTGTGCACCTATACTTGCTCTGCGTTCAAGTGCTGCAAGTGCAGTCGCTTCTGAAACGGTGAGTAAACAGTCGAGGTCAAGTGCAGTATGCCACCCTGCATTATATTCTCGGTTGCCAATAGCATGGACGTTATCCGCTTTTTCGCGCAAACTCTGAATTTCCTCCAAAGCCTGTGTAAGGCTTTCTTCACTACGCGCAATTCCTACTAATTCCTGCATCTTTTCCTGTAATTGTGCTTGAATTTCGTAGGGGTTATCGCCATCCTCTGGATTATCAAAAGGTTTTAGGACATGCTGAGCTATTGTATCTATCTCACTTTCTTCAAGCGGCACCGTTCCATTTTCCAGAGCGAACTGTGCGGCGTATTCACCTGCACGCTTACCAAAGACAAGTAAATCAGATAATGAATTTCCACCGAGACGGTTTGCCCCGTGTAGACCTGCGGCACATTCTCCTGCTGCGAACAGACCGGGAACACATGTCATTTGCGTGTCTGCATCCACACGAATGCCACCCATAATATAGTGTGTCGTTGGACCAACCTCCATCGGTTCTTGCGTGATGTCAATATCAGCCAGTTCCTTAAATTGATGATACATGCTTGGTAATTTTCTGCGGATATGTTCTGGTGCGTTTGGGATTTTCTCTTTAATCCACGCAATATCTAAGAACACACCGCCATGTGGACTACCTCTGCCCTCCTGTACTTCCCGGACGATGCAGCGTGCAACATGGTCGCGAGTCAACAATTCTGGAGGTCTCCGCGCTTCGCGGTCACCTTGTGTATAAAGCCATCCTTCTTCGGGATTATCTGCAGTTTGGTTCACATATAGATCAGGAATATCGTCAAACATGAAGCGGTTTCCCTCACTATTTGTAAGAATACCTCCTTCACCTCTAACGCCTTCTGTGACTAATATCCCGCGCACACTTGGGGGCCAAACCATACCAGTTGGGTGAAATTGGACAAATTCCATGTCAATCAGCTCGGCACCAGCATGGTATGCAAGAGAATGTCCATCACCAGTATATTCCCAACTATTACTTGTGATTTTGTATGCTTTTCCGACTCCGCCTGTTGCTAAGACGACTGCTTTTGCGGAAAAGATTTTGAACCGTCCTTTTTCACGCTCGTAACCGAAAGCGCCCGATACCCTATCCTCTGTTTTGAGAAGTGAAACGACGGTATTTTCCATGTGGACTTCAATGCCTTGGTGGATACCGTGATCTTGCAAGGCACGAATCATCTCTAAACCGGTTCGGTCGCCAACGTGAGCGAGTCGTGGATATTGATGTCCTCCGAAGTTTCGTTGTAGGATACTTCCGTCCTGTGTGCGATCAAAGAGTGCTCCCCATGCTTCAAGTTCACGGACGCGGTCAGGAGATTCTTTGGCGTGAAGTTCTGCCATCCGTGCGTCAGAGAGATATTGTCCACCACGCATTGTGTCAGCAAAATGTACGCGCCAACTGTCTCTTTCATCAACATTTGCTAATGCGGCAGCGACACCACCTTCCGCCATCACAGTGTGTGCTTTTCCAAGCAAAGACTTGCAAACTAATCCGACTTTCAGATCACCTGTAGCTGCTTCAATTGCAGCGCGCAGCCCTGCGCCTCCAGCTCCGATAATTAAGATGTCGTAGTCAAAAGTTTCGTAAGATGCCAACCTAAAATTTCCTCTCTATAGACATTGTTAAAATGTAATCCAGTCTTGACCTATTGCCGGTACTATAAAACGGACGTATACATCGGAAAACCCGACCCAACAGAGACTCATCCACGCCCAGAGCATGTGCCGACGGTTTAAACAGCTGACACAGTTATATGCCCGTCGACGGATCGGTGCTTTGGAGAGCAGATCAACAACCCCTCCCACCAAGTGGCGTAAAGAATGACACCCAAGTGTATAACCGCCTAAAAGGACAACATTGCCGGCCAAGATAATGGTGCCTATGCCGATACCGAAGGTTGTCCCGCCGTTACCATCGTCAAACCAGAGTGCTTTCCATACATCGTAAGCAAGAATACCGAGAAAAATGATTGCGATATAAAGGAAATATCTATGGATATTCTGTATAGTCAATGGAAACGAGTGTTCACCCCTGTAGTTGTTACGGGGTTCTGACACTGTGCAAGACGGTGGATCCGCCCAAAACGCCTTGTAATACGCACCGCGGTAGTAGTAGCATGTAAAGCGAAATCCGAGTGGCATCCACATAATCAGGACTGCCGGGGTAATGAAACCTGGCACCCAAGATGGCATCATACCAAACCAACTGTGCTCAACGCTATGCTTGACCCCTTCGGTCCCGAAAAGCACCGGTGAGTAGAGAGGTGACAGGTAGGGTCCATGAATGAAATGATTCCCTTCAAAAACGCGAAAGAGTCCGTAAAGGACGAATACTCCCAACCCGATAAATACGACTAAAGGTTGTACCCACCAGGTGTCTTTACGCTGGGTTTGAAAAGGACGGTTTTCAACTAATGTTAGTTCTGGATGTGCCATAGACAATCAATTTCCCTTTATACGTCTAACAGAATACCATATTTTAAAAATAAGTGCAAGCAGGATAAATCTGTTCGGATATCTATCAGGTTTCTTTTTCACTTGGATCTTCTTTAGTTCGGGACGGTGGTAGCGGTGCATATTTCCAACCCATAGCTTTAAATTTTTTTTGTTCCGCTTTTAGATAATCGTGGAGTTCTTGTGCCGAGTTAAATTTAGCGGCGAATGCTTCTTTCATCCGATAACATTCTTCAAGGACAGGGTCTGTACGAGCATCAAGTTTCTCTTTCACTTGAATTTCCTCCATTAACTCTATTGGTGTGCAGCGTAAACTTTTGGCATTACATTTGTATATTGTAGCATGAAGTAAAATCTATGTCAAATTAACAGAAAACTAAATAACCTTGAAACTTAAATGCTTTTTTAGAACGCTAACGTATGCGTCAACGGTTCCCAACCGAGCAATCGTTTTGCTTTTGAAAGATTAATTTCTTTCTGTTCATAGTCTCCAGCAATGAAGACAGCATTAAAACCTTCATGCTCAACAGAGATAGCAGCAAGGTATGCCCGCGCCAAATCTTCCTCATCAGTCCACCAGATATGCACAGATGAATCTTTTGGTTGATTGCGGCGTTCTAACCACTGTTCTCGTGTAGACGGCCCCGTAATTCGCAGGGCGATGAGAGACAGGTCGTGTTCGCGGGCGAAGTATTCGCAAACCTGTTCACCGAAACTTTTCGTTAATCCGTAAACGCCCGGATTATCTCTCGGAACGATGTCTTCATAGGGGTAACTATTTCGAGTGCGTTCATGCACGGTGAAAGTGCTGGTGTAGACACCGTGACGTATGCCTGCCTCTTTCGCAGCATGCAGCACGATATGAAGTCCCTTGGCGTTTACGTCGTAGTTTGCCACAATGTCTGGATAATCCGCGACAGATGAGCGGTCACTTGTGGGGCGCAACATCACCATGTAGACAAACGTGTCCATTCCCTTCAACGCTTCCTGTACGATATCCGCATCGGTAACAGACCCTTGGATATATTCTATAGATTTATCCTTAGGTGGTGCAAGGTCAAGTACACGAAAGTTATGATGCTCCTTCATGTAAGGAAGTGTCATCGTGCCGACGTGTCCTGAACCGCCTATCAGTAGAATGTTCATTTTCCAATTCTCCTATTTTCAGTTATCCCTTATAGGCATAAGCACGGTGCTGTATCCGCAAATCAAAATTATCCTGCGGATCCCATGTCGGCATATCGGGTGGCACTTCATAAGCAAATTGCTCTGTATCTGACGAATATGGATTGGTGCGGCGTTCATGGAGCGCACGTTGGTACATTTTACAACGTTGCGTCAAGAATTCGGTTTGCCACCATTTGTAACGAGTGTTCCATCTCGGTGTCCGCTGGTCAAAATAGATGACTCTGCGGAGTGTGTCGCTTGTGTTTATTTTACTGCCGTGCAAAACTTTGGTATGGTGCAGTAGAATATCGCCGGGTTCCACCTCTGCTGGCACAGCATCGGAACGATCAAAATTCGCATCACCTTTTTCAATCTGTTCCTGTGCCTCATCAATTCCCCAGAGATGACTTTCGGGTATCACCCAAACACACCCGTTGTCAACAGTGGAATGATCGATGTATATGTCAACATTGAAAATTGGGTGGTTTTCCCGGATGGTATTGCCATCCCGGTGCCATCTGACAGAGGAACCGTTTTTCGGTAATTTAAAGACGAGTGACTCCCAGCACGGAATAAAATCAGGTCCGATAATCCGGTGCAATAAATCTCCGATAAAAGGATGTCCGAGCAAACGAAGTGAAAATTCGTTGGGGTGGGAATGGAGATAGGTAAGATAGTAAGGTATCCCTTCGGGACCACGCATGCACCATTCATCTGCTGGTCCACCTGCCAAAATTTCATCTATCAACCGTTGGCTTTCGCCTTGTATGATAGCAAGTTCATCTGGTTGGATAACCTCTTTCAGAATGAGGTATCCGTTATCGTTAAAGAATTGAATTTCGTTGTCAGTAATTTTTTGCATAATCTTTTTCCTATTTTGTGTGAATTGAGTCAGGTAATCGGGGTTTTGCTTGTAGCAATTGCATCGTGCCACGCTGAAACGAACTCTCGGACAGATTGGTATCGCAACTGCTTGTCTGAATTTGTTGCTTTTTTCGCTACGTGCCACATGGCAGCGTTCCCTTTCCAGTCATCTCGTAAATCGCTGTTGTTAGCGAGAAGCACAAATGCTGTACGCCCTAACATAAAGACATTTGTTCTTTCGTTGATTTGCGCACCTTTCTGAAATTCTTCCGGTGCCATAAAGCGACTTGAGCCGTACAAACGTCCGCGGTCATTTATGAAAGGTCCCGCATGATAATGATCGAAATCGTACAGATGTATCTGTTTTTTCTCAAAGTCATAAATAATACAGCCATCGTAAAAGTCTTCTGCAATGAAACCTCTTTTTTCAATGAGAATGTGGACATCATAGATGACGTTGAGTGCCGCAATGATCTCATATGCTGGCAACGCACAAAACCTGTCGCGCGGATGAACTTCATTAACACTTAATTCCTTCTCAGGACGCAGCCCCTCGCCATCTACCCAATCGTAAACGAGAGCAAATCCACCGTGAGTTGTGAAGGTGTTGTGCAATCGGGGAAGAGCCTCATGCTGGACAGCAGCATGAAAGCGCATGGCTTGCTTGAGCCACGTGATAGGTTGCGGCGTATCGGCATATTTGACGAACCAACGTTGGTTGTCCACCACCGTCTGGAATGACTGACACCTTGAGTCATGTTCCGGAAACCGATATGTCATTTCGCCAATTTGCTTCAGGTATGTTTCGATATTTGTGTCAATTTCCGTAACGTCCAAAAGTGGGTGCTGGATGGGCATTTCATTTATCCTCAGGTGTGGCAAAACTTTTTCTTAACTGTTTGGCATAGGTTTTGTAGGATTAAAATAAGGCAATAAGTAGATAAGGGGTTGTGTAATCTACGTTTGTAGGATATGCAACTCCTTAATTTATGTGCTGGAGGGGTTTGAAACCCCTCCAATTATGACTATTCTTCCGCAACAGGA
>PYJA01000051.1 GCA_003635185.1 Candidatus Poribacteria bacterium | reverse complement strand
CGAGTTGGTCGGGCGAGTATTTTCCAAATGTTTGAATAGTTCATCATAATGTGCCATGATGCGTATTATACACACCGATAAAGAAAATATCAAGGATCTGAATCTCGGATTGTCACCAAATCAAAGGTATGAATGCCATTTAGGCATTCCCCGGATTTCACGGATTATGACTATGATGCTGACAGATTTTTCTGCCAGCAGAAGGACATCGTTTGTCTATAGGACATCGGGACGCTGATTCGAGTCCAACACTTCATCGGACAGTGGGTTAAAATCCGCGCAATCCGCGAAAATCCGCGATTCAGACAACACATGCCAAAAACCTTACATACCCCTTTGCGAATGCACGGCTGACGTTGTCTGAGTTGCCAGAAAACAGAAAACCCGTGTCCTCCGCGATTCAGAACTATTTAACCCCCCTGCCCCTTTATATGAAGATTAATTTATTAATTCGGTAATTTTAGATCCGCAGGAGGCAGGTGCACCTCCCCTGCTGGCAAGGTTTCCTAACCTTGCCATATTACCGATTTATTTTCTTAAACTTCATTCAAGGGGGAATGCGTAAGTCCTGATAACGTGAGTTCGCTCTAAACACTTTTCATGGGGCCAAAAGCAGTCCTTTTGTAGTATAACCTGTTAGGTTGTGCCGTTTTTTGCGAAAAATAACAGAGAACGCTGCGGGTGAAAACTTTTTCAAGCTCACGTTACTATAACCCTGACTGCAACTACTTTGACTTCACAACTATCTAATGATAGACTAAACATCGGTATCCTCTCCTTTGAGGAAAATAAGTTATTTTGGAAAGGATACCATGTTTACGTTCTTTTGGCAACTCACACCTTGGACGCTTTATGTGACAAAAACTTTACACACCCTCTATCTGGTTTTTACTTGACGCATAACACGAATTGTGGTATTTTATTTATTTGAGCAGTGGTAATTTAGAATAAGCAAAGGTTACGAAACAATGAATATCTTCTGTACTGGCATCAGTTGTTCAGGACGCAAAGAGTTAATCGCAGATTTTGAGGCACTCTGCGTGCAAAGAGAGCTGAACATCGGCTTTTTCAATGTTGGCGATTACATGCACCGAGTTGCCGCAGAGGCGCGTGTCCATTTCACAGAAAAGGTGCTCGACTCGGATCCAGCGGTTTTATCGTTGGCACGGCGCACCGCTTTCTACGAAATTGCAAGAGATGCTAAATCTTATGACCATGCTATCATAGGCTTACACACCTGCTTCCGATGGCGTGGCAGTCTGCTTGAAGGATTCTCTTTTAAAGACATAGAAATTATTCCACCCGATATGTTTATCAACGTAGTTGACAATATCGCCGACATCTATGCGCGGATGGAAAAAAGCACACAATGGGCCGGTATCAAAAAAGCAGCACTCAATGTCTGGTTAGACGAGGAAGAATTTTTGACAAGACAGATTGCGCATCTCACAGAAAAACCGCATTACACTGTCGCACGGCAACACGAACTCGCTAATTTTTATGAACTCCTTTTTTCAGATAAACCGAAATTTTATCTCAGTTATCCGATTACACTGCTAAGGGATACCCCAGAGGAGATTGAGAAAATCCGTAAACTCGGTGAAAAACTCCGTCATTCTTTTATCGTTTTTGATCCGTTGGCGATTAAGGATATGGCACTCGTCACCTTCTCAAAAGCGGAGGCTGATGACGAGATGTTGAATGTGCCTGAAACGATGAGCGAATTGGACGATGACGTAATTGAGCAGATAAAAACGCGAACCATTTCGCGGGATTACCAGTTCGTTCACCAAAGCGATTTTGTTGTTGTGCTATATCCTACGGATAAATTGTCGCCGGGTGTTCTGAGCGAGATGAACTATGCCACCCGTCATAACAAGCCAGTATATGCTGTTTATAACGAGACACGGAGTATCTTTTTTGAAAACTTATGTGATAAGATTTTTGATACTTTTGAGGAGTTAGACGCTTTTCTGAAGGAAACGTACCAAAGTAGTTAATACAAGACATACTCAAAAACAGTAGGCGGGGAATGCCATACGCGCATTCATACCGTTGATTTGGCGTATTCTGCCGAGCATCTCTACGAAATTGACTGATAACTGAAAACCACCTTACCCATGAACATTGTCATCCTTTCCCGTGGACCCGAAAACCACTCAACCCGCAGCCTCGTAGAAGCTGCAGAAAAAATAGGACACACCGCCAAAGTTCGAGACCCCTTTGGATTCTACCTCCAAATCGGTGGTACTGGAAATCGTATCACCTATGACGGTGCCGCCTCAGAAGATTTTGATGTCGTCATCCCACGACTCAGTAGTGGCACTGCAAGATACGGCGGAGAGGTGCTATCACACTTTGAATGGCTCGGCATTCCTGCGGTAAATCCTGCAAGCGCCATAGCGGACGCACGTCACAAGTTTCGCTCTCTACGTATACTCCAACAGCACGGATTACCCATCCCACCGAGTCTCACCGTCGGCTCTGCCACGTTTTTAGAGGATGCCATACCTGGAATAGGGGATTATCCGTTTATTCTAAAACCTTTTTACGGCACACATGGGATTGGTGTGATGTTATTGGATACACCGACTTCTCTAACGTCAACGGTAGAGACAATGTGCGACCTGCATAGAGATTATGTCATTCAATCCTTTATTGCGGAAGCGGCGGGTGTTGACATCCGAATCCTTGTCGTGGATGGCAATGTAATCGCGGCGATGAAAAGGTGTGCAGTTCCCGGTGAATTTCGGGCAAACATCCATCAGGGCGCAAACGGAGAAGCGATAACCCTCACAGATGAATACAGTCGCATCGCAACCGATGCAGCCAACGCACTGAAATTAGGTATCGCTGGTGTTGATATGCTTCAAACAAAAAATGGCCCTGTGATATTAGAAGTCAACCCGTCACCAGGATTTGAGGAACTGGAGTCAGTTACTGGTGTTGATATAGCAAAGGTAATGATCGAATACGCTGTGCAACTGGCAGAAAATCATAAAAGGAACATGTAACTAATTGGCTTTTCATCAACGAAAAATCTTGATGTTCAATCACGAGTTCCCGCCTATCGGCGGCGGCGGCGGTCAGGTGAGCTATTTCTTAGGAAAACATTTCGCTGCGGCGGGGCACGATGTACATCTCATTACCTCACAATTCCGTGATTGTGCAAAGACAGAAGAAGTAGCAGGCATTCACGTACATCGTGTCCGCGCGCTTCGGAAAAATCCGAATGTGTGCGCAGTTCATGAGATGTTGACCTACGCTGTGAGTTCAGGCATTTACGGACTGAAATTTGCGAAAAAGTTTAAACCGGATATCGTACAAGTTTTCTTTGGCATTCCTGCGGGGGGTGGTGCATACCTGCTACAAAAATTCAAGAATGTGCCATACATTGTGTTTTTGGGTGGGCGAGACGTGCCGCGTCCTAACCCCGATCCACCCTACTATCGATTGTTATATCTGTTGCTGAAGCCGATTATCCGAGCGATTTGGGAAAACGCCGCTGCAGTTATTTCTTGCAGCGATGGGTTGCGCGAATTAGCGCGTGAAACGAATTCGGATTTAAAGATAGATGTTATTCCTGATGGTGTGGATTTAGAGACTTTTGCGCCGACACAACGCGAAGCAAACCCGAAAACAGTCCGATGTCTTGCTATTGGCAGACTCATTCCGCGCAAAGGCTTCCAATTTCTCATTCGCGCGCTTCCGCAAATACTTGACAAAGTCTCACATAACTTTGAAATAGAAATCATCGGTGATGGACCATACCAGGAAGAATTGATTGGATTAGCAGAAAATCTCGGTGTAACTTTTTATGTCCATTTTACTGGCACGGTGCCGTATTCGGAATTACCACAAAAGTACCGTGAGGCTGACATCTTCATTTTACCATCATTGGCAGAAGGCATGCCGCTTGTCGTTTTAGAAGCGATGGGCACAGGTCTGCCGATTATCGCCAGTCGTGTTCAGGGTATTGATGAACTCGTAGCGGAAGGCATCAACGGTGCGTTGTTTGACGCAGGCGATGTTGATGGACTCGCGAGTTGTCTTGTACAACTCATTAACGCAGGTGAAAAACGTGTTGAGATGGGCAAAGCAAGCACTGAAAAGGTGATACCTTATGATTGGAAAAACATTGCTGACGCATATCTCACCCTCTATGAAGACATTCTATTGTAACCCGAGTTACAATCTTTGTAGCACAAACTGTATGAAGTTTAAATAAATATTTCGGTAAGGGGCAAGGTTAGGAAACCTTGCCAGCAGCAGGTGTACATCTCTACTGGCGAGGTTTCCTAACCTCGCCACATTACCTAATTTATTTTTTAATCTTCATTTAGTTTGTGCATCTGTCCAACGCAAACTAAAAGTTTGCTCTACAAAAAGTGTGGACACCGAGCTCACGCTAAACATTAGGAAGGAGAAACAAACAGACACATGCTACCAATAAAAATTCTTGCTATCGGTGCGGGCGGTTTACAGCGCGCCTTAACCCATCAATTTGTCCATATCCTCAACCAACGAAATTTATACAAAGGTGGCATCTTTGTCGGACAGCCAACAGGAACTGAAAAAGCGGATGCCTTCAACCGACAGGAAGGTGTATATCATGTCGTCACATTTGACTTAGGCGGTATTCATGATATTCAGCAAATCTCAAGTGTGGTTGGCGCAACGACACTTGCAACGGAAGCAGGGCGTGAACAGTTCTATGCACAGACCGAAAATCCCTTAGACCTTATTTTGATAGGTGTAACTGAAGCAGGCATCGCTAAAGGTGAACTCGCAATGGATGTGTTAGATGAGACCCTCTATCGCTATTTTAGTCATCGCGGGGCAGATGCGGACATCTGTGTGATTAACACCGATAACCTTCGGAATAACGGTGATGTTATCCGAGATATTCTTCTCAACGAATATCCGAAACGGAGCGATGATTATACGGAATGGTTAGAGACGCAAGTCGGATTTCTCAACGAAATGGGGGATCGACTTGTGCCGCAAGTTTACGCTGTCCCTGATGAGATTAAAGAAGCAGCACAAGCACAGATAAAAGGTTCAGATGAATTGATAACCTACGCAGAAAAGATGCCTGCAACGCCGCTGATTTTGGAAGACATAGAGATCAGGTTACGCGTTCCCTTCGGTGAAATTGTTGACTTTGGTGTTGTTGTTAGTCGGGATAGCATTGAGCCGTATCACGACTGGAAATTGCTTCTTGTGAATTCCGTGCATGTGCCGGGAATCACACACAAAGGCATGCTCTCAGGGATTGACTTTGTTAATGAAGCAGCATCACATCTGATATTTGCACCGCATCTGGAACGGTTGATGCGTGGATACGCTGAAATAGTTGAGGCGGATATTCCGATAGTTGGGAAAAGCTCGCAAGCGTATACGCTGGAGTTCATTGACCGCATCCGCCGTGTCAAAGATGACAACGGAAGGATTAACATCATTGAGACGGTGAAACTCCGTGAACGCGCGGCAGACATAGTCCGATCACCAAATTATCACGGTAGTACAGAACTTTTCAAATCCGATTTTGCCTATTCTTTCGCGACTGTCCTCCGATTTTTGACACCGCACACAATATTGGGTGACAACTACCGAAGCATCACCGATATAGGCACAAAATACGAAATCCGAGACCCTGACCGAACAATACAAAATATTTTAGAAGGTGCATTTGGCGCGAGCGAAACAGATGTGGAAAATAGAATCCAGGCTGTTTTCTCAAATACGACCCTATGGGCACCACAGAATCCAACACCTGAAAATGCCTTAAGTCAAAATCAAGATTTTTGCAAGCGCGTTGCACGATACTATCATCAGTTAGTTAACGGAAAAACATGCCTTGAGGTATTAGAAAGTATCAATTTGCAGAACGCGTAAAAGAAAAGGTGCGCTTACAAGCGCACCTAAGTATGACAGCACTAACCAGCAAGAGAAATAACACCCTTTTTGCGTTGCAGCACCGCATCATAGAACCGCATCGTGCCAACACAATCCTGGATGCTTGATATAGGTTCTCTATCCTCACGAATGGCGTTAGCAAACTCAGTGAGACTGATACCGTCACCTGTCAGTTCACCATTGCGTTGATCCGAAAAGTTAGACGAGAATGTATTACCATCTCCTGTATAGTGTTCAAAACCCCATAAGCCTTCTAAAACGATGTATTCGTGTTGTCCGGTAATTTCAATGTGGTCATAGTTGCGACTCCACAGACGTTGGCTGCTGAGCTGCAGAGTCCCAACCGCACCGTTTGTATATTCTACGGCAACAGCGAATGAACCTTGATTACCTACCTCATTGTGAAAAACGCTAAGTTCATTAACATCAGCACCCGCAATGTGCCGTGCCAAATCAAAGTGATGGATAGCAAAATCAAGAAGATAGTGTTTGACTGATCCGTACGGTCCACTACAGAAAGAACAGAAAAGTTGTGTGAGTTGCCCGAAGGATTCGGTTTGCATGATTCTTCTTGCTTCTCGCACACCAAGGCTAAACCGACGCTGGAAGTTGACCATCAATGTCTTTCCGTACTTTTCAGCGGTCTCTGCCAAAGTAATCGTTTCTTCAAGGGATGGAGCAGGCGGTTTCGGCGTAAAAACGTGATATCCTGCCGCAAGCGTTTCAAGCACAAGCGGTTGCCTCGGATCCGGTCCCATACTGATTATTACTGCTTCCAAATCCTCTTTTTCAAACATTTCATGTCGATCTAAGTAATATCTGCCTGTGCCAAATTTTCCAGCGGCAGCTTTGGCTCTATTTTCATCTGCATCGCAAACTGCCTGCAATGCCACAGGTGCTAAATGTAACGCGGGATATATCGTGTGTCTCGCGAAACCACCAGCACCGAGAAATCCAATTCGAAGAGGTTCCATATTATTTCCTTTACGCGCTTTCAAAGCGCATTTTCAAAATAGATTTTGCATAAAATTTAGCATACCTACACTTCTCTGTAAAGGAAAATCGCAAAGCGAAAATAGTGCAATCCAATAATGTGTTCATCTTTTTCATATTCGACTATAACAGAACATAACTCATTTGACTGAATTCTGTTTTTAATTCAACCTAATTGGCAAAATTCTGTCAAAAAACAACACGCAAATGGTAACACTTGCGCGCGAATAGAGATTAACGTAGAAAATTATCCGCCTTCCCTAATGAAAGACAATAGAATGTCCAAAAAGAGAAACAACCAACGGCGAAACTTCGGGTTTGCGTTGCTTCAAGGCACCTTCATGCGAATCAACCTCGCTTTTGTAGACACATCGACGGTGCTTTCTGCTTTTATTCATAAACTTACTGGGTCCGAAGTCATGGTAGGCTTGACCGGTTCAATGATGACAGCAGGTTGGATGTGGCCACAGTTGTTGGTGTCAAATCTGTTGGAACATCGCCAGCGCAAAATGCCGTATTATGCGGTCGGCATGAGTATCCGCGTGTTTGCATGGCTTGCTATCACCTTTTGCACCATCAAAATCGGTGCCAAAAATCCTATTTTACTTGCTGCTTGTTTTTTAGGATTCTATTTTTTATCGTCCTCCGCCATGGGTGTTTCTACGCTGCCCTACATGGACATCATTTCAAAATCTATAGCACCGAATCGGCGTGCGCGCTTTTTTAGTTTACGGCAAATCTTCGGTGGGTTTTTTGGAATTTGGGTCGGGTTTTTGGTGCGGGCTATGCTCGGAAATGAGGATGAATTCACTGGCATCCTCGGATGGGTTACGCAGGTCTTCAAAACCTTTATTATGTATTTCATCAGTTCTGTCTGTCAGATAGAGACTGAACTCGGATTTCCATCTAATTACGCCTTTCTCTTTATCTGTTCGGTGAGTACCGCTTTCCTCTCGTTTATTAGTTTCTTAGCTGTACGTGAACCGATTCATCCCGTCAACTCTCAACGCCAACCTATGTGGCAACACTTAAAGCAGGGACCACATTTTTTACGAACAGACCCAAATTATCGGAGATTTATCTTCTTCCGCATCGGATTGCATTTTTCCAGTATGGCAACACCTTTCTATACAACTTATGCCTTGTCCGAGTTAGGCGTTTCTGAGGCGACTATCGGTTTTTTCCTCATAAGTTCCGCATTGAGCGGTGTCGTTTCTAATGCATTTTGGGGCTATATCGGTGAAAAATATGGCGTGCGGTGGGTGCTAATTATAACCGCAGGGCTAATGTTGTTCCCTCCGATAATAGCGTTCTCTTCTGGAATGTTACCCGTTTCTTTACATGTCCCTGCCTACCTGTTAATCTTCACAATTGGCGGCATCTTGACAAACGGTATGATGGTTGGATTCATGGCATATATGCTAAACATCGCACCGCCACGTAGCCGTCCAAGTTACATCGGATTTATGAACACGCTGCTCGTACCGGCAAGTTTCGCGCCAACATTAGGAGGACTCCTGGTAAAGCTTATTGGTTATCGGTGGTTGTTTGCAGTTTGTTTTGGTATCTGTCTTGTCGCTTTCCGCATTGCAACTGGACTACAGGAAATCATGCATGAGGATGAGTTGGAAGAGGATGCCGAGATGTAAGGTTTGGATTTGCAATACCGTTGCAATCTTCTGCTAAATATGGTATCATTTTGGAATAAGCAAAATCAGTAATGAAAAGTGAAGTGAATGCACAAGCCTCGTACAGTTGATGGAATACTTAGAAAATTAAAAGAAAAATCGGATATTGGTGGATATCTTTATCGTGGTGAACCTGAACATTATCAGGAAAAACCTTATTATGGAAAGGTATCCTCAAACTTGTATCGTGTCTTTCTGGTGGATGAAGAATTTGATATTGAAGATGAACAATTTGATATAAAGGAAGTCCAACGGGAGATGTTAGAAATTGCCAAACCTTTTATCCGTAAGACATATAGTGAAATTGAATGTCTGGCAGAAATTCAGCATTACGGCGGCAAGACTAACCTAATTGATTTTTCGGAAGACTATCTAATTGCCCTTTATATGGCGTGTAACAGTTCTCTTGATAAAAACGGTAGAGTTATCACACAAAGAAAAGAATTAATAGATTCTTACATTAAAAACCCGTATGAACCAATGAATCGTGTCATTGCACAGAAGAGCGTATTTGTTAGACATCCTAAAGGTTTTATTCAACCGAACGACGATGATGTAATCAATATATTGGCATCTCTCAAAATTCCACTGCAGGAATATCTAAAAAAGGCACACGGTATCTATACCGAATCCGTTTACAATGATGTCCATGGATTTATTCGACATCAAAATCTTAAACTGGAAACCTATAGAATGGCTTACAAGGGTTTATCACAAAAGCAGAAGGGAGATTCAGAGAGTGGTTAACAAAGCAAAGATGGTACACTATGAAGAAGCTGTTAAGCATTTTAGTAGAGCTATTGAACTGAGCCCCGGTTTTGCGATGCCCTATATCTACCGAGGCGAGGTATACCACAAAATGGGTGAGTTTGATCTCGCAATCAAGGATTATACCGATGCGATTTTCTGGACTCGGCAACCTGCAAGGGCGTATCACGGCCGGGGTATGGCGCATGGTGCTAAAGGTGATATCAATAAAGCAATTGAAGATTTTACGAAGGCGATTCAGCACGAACCTGACTACGCTGAGGCATATTACCATCGCGGGAACGGTTATGTCATTAAAGACGAGTTTGATCGTGCAATAGAAGACTGTGATAAAGCAATACAACTTAACCCTGATCTCGTTGATGCCTATTTGGTGCGAGGTAACGCCTATAATAGCAAAGATGAATCTGATTTAGCCATTATGGACTATAGCAAGGTTATTAGACTTAAACCAGAACTTGCAGAAGCTTATCTTAATCGTGGTATCGCTTATAACAATAAGGCAGATATTGACAAAGCGGTTAAAGATTTTACTATGGCGATTCAATATGGGACAAACTGTGCCCAAGCTTACTACTGTCGCGGCACTGCTTTTGCTATTAATAAAAAGACTGATTTCGCTATCATAGACTTTGACAAGTCAATAAGTCTTGAACCCAGTAACGCAAAATTCTATTATAGTCGTGGACACACTTACAGTCTCAAACGCGAATTTGACAAGGCAATTGCAGACTATACTAAAGCAATAAAACTTGATCCTGAGCATACTGGTGCTTATGTTGATCTTGGCAATGTCTACAGTGGCAAAAGCGAGTTTGATTTAGCCATTACAAACTATCGTAGAGCGATAGAACTTAATCCTGATGATGCCTATGTCTATCGTAAACTCGGCGATGTTTACTTTCTCAAAGGTGATTTTGGTTCAGCTATAGCAAACTATAACAAGGCTATAGAGATGAATCCTGATGATGTGTACGCCTATCACTATCGTGGTTTTGCTCACTTCCTCAAGAAGTATTTTGACTTGGCTCTCGTAGACTATACAATGAGTATAACACTCAAGCCAGATTATGTCCAGGCTTATGTGAATCGTGGCATTGCTTATGGCAAAAAACAGGATTTTAACAGAGCAATTTCCGACTATACAGTGGCAATACAACTCAATCCAAAACTTGCCTTACCATATCACAATCGCGGCAATGCATATTTACTTACAAATGATTTTGACTCTGCCATTACAGACTATACGACGAGTATACAACTTGATCCAGACAATGCAGAGGCTTACGCTAGTCGCGGCAGTACTTATGATATTATGGGTGAAGTGGGCAAAGCCATTAAAGATTATACAAAAGCGATAGAACTCAATCTTAGGCATGCAGATATTTATTTTAATCGTGCTACTACGTACAACAGCATAGGAGAATTTGAGTTAGCGATCACAGATTATACAAAGGCCATAGAACTTAATTCTGAGCATATCAAGGCTTATGTCAATCGAGGGGATGCTTATAGTAACATAGGTGAGGAAAAGTCAGCAATTAATGACTTAAACAAGGCGATAGAATTAAATCCAGATGAAAGTTTAGCATACAACAATCTTGGTAACATTTACGCTAACAATGGCGAGTTTGATTCGGCTATTGTAAATTATAATATTGCGATAGAACTAACACCTGATGAGGAGATAGTTTATTATAATCGCGGGTTGGCTTATTTCTATAAAGGTGAAATTAATCAGGCTCTCCATGATTATGCGAAAGTGTTAGAATTGGAACCTAATTATGCACCAGTCTATTACAACCGAGCTAAGATTTGGTTACACCAGCAAGATTGGGAGAAAGCTGGTAGAGATTTGACAGCTGCCATAAGCATGGGAATGGATGTAATTAAAATGTTTCGGAATGACTATCAAAGTTTAGCGGGATTTCAGAGGAAAACTGGTATTGAATTACCGAGAGACATAATTACAATGTTAATACAACAAGAAGATCAAACTCAAACTTCTCCATTGGCAAGAAACTTAGCTCAGCCAAAAGGGCGACTAGATTCGCGTCTATTTGAGGACATCACCGGAATATTAGCGCAACGGATAGAACAGACTTTAATTCAATTGATGGGAAAAAGCCTGTTACGTTCTCAAAGTAGAATTGAAGAAAACTCATCTGAAAACAGTGTGCCAATGCTTCTGGCACAAGAGGTTCAGTTGTTTGTTCCTTCAGTATCAACAAACCAATTCCAAGTTTAGAGAAATTCATCAACTACGCTCTTATCTAAGTTTGGAAATACTGGTCCAACACCACTTTCGAACGTGACCACTTTTATCTTTTAGTCCTTTGCCAATCGCTTCAATAGCTCTTTTATCGCCAATTAAACCTAGTGCTTTTGCAGCGGCAGCTCGTGCATGAGTATGAGAATCACTTTCTAAAACTTCAATGAGTGGAAGTACTGATAAATTATTACCTATTGACCCAAGTGCTTCGGCAGCAACTGTTCTGACGATTCCGTCCTCATCTCTTAAAGTCTCACATAAGGGTTGAATCGCAGATACGTGTTTTAATCGCCCTAAAGCTTTTGCTCCTTTAATTCGGATTTTCTTGTCTGAGGATTGTAATCCAGACAATGATGATTGTAATAGTTGTTCTTCATCTATAGGTAAGCTTCTAATAGATTGTTCATGTCTGTGCATCAAAGAAGTAATAGTATTTTTAAGATTTTCATCTGGTTCGTTTTCTTTTAGTTTGATTAGCACTTTATAAGCTTTTGTCGCGTCAATGTTAACCAATGCCCGCACTGCTTGAGTTCTAACGTCTACATTTCGATCTGATTCTGCCATAGCAGAAATTCTTTGCCAATATTTCTCTCCATTTTGACGTAACGCTCTAATTGCGATAGCACGAAATCTCACAAGAGGATTGTAAGTCAAACGTACGAACATCAACTCATCATCTGGAGTAATACCAGCAGCAATAAGTCCTTGTAGAATACTCATTTGAGTTTCCAAAGACATTTTGTGCCTTTTAGCTTGTCTAAAGGCATCTCTAAGAAAGTCTATTGATTTAACATTGCCAATCTGTCCTAAAGCAATATACGCGGCGTTACGAACTTTTGGAAGCATATCTTCAGTTAGATTTTTAAGCGTTTCAATTGCTGAATCATTATCTTGAAGGTTTAGCTTAACAATTGCATTTTTTAACTCTTCAATAGCATGTCGTTTAGCATTGGTTGATAATGGTTCTTTAACAGCTTGGCATAAAAATGAAAATAGTCTGTCAGGTGCAATATCATTCAGAGTCTTTAAAACTAGAAAAGGCAATGAACCATTTTCAGTTTTTGCTGCATTTAAAATATGTAGTAAATGTCGAACTGCTAATCTGTTGTCTGGTAGGTGTCTTAAAAAACTACAACATAATTTCAAGTTTGCTCTTGAAAGTTCAGCAATATACGGCATTATACAAGAATTGTCTAAAACAAATAGCACTTGTAACTGCATTCTTGCTCTTTTTCTACGTTGTTTGCTATCGTCTTTCAATTCGCTAATTAGTTGTTCAACAGACATGTCTTCAAGTTCGCTATATGAAGATTCTATCTCAACAGTCCTTTCTTCATCAGGATTTATAAGAGGACTATCATCACTGATTTCATCTTCAAAATCAACAAGACCATTTGTAATGGGAAAAACAACTTTGCTTCTTTTGGAATATTTTGATATTGGTAAAATAATATTCCGCAAATTATCCAATGCAGCGATTTCAACATCTTTTCCCAGTGGTGCAAGACGTTTCCCTACACCTTTAATAGTGATAGATGAATGTTCCGTTGGAGAGTGCTCTTTCGATCCTTGTGCAACCCGATTAACCTTTACAATTGATTCAGTTGCTTGCATACGTTTCCAAATTTCTTTGATCGTTTCCATGTTGAGGGTTTCAGCATTATGCCAATAGGTCTCCATGTCATTAAGCATTTGTCGGATAGCTATAGAATCTGTGACTTCTATACCATATTCTACATTTGACTTCAAACCAGATGGAGTTAGATTAGAAGAAGTGACAATTGCTGAATCTTCGTCGAAGATGTAAACCTTTGCGTGAAGGTTTGATATACATCTTACCTCTGCTTTTATTCCAGGCAATTCATCTATCTCTAATAACTTCTCAAAGGCTTCTAAATCTGAAGCTCCTTCAATCAAATCTTGAATTTTAATCCTTGTCAAAATTTTAATGGATAGATTTAAATCTGGTTTAGATCGTAGAATCTCATATAGGAAGGTGGCAATTGTATTCTTAATATAAGGACTGGACAGATACAAAGATTTTTTCACTACCTGGACTTTTGAGAAAAAGTAGTGGCTCATATTAAGATTTAGTGCGTTTGACAAGTTTTGATATAAACTCAACGGTGACAGATTTGAGGTTAATAACAAATTCACAGATAGCGATATATCCTGAAAGGAACTTTTTATGAACACCGCGAAAGGGACGGAGAAAGTTACGCACCGTTGTCCACACACCTTCAATCGTGTTGATGTGAGTTTCGCAAATCCCATCCGCATCGTCATCTCTTGCCCATTCACCATCACTATGACACACTATCGCATGGGAACGATCAATACCGTTATAGCCACGCCATCCATCTGTCCGGACAATAGCCAGGGGGAGCGTGAACTGATGCACGTGTGCGGAGAGGGTCGCACTATCAGTCCGATGTGCCACACGCAACCGGACGCGCTTGCTTTTGCGCCCTATTGTGCCGACTATAGGGGGACGATCATTCGCATAAGTGCCATGACCTCTCCGTTTATTCCCACGCCGACGCGGGGGATCCTCTGGGTCTTTATGCGGTTCGCCTTTTTCACCCGCATTTTGAAACATCTCATCTGTTTCTATCTCAGTGTCCGGCAAAGCATCCTCCGGTTGCAGCATCTGGGCAGCATCTTGAAGAACCCGCCTTATAGACAGCACCGTTGGAAAACTTATCCCGAGTTCACGTGAGAGTTGTGAGGAAGAAGCACCTTTGCAAAAACCGCGCAAAAGC
>PYJA01000050.1 GCA_003635185.1 Candidatus Poribacteria bacterium | reverse complement strand
TTCTCCATATTACAAGGTGAAAGTGCAGTAAGGTTCTAAAGTTATTTCATTCACAGGCAGGTCCCCTTTTTGGGTGCCTGCCTATTTTTATTGAAGCCCCCCTAACCCCCTGCAAGCGAGGGGAATATGCAACTCTCCTTTATCTCCCCAATTTGGCATGCCACACGCGCATGCCATCTTTGCGGGGGGAATGCGTCCGTCCTACACGTGAAAAACGACTTGGCAGCACCAACACCGCCCTCCGCGTCTTCCGTGTTCTTCGCGATTCGGACAACACGCGCGGTTCGGAAACCGAACCTATTGTAATTGTAGCACAAACTGACAGTTTAGCATTGAAGCACACAAATTATAGTAAACTTTAGAATTAATTGAACATTATGAGCTGTTCAACCAGCAAACCGAAACGAACGCAGACGCTGTCCCATAACCTGCCAGGTTGTGCAGAAACACTGCACGTCTGTCCCCGATGATCGTGTTAGATTCAAGTAGCATAACCTGCCAGGTTGTGCAGAAACACTGCACGTCTGTCCCCGATGATCGTGTTAGATTCAAGTAGCATAACCTGCCAGGTTGTGCAGAAACGGAACACAACCTGGCAGGTTATGCTACAAAATGTCCCTTTAATTCTAAATGTTACCATAACAGTTTATGGGACAGCATGCAGGCGGTAGGCAAAGTGCCAAATAATTCTAAAATCTATCATATCGGTTATTTTATAGGAGAACATATCATAGTCCAAGTTCACCAATTTTTTTTACAACAAACTCATATTTTGTGCTAAACTAATGATGTTTGTATTTTGGTAAGCGAGAAGAAAACATGTTTGGCGTAATGATGAACTATCCTTTGACACTCGCGCAGATTTTAGAGCATGCACACCGTATCCATGGCGATAAGCAGGTTCACACACTATTACCGAACGGAAAGGTGCATACCTATAACTACGATACGTTGGACCGCCGTGTTAAGCAATTGGCAAATGCTATCACCACCTTAGGTATACGTTCAGGAGATAGCGTTGCAACTTTCGCATCTAACACCTATCAACACTTAGAAATCTGCTGTGCAGTGCCTTATGCTGGGGCAATTATTCACCCACTTAACGTACGACTTGCCCCAACACAACTCGCCAAAATAGTGGAAGAGGCGAATGACAAACTCATTTTTGTTGACAGAGCATGTGTTGAACAGTTTTCTAAACTGCAGCAAAAAATAGACTGTAAGCATATCGTTTTCTTTAATATAGACACTGGACAGAATGAAAACCGCACCAACCTTTCTATTGAATATGAACAGTTTATTTCCGAAGCAGATAATAATTATATATCGGATATTCAGGACGAAAATTGGGCAATGGCACTCTGCTATACGAGTGGAACAAGCGGTGAACCGAAAGGAGTTCTTTACACACATCGTTCAATGTTTCTCCATACGTTGGCGGTCAATCAAGCAGATGTGTTCGGACTAACAGAATCAGATGTGGTCATGCCGCTTGTGCCGATGTATCATGCAATGGGATGGGGACTACCTTATGCGTCCATGTTTGCGGGAGCAGAGATTGTGTTAGCTAACGCTAACCATACACACATCGTTGATCTCATCGCTGAAACTGGCGTTACCGTTGCTGCAGGTGTACCGACAATCTGGGCAAGACTTCTGCCTGAATTGCAAAAGAGAAAACAGGAAATTACATCATTGCGGCGACTAATAGTCGGTGGTGAACCGATGCCCCCAACACTTATTGAGGCTTATGAAAAAGAACTTAGAGTTGAGGTGCGCCACGCTTGGGGGATGACAGAGATGTCTCCTACCGGAACGTTCAGCACACTACGAAAAGCGCATCAAAACTTATCTGATGCCGAAAAAACAGACATTAAGGCGATGCAGGGCAGACCTATTCCCGGTGTTCAGGTCCGTCTTGTAAGTGAAAACGATGTCGAACTCCCTTGGGACGGAAAGACAATCGGAGAATTACAGGTAAGAAGCCCTTGGACTGCGCGCACCTACTACAAAAACACGTCAACAGCAGAGCATTTCACAACTGATGGATGGTTGCGAACAGGCGATCTTGCAACTATCAACGCGGAAGGTTACATGCAGATTGTTGACCGCGCGAAGGCAATAATTCGCAGTGGTGGTGAATCTATCTCTTCTGTCGCATTAGAAACAGCACTACTGAAACATCCGTCCGTAAACGACGCAGCGGTCGTCGGTGTTTCAGACAAAAAATGGGGTGAACGACCACTTGCTGTCGTTGTCATCACTTCACAGACAGATGAGGATATTTCGGAGATTCTGAAACAACACCTCGCCACTGAATTCCCTAAATTTTGGATTCCCGATAAGTTCGTTGTTGTTGATGAAATACCGAAAACAGGTGTTGGAAAAACCGATAAGCATGCTATTTTGCAGATGTTATGACCTAAACACAAAAGGAAACCGCACTATGCTAAACACAAACCATAAGTTAAGCCAAGAGGAGACGGATCAATTTCGGAAGCAGGGATACCTCGGCCCCTACACACTCTGTAGCCCAGAAGATATGCTCAACATGCAATCGGAAATTGAGGAAATACTCGAAACCGATGCACCTGACCACAAAAACAGAGTGCATAATCGGCATCTCGACTATCCGTTAATCCATAACCTTGCAACGCATCCGACCATTGTTGAAAGGATGGCATCACTATATGGACCGGATCTGTTACTCTGGCGCACCAACTTTTTCGTCAAAGAACCGGGGGCAAAGGAGATACCTTGGCATCAAGATTTCAACTACTGGCCCCTTGAACCGCCCATCATCATATCAGCGTGGATAGCGATTGATTCGGCAACGCTCGAAAATAGTTGTCTCCAAATTGTGCCAGGGTCACACCGTAAAGTTATCCCACACGTAAAAGCCACTTCCGATATGGCGTTTGGTCAAATGGGTGATCTCGACTACATTGATACAAACAATCACGTCAATCTGGAGATGCAACCCGGTGAATTTGTGCTATTTAATGAACGTACACTACACCATTCAGAGGCAAACCGTTCTGATAAAAGACGTATCGGGTTGGCTGTGCGCGTCATCGTCCCGATTGTCAAAGTCTTTGATTGGGATTCCCCACAACACGAATTGATTGTTATTCACGGCAAAGACCCCGTCCAATTCAATAAAAGGAGTTAAAATGAATCGTCAAATTACATTAGCCGCGAGACCTGTCGGATATCCCAAAGAATCGGATTTCAAACTGGTTGAGACCCCAATTCCGACACCAGAAGATGGACAAGTGCTTGTAAAAACCATCTACCTTTCAGTTGATCCCTATATGCGGGGACGAATGAATCAAACGCGTTCTTATGCCGCCAACGTTGAATTCTATGAAGTTATGGTAGGCGGCGTTATCGCCCAGGTTATTGAATCAAGACATACCGATTTTCAGGTCGGTGATATAGTGAACGCACATATCGGATGGCAGGAATACGGTGTTACACAAGGCGAAGGATTACGAAAGATTGATCCGTCAATTGCTCCAATTTCAACAGGTGTTGGAATTCTTGGCATGCCAGGATTAACTGCATACTTCGGTTTGCTTGAGGTTGGCAAACTTCAAGATGGTGAAACAGTATTTGTCTCTGGCGCTGCCGGTGCAGTTGGTTCTGTTGTCGGGCAGATTGCCAAAATTAAAGGATGTCGGGTTGTCGGTTCAGCAGGTTCGGATGAAAAGATTGCGTATATCGTTGACGAACTCGGCTTTGATGCAGCTTTCAATTACAAGAACGTCACAGATTATCAGACGAAGTTGGCACAACTTTGTCCTGATGGCATTGATGTGTATTTTGATAACGTTGGCGGGCGTATTACGGATGCTGTGTTCCCCAATTTAAGAGTTAAGGGCCGTGTAGTTATCTGTGGACAGATTTCACAATACAACTTGGAAAATCCTGAGACCGGGCCACGTTTTCTTTGGCATCTCATTACACAGCGCGCGAGAATTGAAGGTTTTCTCGTATTTGAATTTGCCGACAGACATACGGAAGCTCTCGTTCAAATGGCAGAATGGCTCAAACAAGGCAAACTAAAATACCGAGAGACAATTGCTGAAGGCGGCATTGAAAACGCACCCACGGCGTTTATTAGCATGCTTAAAGGTGGTAATATCGGAAAACAATTGGTCAAAATCGCGGATTTAAGTTGAAACTCTTATCTGGTGAAATTATACTATTTCTATATGATAATCTTACATTATTTCGTAGGTCGGGTAGAGCTTGCGAAACCCGACAGGCACTAAACGTGTCGGGTTTCGCAAGCTCTACCCGACCTACGATATGTTTTGGCAATTTGTCAATTAGAAATGGTATAACCTAATACCCTTTCCGTTTATCAATAACACTGAGAAGCGGTTTGCCAACGAGAAATCGTTCCAAATTATCACAGAATAACGCGACGGTCCGATCCATCCGAATCGGTGAACCGCCAGCAACGTGCGGCGTAATAATCACATTCGGCATATCCCACAACGGACTACCAGCAGGTAGTGGTTCTACAGGTGTGACATCCAATCCTGCTCCACCGATGCGTTCTTCATTTAGCGCGCGGATGAGTGCCGGTCCATCAACTATCTTGCCGCGCGTAACGTTGATAAGCAGTGCGTGTGATTGCATCTTTTGAAACGCTGCGTCGTCAAACATGCCTTCTGTTTCTGGTGTCAGCGGCGCACAAATACACACAATGTCAGACTCTGCAAGCAGATCATCAAACCGGTCCATTTTCCAAATTTCATGGACAAATGTTGGAGCTTCAATAGTTTCGGGGTCAACAGCGATTACATGCATTTCAAATCCCTGCGCACGACGCGCAACTTCAATTCCCGTTCCACCGAGACCGACAATGCCAAGTGTTCGTTCGCCCAATTCCCACGTTGCCAAACGGATAGACATTTTGTTGTCCCACGTCCGTTCCCGTACCGAACGACCAACACCGCGGAGCAGACCGAGAATCAATGCCCACGCCTGATCCGCCAGATGTGTTCCGACAAATCCTTTCGCACTTGTCAAAATGACATCGCTATCCACGAATTCTGGGAAAAGGATACCGTCTACACCTGATGCCCACACTTGTACCCATTTAAGTTGCCTCGCGTTTTCAAAAAGCGAACGGTTAAATCCACCAAACACAATGTCGGTATCCGCAATTTCACGTAACGTTTCTTCTGAATTTTGGGGCTTAACAATCTGTATCGTGTCAGAAACTGCTTCTATTTGTTGCTGCTGTTCTGATGTGATATCCGAGTTAACCAATATTTTCATTTGACATCCTTTCCATTTCGTGGTATGATATATTCCTAATAAACGACTTCATGCATATCTAAAATTAAAGAAGGAGAATAATTTGATGCGTTTAGAATCAAATCGTTTGTACTCAGTTATACTTACAATATTTTCCATCAGTCTTTTACTCACCGCTAGCTTCATAGTCGGCTGTGGTGACGAGGGGGATCCCGTTACGGATATGGTCAACGGAAACGGTGACAAAACGACAGAACCTGATCCTACGGAACCTGTTGTTGAACCACCAGTTGTTGAAGAACCGAAGGTATCCTTTAAGGATGATATTTCTCCTATTCTCGCTGAAAGTTGCGCTACGCCAAATTGTCATGTAGCTGGACACTTCACAGGCCTTGATCTATCCACCTACGACACATTCAAAAAAGGAGGAAATGGCGGCGCTGTTTTTACTGCTGGTGATGGCAAGGGAAGCCTTGTGGTGAAACGTATTGATGGTTCTCAACCACCGCAAATGCCGCCAGGCGGACCACCTTTAGACGGAGAACAGATCCAACTCTTCATTGATTGGATCAATGAAGGTGCAGAGAACAACTAATTCTATCTAAAAACCACTTATTTGCAGGGTAGGTCACCTTTGCCCTGCAAATATGTTTATCCCTTCTTATACCAAAATAACGCCCGGACTTTTTACATGAGCCAATCTTTATTATCCACCTCCGGTTGCAAACCAAGTTTTTGATATGATTCAGCAGTCGGGAAAATCTTACCGGGATTACAAAGTCCAGTCGGATTGAAGACCTCTTTGACATTTGCCATTACCCGCAAGTCTGCTGGACTAAAGATAAGCGGCATATAATCCATCTTTTCAACACCGATACCGTGCTCACCCGTGATTGTACCGCCCACTTCAGCACACACAGTTAAAATCTCTTTGTTCACATGTTCTACCCGTTCACACTGGTCAGCATCGCGTTCGTCAAAAAGCACAATCGGATGGATATTGCCATCACCTGCATGGAACACATTGGCAATTGCAATCTGATATTTCTCAGAGATTTCAGAGATACGACGTAGCACCTTTGGCAGCCGAGTGCGTGGCACAACGCCATCTTGCGTAATATAGTTCGGTGCGAGTCTGCCGAATGAACCGAACGCGCTTTTGCGTGCCTTCCAAAGCTCTTGGCGTTCCGCATCATCTTTGGCGTAATTCACCTCACGCGCGTTGTGCTGCTTGAAGATTTCCAATATTTTATCTGTTTGATTCTGCATACCTGCTTCAATCCCGTCAAGTTCAACGATAAGAATTGCTTCGGCATCAAGAGGAAAACCGAACTGGAACGCATCTTCCAATGCTTTAATGACAAGTGTGTCCATCATTTCAAGCGCAGCAGGAATAATACCGGCACCAATAATTGTTGACACAGCATTTGAGGCATCGTCCATTTTATCAAAAACTGCAAGCGCTGTCTGGTATGCCTGCGGATTCCGCGTGAGACGGACCGTCGCTTTTGTTACTATTCCAAAAGTGCCTTCAGAACCGATCAACACACCGCGTAGGTCGTAACCGGGCACTTCTTCAACTTCCCCGCCAAACGTAATTATTTCACCATCCGGCATCACAACTTCCATGCCAAGCACATGGTCAGAAGTAACACCATATTTTAGTGTATGCGGGCCACCAGAGTTTTCCGCTATATTTCCACCGATTGTGCATGCCTTTTGGCTCGACGGGTCGGGTGCATAGTGATAACCCTGCGCCTGAACTGCCTGCGACAACAATAGATTAACAACCCCAGGTTCAACCACGGCGCGTTCGTTTTCAATATCTATCTCAAGTATCCGGTCCATCCTGTTGAGCGCAATGATAATACCACCTTGAACAGAGAGCATCCCACCACTTAAACCTGTCCCGCCACCGCGTGCAATAAAGGGCGTGTTGGACTTGTTCGCTAACTTTACAATATCCGATACCTGTTGTGTTGTATCTGCAAAAACAACAACATCCGGCATTGCTTTAAACGAAGGTGCTGCATCACATTCGTATACCGACAAAGCGGTTGCATCTGTTAGGACATTTTTAGTACCGAGAAGTTCAGAGAGTTCTGCAATGAGCTGTTCTTTTGGGTCCATGGCATTTTCCTTATTTCTCAAAATTATTTCGTGTTATTTCAGATTACCATATTTTGATTTGTTTGTCCAATTAGAAATAGTGCGGGGTGTGTAAAGTTTTGTCTGAATCGCGGATTATCGCGGATGACGCAGATTGCACGGATTATTGTTATGATAATGACAAACTTTTCTGACAACAGAATTGCATCATTCATCCACAGGACACCGGGACGCTAATCCGATCAAAATAGCTGATCGGACAACGAATTAAAATCCGCGTAATCTGCGTCATCCGCGATAATCCGCGATTCAGACAACACACATGCCAAAAACTTTACACACCCATAGTGCGCAATATCAATTTTTTTTTTGGCATCACAGCGTAAAAAATGTTATAATAGAAACATATTACATGCTATAATAACTATATGCAAAAAGGAGAATTAGCTATGAGAAAACTAATGATTTTTATTTGTGGAATCTTGATTATTAGTCTAATCTCTACTGTTTCTGCTGGTGTTTGGACAGATAATTTTGATGGAAACAAACTTTCAGATGGTTGGGAATTTCGCGATCATAATGCGAAACAGACGGAGTACGAAGTAAAAGACGGTTTTTTACGTATTACTAATCCCGGTAATTGGGGACACACAACAGCTGATAAACCGATGATTGAACGTGATGTTCCTAAGAGTGCTGCGGAAAACATTACAGTTAGTGGTATATTTTCTTCTGATCCTGATAAACCAGCAGATGCATGGATCGGCATTTTTATTTACAGTAATGACGATTTAAATTATGCGTGTTTGTTGTTTGGCGGGGAATCCAACCAACCGCAAAAAGCTCTTATAGGGAGTATGATCAAAGCAAATTGGAATGACCATGGACACCCGCAAACAGGTTTTGATGTTCCGTTTCATCTCAAACTTGTCAAAGAAGGGGATGTCTTTTCAGGTTATTTCCGTAAGAGCGAAAAGGATGATTGGACCCTTGCTGGGAACAAAGAGTGGAACCATGAATTTGATGTTGAGCAGGTCGGTATCGGCTTCATGAACAATTGGGGAGGCAAAACGGTCACTTTTCTTATAGATCAACTCTCTATTGAAGGTGATGGGATTAAGCCTTTTCCAGTTGAACCAAAAAGTAAGTTGGCAACGACGTGGGGAACTCTCAAAGCATCTCAGTAGTCACATGAAGATTAATTTTTTAATTCGGTCCTTTCCTGTCCACACGAGACAGGTGTACCTACTGCTGGTGAGGTTTCCTAACCTCACCCAATTATCCAATTTACTTTTAATCTTCATCAGACTACATTAGTTCGAAATGCGGCGGGTGTGGACAGCATCCGCCTTTATTATGCTTCGTGTTTAAAAGTCTACTGATGTGCGATTTATAGTCATTGATTTTTTATAATGCAAATTAACAGAACCTAAACGTAAACGTATAGCAGAAAACGAAATAAAGGCTAAGGAGAAATATAACCATCATGTCCATTCCAAAGATGTCCGTGAACAACCCTGTTTTAGCAAATATGCTAATGATTCTTATCATTATCTTTGGGGTGATTGCATGGATTAACCTACCGAGAGAACTCAGCCCAGAAATTGCACTTCAAAGTGCCACAATAACCACCCTATATCCCGCGGCATCCCCCGAAGAAGTAGAAAAACTTATTTCCGCCCCAATCGAAGATTCAATAGAAGAAAACGTAAATAAAATCAATTTGATGCTCTCTACTTCATCAGAGGGTAGGTCCATTATCTATGTTGATTTTGATGAAATGAGTGAGAGGGAATTTGACAAGGAGATGGAAAATCTCCGAACTGCTGTAGAACAAGTAAATGATTTGCCTGAAGACATCCTTGATGATCCTTTCATTCAGGAATTGGACGTGATGACCGGTTTTCCGATGTTGACAATTGTTGTCGGGGGTAGCATTTCAGAAGCACAGATGCGGGATATTGCGGAAACTCTAAAGGATGAGATATTAGAAATTAAAAATATCGCAGCTGTACAAATAGCCGGACTACGCGAACGCGAAATATGGATTGAGGTCAACCCTGATAAGCTGAAAGCCTATAATCTCCCGATTGATGCTATTACCACTGCGCTGCAAGTGGGGAATTTAAATATACCCGCAGGGACAATGGAGATTGCAAACACTGAGTTTATGGTGCGTACAATGGGGGAATTTCCTAATCCGGACTATATTGGTGATACAATTATTAACGTTCAGCCATCGGGAACACCACTTCGCCTGCGTGATGTTGCCACTGTTTCTGATACTTACGAAAAAACACGAACGCTTTCACGTATTGACGGAAAACCGTCTATCAGTCTAAGCGTTCAGAAAAAGAAAAAAGGTAACACAATCTCTTTAGTGGCAAAACTTCGCGATTTAGTGAAAAAACATCAAGGTGAACTCCCCGAAGGCGCGGTATTGACACCTGTCAACGATTATTCCGTTATCTTAAAAGAAAGATTGGGAATACTTGAAACCAACGCCATTTTTGGTCTTATCCTTGTTATATTGATGCTTTTCCTATTTATCGGTTGGCGAAATGCGTTATTTGCAGCCCTCGGTATTCCGGTCGCGTTCATGGCAACGTTTTGGTTCATGTCAATTGCAGGCTATACACTCAGTGGGGTTGCACTGTTTGGGCTCATCTTGGTCGTTGGAATTGTTGTTGACGATGCTATTGTTGTCATAGAGAACACCTATCGGCATATTGAAGCAGGTGAATCTCCAAAGGTCGCAGCAATACGAGGCGCAGAAGAGGTCGGTTGGCCTGTAGTTGCGGCAAGTTTAACAACTATTGGTGCATTTGGGCCCTTAATGTTTATGTCAGGTGTTTCAGGGCAATTTATGCGGATCGTACCAATAATGGCGATACTTGTCCTCGTTGCTTCACTCTTTGAGGTGTTTGTGATATTGCCAGCACACGTATCTGAGTGGGGAAAAGCAAGAACACAAACTGGACGCAGCAAACTTGAAAGTCTCCGAACCCGATCTCAAGGTGCTTTTACTTTGGGTATCCTTTTCGCCGGCTTTTTTGCGTGGTTTGGGATGATTTTTGACACTATCCGGAATAGGTATGTTAGAATCCTTAAAATTACGATCCGG
Source organism: Candidatus Poribacteria bacterium (assembly GCA_003635185.1). Taxonomy (GTDB): domain Bacteria; phylum Poribacteria; class WGA-4E; order WGA-4E; family WGA-3G; genus MSPOR6. The sequence goes on along the minus strand of PYJA01000050.1, from coordinate 11,030 downwards.
AACCGGTATATCTTTGTAGGGGGTGTAATTTTTATCGGACTGATTGCATGCGTTAGTGCCTTTTTAGTGCTTGACAAAGAGCTCTTTCCAGGTGAAGATTTTCCTCAATTCTACGTCCAAGCCGAGATGCCACCTTCTTATGGTTTACAAGAGACAACTGAGGTTATTGCGCAAATAGAGGCAGCTGCCAAGACACTGCCATCAAGTGAAGTTGCTGCAATCGTCAGTAACATCGGTCTGCATACATATACGGCTGGGCTATTTCAAGGTGTCACATACGGTTCCAATTATGCTGAACTCATCGTTGAACTTGTCCCCAAGCAAGAACGCACGCGAGGCACTGACGAAATCATCGCTTCTTTGCGCCAGCAAACAACCAATATTAGCGGCATTGAAAAGCTCAGTTTTGTTAAACTGGAAGGGGGGCCACCGACGGGCCAAGATGTTGAAGTGAAAGTCAAAGGCCCTCAGTTTGCACAGTTAACGGGAATTGCTGACCAACTCAAAGAAACATTAAGCCAGATAGATGGTGTGAAAGACATTAGAGATGATTTCCGCGTGGGCAAATCAGAATTACGTATCTATTTGAAACCTGAAAAAGCATCCCTATTTGGAATGTCTACCCTACAAGTCGCACAAACTGTTCGGACTGCTATTGAAGGTGCGAAAGCAACTACCTACCGTGAGGCAGATGAAGCGATCGATGTAATCGTCAAATATAGTGAAGATCGGTTACAAACTATTGAAGAACTTAAAGATATGTTGATCGCTTCACCAGCGGGTACGATTATTCCTCTCAAGGATATAGCGAATATAGTTGAGGAGAAAGGCTATTCGGATATTCGCCGCTTTGAAGGTGAACGCGCAATCACTGTTTTTGCAGCTGTTGATAGAACAAAAACTACACCTTTCAAAGTGAACCAAGAATTAATTAGTGCCTTCGCGAATGTAGAATCGTTGTATCCTGGCTATCGACTTGATTTCCGCGGCATTTTTGACGAAATACGGGAATCTTTTTCAGAATTATGGAAACTGTTTATTGTCGGAATTCTTGTTATCTATATGATTTTAGGGGCACAATTCAAATCCTTTATTCAACCGATTATTATCCTCTTTGCCGTACCGTTCGGGATGATAGGGGCGATGATCGGATTACTTCTTTCCAATGCCACACTTAGTATAATAGCCATGTTCGGAATTGTCGCACTTGCAGGTATCGTTGTCAACGATTCAATCGTGCTAATTGATTTTATCAACAAATACCGAGAGCGCGGTTATAACCGATGGTATGCTATTCTGAAAGGCGGAAGCGTACGTTTACGCCCAATTATTTTGACTTCGGTGACGACAATTTTTGGGTTAATTCCGATGGCACTGGGACTTGGTGGCAAATCCCCTATCTGGCAGCCGATGGCAAATACCATCATCTTCGGACTTGCCTTTGCCACGATCATGACTTTGTTTGTTATGCCTGCTTTATACGCAATCACAACAGACTTACGCGGACTTTTCTTGCGAGACCCAGAGGAGCGCTTCCGCACTGTCTCAGATGATGAATTGTTAGGTGATACCGTTCCTGCTGATGATTAGAACTCCAATGAAAATTCATTTTTAGAAAAGACACTGATGTGTTATATTAAAAATTGGCATCGTTTCAATATTAGCACAATGAGTACGGAGTTTGTGAAATGGCAACATTAGAAGGTTTCAGAGTAAGAAATTTCGGAGTTCTCAAGGATGTGACACTCGGTCGCCTTTGGGACAGACGGAAGGAAGAAGCACTCACTCCAATGACTGCAATAATCGGAAAAAATGGGGTCGGTAAGAGTGCTTTATTTGATGCTTTCGGTTTCTTGGCCGATGCGCTTAACTTTAATAATGTTGAGGAGGCTTGTGATGCACGAGGCCGTGGAGGCTTTGACAAAATGCGAACGCAAGGGACAGCAGATCCTATTGAATTTGATGTGTACTACAGAGAACACGGAAATGCCCGACCCATTACATATCAAATTGCTATTACCGTTGATGAGTTTGCACGTCCCTATGTGCTGCGAGAACGTTTTAGACAGAGACGAAAAGGACAAAAACGTGGTTGGCCGTTCTCTTTTTTAATTTTAAATAGCGGTAGTGGCGTAGCATGGAAAGGTGAACAAGTAGGACTCCAGATTGTTGAAGACACTGAAGTTTTTGATCTTTTTAGGGCATTGATAGAAGATAGGGAATCTGGAGAAACGGAGGAAATTGAAATGGATGACCCTCGAAAACTTGGTATTGCTACACTTGGTGCCTTAAAGCAACACCCTCGAATTGCTGCTTTTCGTAGATTCATTGAAGGGTGGTATCTCAGCTACTTCACTCCTGATGCAGCACGTAGCCTGCCACTTGCGGGACCACAAGAACACCTAAATATTCACGGTGACAACCTTGGCAACGTTGTGCAATTTATGGAACGCGAACATCCACAACGTTTCAAAGCAATTCTGAAAAAAATTGCAGATAAAATACCGGGGATAGATCAAATTGATACTGAAAAAACGAGTGATGGTAGATTACTACTTAGATTTAATGATAAAGGCTTTCAAGCTCCTTTTTACGCGCAGCAGATGTCTGATGGAACGCTTAAACTGTTCGCCTATCTGTTGATGCTTGAGGATCCAACGCCACCTCCGTTTATTTGTATTGAGGAACCGGAAAACGGCTTGTATCATAAACTATTAGAAATTCTCGCTACAGAATTCCGAGAACATGCAACGGGGCTCAAAGGCGGTTCACAGGTTTTTGTTACGACGCATCAGCCATACTTTGTTGATGCCTTAGATCCCAAAGAGGTTTGGATCCTGGAAAAGGGTGAAGATGGGTTTTCTAATATTCGTCGGGCAAGTGAAGATACGCTCGTGAACAACCTTGTTAAGGAGGGACTTCCCTTGGGTGGACTCTGGTACAGTGACTATCTCGATCCGAGGTGAAAAGTGCATTTTGAAATACTTGTTGAAGACTTCTCGGGCAAGGTAACACTTGACATTTTAATGTCTAAGATTATTGGAAAACAACATACGTGTAGAGTCATTAGTTACCGAGGAATAGGTCATATTCCTAAAGACCTTAAGAGTCACACCGATGCCCATAATCGTATTTTGCTTGATCGCTTGCCCGAACTCCTCAAAGGGTACGGAAAAACATACTCTAACAATCCAGCAAAACATTCTACAGTACTGATGATAGTTTGTGATTTAGATAAAAAATGTTTGAAAAAATTTCGTCAAAAACTTCTTGATGTGTTGAATGAGTGTAAACCCGAAATAGAAACCCGGTTTTGTATTGCCGTGGAAGAGGGTGAAGCCTGGTTTCTTGGCGATCTCTCTGCTATCAAGAAAGCTTATCCAAAAGCCAAAAACAATATACTTAACCGTTACCAGAACGACTCCATTTGTGACACATGGGAACTTCTGGCTGATGCAATATTTGCGGGAGGTTCAAGTAGATTGAAAAGAAGAGGGTGGCAGGCAGTTGGCAAGGAAAAATCTGCATGGGCAGAAAAAATAACGCCAAATATGAACATAGAGAAAAACAAATCCCCAAGTTTTCGTTATTTTCGAGATAAGATTCGAGAACTGATATGAGCTTCACCATTAAACTGCCCACCTACAAACTATAATTACCTAAGTTGCCACATAGTAGCACAATCTGTTAGATTGTGCCTGTGAGAACGCAAACTAACAGTTTACGCTGCAAAATAATGTCTACTATAAATAACACATCTAAACTTCAACCGATGGGCGTTGGTGACATTCTTGATACGACTTTCAGTTTGTACAGGAAGCACTTCTTACTGTTTTTGGGGATTGCCAGTGTTTATTTCTTTGCAATCCTAATTGAATATTCGCTAAAAGGGTTTATATCAGGAACTATCCAAAAAGCACTCATACCATCCTTCACTGCAATGCCATTTGCAATAGTAAGCACAAGCGGGGTAGTCCTGGCAAGTGCTACAGTTTACTTAGGTGAAAACATAACAAGCAGTGCTGCGCTAAGGCAGGTGTTTAAAAGGTTTTTCCCAATACTTGGGAGTCATCTAATATGGAGAATGTTTCTTGTATTTACATTCATCAGCATAAGTTTTTCAATTATCCTAACGATACGTCAAGGGGCATCCGGTATACTTTTAGGATTAATAGGTTTTCCAATAGCATGCTATTTTCTTGTATGTTGGGTGTTTCACTTACCAATTGTGCTACTTGAAGAGCCGCGTGTCGGATATGCCCTCAAACGGAGCAGTGAACTTGTCCGTGGTACGTGGTGGCAAGTTGTTGGAATTCTAATCTTGATACTTCTAACAAGTTACGCAATTGCAGTCATATTTAAGGTATCACTTGGATTCATTTTCATCTTCACAAAATTTGCTGGTAATACAGACTTAAGAAGTATTATAGAATGGTCAATAATGGAAAAAGTTCTTGATACCAGTAATTTCTTCTTTTATGTGATTATGACTTCCGCCGACCTAATTCTTAAAGCACTCGTTTTGCCGATTTGGGTAATCGGTGTTACAATCTTATATTTTGATCGCCGAATACGTAAAGAGGGTTCCGATATTGAGTTAACTGCAAGCATTGGCGAAGATGTTTAGACTAATTCCAATTCAGAAAACCTAATAGTCTGCTATTTGTGTTGCCATCTTCAAAATTCCTGTGGTATACTTTTATCGTAATCAACAAACTTAATCGTAAAACCTGATATCCAATCAGACCAATTAAAACCCATCAGAATTGTATAACATTATGGAAATTACACGTCCTTTTTTACTGTTCTTGCTGCTTTTATTGCCAGTCCTCTACTACGGTTTTCGACGCAGCCTTGTTGACTTGTCGCGAACACAACGCTTGATTAGCTTATGTGTCAGGATCATTATTGTTCTCCTACTTATTCTAAGTGTGGCGGATCTGCAGTATCTAAAAACCGATGACAAACTTGCAGTCATGTTCCTCGCGGATATTTCCGATAGCATTTCTGAAGACGGGTTAACAAAATCAACCGATTTTATCAATGAAGCCCTTGAATCACGGAGCGGAAATCAGCAAGTTGGGATTATTGCTTTTACAGATAAAGCCGAGATACTTCAGGCAGCCCACATGGAAAATCAGAAAAATTCCGAAGAAAATTTGGATATTGCTGAAACAAAGAAAACTTGGTTAGAAAATGATGAAGACGCAGCTGATACAACGAATATCGCACAAGCAATTGAGACAGCATGGAGTGTTTTTCCCGCAAATGCAAACAAACGGATTGTCTTAATTACAGATGGTCTTGAGACACAAGGCGATGCTATTCACACAGGCCTTCGCGGAAAAGATTTTGGTATCCAGATTGACACGGTTCCTATATATCCGAGTGATGACCCTGAAGTAATGGTACAACGAATTGATGCGCCTGCACAAGTCAAACAGGGTGCTCCCTTTAATTTAGAAGTGCTTATTCACAGCAACCATGACGATATCGCGCAAATAAATCTCTATAAAAACAAATTTGAGGTGGCCAAAAAAGAGGTACGACTTACTGAAGGTGAAAATCGCGTCTTGTTCACTGAAACTTCTATGGAGAGTGGTACATTGACTTATGATGTAACCTGCCGCACAACACAAGATACACGATACGATAACAATCGGGCATTCGGTATCGTTTCAGTCTCCGGTAAGCCGAGAGTCTTGCTTATTGATGAAAACGAGTCACAAACCCGATATCTAATGCGGGTGCTTGAGGATGCAAAAATTCGTGTTGATGTGCGCAACGGTTTAGGTGTCCCGAATGAACTTGCAGACCTTCAAAACTATGAACTTGTTATCTTCAGCGATGTTCCTGCAAACCGTCTTAACGAAAAACAGATGGAACTTATCCGCACTTATGTCCAAGACCTTGGGGGCGGATTCATGATGCTCGGCAGTGAAAACAGTTACGGACTTGGCGGTTACTATAAAACCCCAATTGAGGAGGTTTTGCCTGTCCGTACCGACACTGAAAAGAAAAAGGAAACCCCCTCCTTAGCAATGGTGCTTGTGATTGACAAATCTGGAAGTATGGGAGGCATCAAAATTGAATTAGCAAAAGAAGCAGCACGCGCAACAGTGGAACTACTTGGACCGCGCGATAAAATTGGTGTCATCGCTTTTGATGGTTCACCATTCTGGATTACAGAAATGCATGATGCATCAGATAAGCAGTTCATTTCAAATCAGGTAGGGTCAATCACTGCAGGTGGCGGCACTAATCTTTATCCTGCACTTCAACAGGCATATTTTTCCTTGACTGAGACAACGGCTAAACTCAAGCACGTCATTGTTCTGAGTGATGGACACTCTCAACCGGGCGACTGGTATGGGATTGCAAGTTCCATGCACTCTGAACGTATCACAATTTCCACAGTCGGCATCGGCAGCGGTGCTGATATGAATATGCTTGGTGATCTCGCAAAGTGGGGCGGTGGACGTGAATATTTTACACAAGACCCGTATAACGTGCCGCAGATATTTGCGAAGGAGACCGTCACTGCTTCTAAATCCGCTATTATTGACGCGCCTTTTATTCCGCAACAAATCAAACCAACCCAAGTATTGAGCGGAATTGACCTTGAACTTGCGCCTTTCCTTCTCGGATATGTGGCAACCCATCCACGGCCCACTGCCGAAATATTTCTTGTCTCTGACCGTGGTGATCCTATCCTTGCAAGTTGGCAATACGGTTTAGGAAAGGCTGTTGCGTTCACATCGGATGCGAAAGCGCGATGGGCTTCAGATTGGTTAGAATGGCCCGGCTACGGCAAGTTCTGGACACAACTCGTCCGTGATACGATGCGAAAAACAACACTCAGCAATTTCCAAGCTGAAATCACGAAAGAGAAAGGGGTTGCACATCTTGCCATTGATGCACTCAGTGAGACAGGAGATTTTCTGAACGAATTGGACAGTGATATTTCGCTTATCGGTCCCGACCTCAAAAAGAAGCAACTTGCTATCTCACAAACCTCGCCCGGACGTTATGAGCTTGAATTCCCAACGCAAGATGTTGGACCTTATTTCCTGAACATCATGCAAAAACAGGCAGGAGAAATCGTCAATACGCAAGTAACAGGCACTGTTGTCTCCTACCCTGAAGAATATCTCGTTCACAATGCCAACGAATCACTTCTCACACAACTCTCAACTGTGTCTGGTGGAAAATTCAACATTTCTGCTGAGGAAGCATTTCGTTCTCCTGAAAATCCTGTAACGCTGCGAATTCATCTGTGGCGACCTTTCCTCATCACTGCCCTAATCCTATTACTCATTGATATTGCCCTGCGCCGTATTGATATGAGACGTTCTTAAACTTTTGCTTTTACAGTAAGGACTTAACAATGAACTTTTTTTCCAGTCTAACAATTGTCTTCCAATTAGTTTTTATGGGATGTTTACTATTTCTTGGTATCCGAACAAAGTCAGTCGGTGTGATATTGATTGGGATTACTCTCCTAATAGGTAGAATATTCAATTGGGCTTTCTTACACTTTTATTTTGAATATTTGAAAAACCCTCCGTCAATACTTGGAATCAGTGGCATGGATTTTTTTAGAACAATTTCCTATGTTAGTTTGTGGTTAATTTTGGCGTTCTGTATATTCGGAGTTCTCATAATCTATAATGAGTGGAAACAAGGTAAATTTCAGAATCAACGGCCTATAAACCGAGAGCAGCCCAATGTTTAGCGGTCATAAAATTTTTATATCTCAAAACTGAATCCAGCAAACATTGGCAATACATTGACTTTGTGAGGATAATAGCATGAGCATTACACAATTCACAATGGAAGAGGTCCGCTGTTTTGGTGAACGGCAGACGCTTGAAATTCGTCCCTTGACGTTTTTAGTTGGGGAAAATAGCACAGGGAAAACGACTGCTCTTGCTTGTTTTCATATATTAGCAGATTATTTGCGGGGGGCAGGAATTGATTTTAATCAATCCCCTTATTCACTGGGAATCTTTAAGGATATTGTCAGAAATAGTAAGGAAAAAGATAAAAATTTTAAGCTTGGGTTTGCTTCTAAATACAATAATGAAGATATTGAAACAACAATTGAACTCGTTTAAAAAAAGGCAGGAATAGAACCAGTCGTTAGTTCAATAACAATGAAACTGACTGATGGTGAAATTATTGTTCGATCTGAGGACGCAATGGGTAGGAGGGAGTTACGTTTAGATTCCTTTGATGAGCAGCAAAATCATTATAAAATAATTTGTGGGAATGATGTATTGAATGAACCCTCCTTCTCTTTTTTTGTCTATCCCTATTTTTTTATGAATGAATCTAAGGGCGAAATCGCCTTCCATAAATATTTAGATAAAATAAGTGAAAAATTTGAAGAAAGCATCTATCGACCGTGGGATGTCTTTAAAACCTTGTCAGTATTTAGTACATCACCGATCCGCTCACAACCCAAACGAACTTACGATCCGGCACGGGAATTTGATGATCCAGAAGGTAGCGATATTCCTATGTATTTAATGCGGATTGAAGCGATTCAAAAAAAGGAATGGGAGAAACTAAAACAACAACTAATTGAATTTGGAACAAGTTCAGGGCTTTTTCAAGATATAAAGATAAAAAACTTTGGACATTCCCTTGGCGGACCATTCCAATTACAATTCAAGATCCGAGGCCCGACTTCAAATATAATCGATGTCGGTTATGGTGTTAGTCAGATTTTGCCTATATTAGTGCAGGTTTTATACCCAAGTATAATTCAGGAAAGCCGCCAAACACATATATCACCAATATATTCCTTGCTTCAGCAGCCTGAAATCCATCTGCACCCAAGGGCACAGGCAGAATTTTCTTCTTTGTTGGCAAAATTGGCAAATCAAGGTAATCAGTCATTCATAATTGAAACACATAGCGACTATATGATTGACCGTGCCCGTATTGAAATCAGAAAAGGTAACATCAAGCCCGAGGATGTATCACTAATCTACTTTGAACCAAAGGGAAATATTGTCAATGTGCATAATATTGGCTTTGATAAGATGGCAAATATGATTGGTGTACCGCCACATTATGGTAAATTTTTCTTAAAAGAAACTAACCGACTCATGGGTTTTGAGGATTAACTATGTGTGCTATTTTAGATGTTAATTTGATTGGTAGATTTAAAAAGGACCCAGTCGATGAAGATATGAAGCCTGTGCACGTGGTTAGAAAGAAAAAACGGTAAAATCGTTTACTCTGATACCGAGAAATTTAGAACAGAATGGGATAAAGGAGGCGGGTACACGTTTGTTACATGGGACTGCTAAACGTTCGCCATCGTGGGAAAGCTTGATGTTTCCGGCTATCCAGCCTTTCCCGAACCGTGCTTTTGCACCTTCGGGTAAGCCCCGCAAATGCCAATCTTGTGCGTCTTGCGCGGTGGTATTATTGGGAATAGCGCATATCGCCACCCCAATCGCTAAAATTAGAAACAGTGTTTTTTTCATGAGTTCGTTATCCTTTCTTCGGTATTGTTTTGACTCACAATTTGAATTCCTTTATATGACTGTATTGCATTATTTCGGAGATTGGTGTTACGAAAGCTACTGTAGCCAGGTATATATTTTCCGCAACATGCCTTCACTGCATGCCCACAACGATCTTTTAAATGGGGACACTACTTTGGTATAACTACAGAAATCCGTTTTTTGGGCGCGATATTGTTCCTTGTGTGCGATTAATCCTTCATTTTCCGGTGGTGAAGCACCGAAATCCACCCATTCATATCCTTCCTTGCATGCCCATGTGATAATGTGATGAAAAATTGCATTATTCGGACGGTATTGTAAATATTCAGATAAAGAAGCTTCGCACCACAAAGTTACGGTACGATTGAAATAGAGATAGAGTAATCCGGCAATGATAGTGCCTTGATATGTAGCGATAGCAAGTTTGGCAACACCGTGCTGTAGTAGCATTTTCATGAGCGCACGAGGTTTCGGTGTCCCTCCTAAACGTTTCACGGTTATTAGATACATGTCGTAGAATGTGGATAAATCCGCATCACTTTCGGTATCGATAACTTCTACACCCGATTTTTGCGCTTTACGAACTGCTCCTCTGACCCTTTTATTGTAAGCACGCCAGAGGGTATCAACATCTCCGTTTGTCTTAAGAATATGTGTAAACCGTTCTGTTCGCTCATACCCTACGTCTGTTAGCAGGTCACCATATTTTTTCGTATCCTCAGGTGAGAGTGTCCAACACAGCTCACACCACCCTTTTTCAGATGATGCTGTTTTAAGATAGGTCTCAATCGTTGAAATCAACGATACAGTGTCTACTTGCACAGAATCAACTACCTGCGGACCCCCAAACAAATTCCATGGCATTGAATGCCACAACCGGACACCTGGCATCGGCTCAAACACAAACGCAGGTACTCCCCCAATTACTGATTCATCTTGTTTAATAAGCAGATATACAGGGTCAAGTTGCTTGAAGGAATTGGCAAGTGCATCTCGCCATGTAGTTCCCTGAAAAGCAGTGCTATTCGGGTATTGCTGGATGATTGAATTCCAATCGTCACAATTTTGAGGTGTAAGCGGTTCTAAGGTGTACACATATACATTAGCCAATAATGGGTATTCAGATTATTCCGAACTACGTCACTTCTACTGCATCCGGATAACCTGATTCATAAAGGGCAGGTTTAAACCTGCCTTTGAGAGGATTCCGGCAACGACCTACTTTCCCGCGGGGTTGCCCCCGGAGTATCATCAGCGCTGAAGGGCTTAACTGCCGTGTTCGGAATGGGAACGGGTGTATCCCCTTCGCTATTGCCACCGGAAAGGTGTTCAATAAAATTTGACAACTGACTCACTATACGTCCACCTGGTCTTCCATTATCCAATAATTTACGGACTTTCCACACAGCACCGTAAGATCACTAAGTCCTGCTTTCGCATCTGCTTATCACATTCTTTTTATTTGTCTGTCCAATCCCATCCTGCTTGTCGGTAGATATTCCGTAATGT
>PYJA01000049.1 GCA_003635185.1 Candidatus Poribacteria bacterium | reverse complement strand
TTTCAAAATCACCTAATCAGATTATATAGACTAACGTGAGTTTGATAATAAAAATGTGAGTTCGCTCTAAACACTTTTCATGGGTCCAAAAGCAGTCCTTTTGTCCCATAACCTGTTAGGGTGTGCCGTTTTTTGCGAAAAATAACAGAGAACGCTGCGGGTGAAAACTTTTTCAAGCTCACGTTAGGGCCTTAGTAAAATTACTCTGGGACACGTGGCGTGAGAACTAAGACCCTACGATTCTTTTTAGTTAGATATCGAGTGACAACACTCACAACATCAGCCGCGGTGACATCGCCAGATGCCTCCGCAAGTTGTGGCATGGTTTCACCATATTGGTATTCCAACATTCCCCAAGTTACACCAAGTTGGAGGAGCATGTGAGTCTCTGTTATATTTTTGGGTTTTTGCTGCATGAGCATTGTCAAATCGGGCGGCGCGCTGAGTTCTGCAGAAAGATACTGGGCAAGTACAGGAGCTTGCGCGTTATTCTCTGATTGCTTTAAAGGATTCATCAGCTCCCGAATCCGTTGTTTAACCTTTTCTATATCTGTGTTTGTCTTGAGTGATGCACTGACGTAAAAGTATACTTGTTCAGGCGTGACAAGGTCAACCCCACAGTAAACATGACCTGTTATTTTTTTCAATTCGGCATCCTGCATGCATGCTAACCGTAAAAGCACACTTGCGATATAGAGTGCGGGGTAGTCTTCGTTTTCAGGACGCGGTATCGCGTAGGTTTCCATGTAATGCGTTACATTAATATCCCAAGTGGCGTTTTGGGCTTTTGCCATGTCTGGAGGTGCTGTTGGATTAGGAAACGTCTTCGCTGTTAATTTAATAGTGCCGAGTTGTTTTTCCATTGTCCCTTTCAATGTTTCCGGATCAACACCACCAATGACACACAAAAGAACGCGATCTGCTTGGACCAAATGCATATCGCGATATTCCTGGAGATCACTCAGTTGCACCGATCGAATACCCTCGCGCATCACTATATCGGTTTCACCATGCCGAAAAACTTGATTCCATGCAGCATGTGCTAACTTATGCGTTGCCAAGTTCTTTTCAATATAGCCAAACTCAGCTAAGGCATTCGGAACTGCTTTGGTGAAACTTTCTACTGAGAACGGTAGTCCGGAAAGCCATTTTGCATGGAGAGCCAAACCCTGTGTCCATGTATCCGTATTCCCCCGGAACTCTAAGCGCGTGTTGTCGGCCATTGTTTCTGCGCTACTTGTGTGGTAGTCAATGGGGCCTGGTGTTCGGACTGATAGACGCATAATTAGATTGCTCCACTGTGCCTTTGCTTTCCCATCATTGACAAGTCCAAGGGGTAAATAGCTGAAAATACCTACATCCTTGGAGTTCTTGACGTGGAGATTGACAACTCGGATACCGTTGCTTAAAGTAAATCGTGTCACTATAGGCGGTCCATTAGAAGCGGTAATCATTGGAAAATCTTCGGACGCGTTAGATTGTGAGACTTCCTCAGAAACCCGTAAACCGATGTTGCTTTTATCAAGATCAGTAGCCTGTCCAACTTGATTTCGTACAGTCAGTTTTGCGTCAGTATCAAGAATTGCAAGTGCCTCTATAATTTCAATAGTAGGTTCGGACTGTGCATCGAGACTATACGGTTTCTGAAATCTGGCAAGATACTGATTACCCATACCGAGCAGCAATATCACCAAAACTGTAGCTGCACTGAATGCCACCCATGGGAGCAAGGGTTTTCCAGGCGGAGACGGTACTGGATCTAGGTCTGCAACTTGCCGCATGATGTTTTCAAATAGGTTGTTAGGCAATTGCCAACCGCCAAGCGTTTCTTTAATCAAGAGTTCTTCTGATGCTTTGAGACGTTCTCGTGCCCGCTTGAGCCTACTGGTAATAGTGTTGACCGACACACCCAAGAATTTGCCTATCTCTTTCGCTGTCATTTCACCGAGATAGTACAGCGTTACTACAGTGCGCTCACTTTCAGGCAGTTTTTCCAGAAGTCTCTTAACAATCTCATAACGATGCTCCGCTGCTTCTGTCTCGCGCTGTTCTAATAAATAGCGTTCATAAGTTATCTTATCTATTGCTTTCACGGCTGTGTTCTCCAGCGATTGCTGCGCAGGTTTTTGCTTTCGTATCCAATCTATACAAAGTCGATTTGCGATGACATACAGCCACCCAGCCAATTGATTAGGATCCTTGAGTGTGGAGAGTTTCTTATATGCTTGAAGGAAAGTGTCTTGCGTAATTTCCTCTGCATAATGAAAATCACCGATCTTCCGCCACACAAGCGCGTGAACGCTCTTTTGATATTTTTGCACCAAGGTGCTAAACGCCTCATCGTCGCCAGACAAGATCCTATGGATCAACTGAACGTCATCTTTCTCCATCAGAATCCTCCTTAGTAAGTCAACACAAACGGCTGGATTTCTGTTATAGTTAAATCCGAAAATATATGGATATTTCAGTACACAACAATTCCCGCACACCCTCGCCAACGTAAAGGTAATTGTGAATTTTACTATAATTCTTCATATCACTTCGATGCGCGCGGTGTAAGAACTAATGTCATTCGCGCATCTTCGGTTAAATACCGTTTGACAACATCGGCAACATTAGCTGGGGAGACATTGGCAAGCGCGCTTGCAAACTTGGGTAAGGCATCACCATATTGATATTCAAACAAACCCCACTGTAAACCGATGTTACTGAGTATCATCGTTTCTGACACACCTGCAGGTTTTTGTTGCATTAACATCGTTATGTCAGGCGGTGTGCTGAGTTCCATGGAAAGGGACTGGGCAAACAAAGAAACCTGAATGTTGTTCTCCGGTTGCTTTAATGGGTTCATCAACTCTCGGATCCGCTGCTTAACCTTCAATATATCTGTATTTGGTTTCAGTGAAGCACTGATGTATAAGTATATCTGCTCGGGCGTGATGAGGTCAACCCCACAGAAAACGTGCCCCGTTAATTCCTTCAATTGGACATCCCGCATGCATGCTAACCGTAAAAGCACACTCGTTACATAAAGTGCGGAATAGTCTTCGTTTTCAGGACGCGGTATCGCGTAGGTTTCCATGTAATGCGTTACATTAATATCCCAAGTGGCGTTTTGGTCTTTTGCCATGTCTGGAAGTGCTGTTGGATTAGGAAACGTCTTCGCTGTTAATTTGATAGATCCTAATTGTTTTTCCATTGTCCCTTTCAGTGTTTTGGGATCAACACCACCGATGACGCACAAAAGGACACGGTCTGCTTGGACTAAATGTAGATTGCTATATTCCTGCAGTTCACTTAACTTTGCTGATTGAACATCACCACGCATTGATATATCGGTTTCACCATGCCGAAAAACTTGATTCCACGCTGCCATAGCCCATTTATGCGTTGCCAAATTTGCTTCCGTAAATGCAATCTCGGATAATGCCCTCGGCAACTCCTCGGCTAAACTTTTCTCTGAAAACGGTAATCCAGAAAGCCACTTTGCATGAAGTTCCAAACCCTGCGTCCAAGTATCCATATTTCCCTGAAATTCCAAGCGCATATTGTCAGCCATTGTCTCCGCGTTACTTGTCTTGTAATCAATGGGACCTGTGGTTCGGATTGTCAAGTGTTCAATAAGATGGCTCCACTGTGCTTTTGCTTTTCCATCGGTAGCAAGTCCAAGCGGCAAATAACTAAAAATACTTACATCCGTGGTATCTTCGACATAGAGATTGACAACGCGGATACCGTTACTTAACTCAAAACGTGTTATTTTTGGTGGTGCAGCAAGCGCGAGAGAAGAATTACCAAGCACCAGTAATACCACGATGGTGTGTTTAATTCTGCTGATCATTTTTTTACCTCCAAATATTAGGTCTTCAGATATTAAACGAAAATTGTTATAAGAAAACGATTATTTAACCGTTTGATTATCTTAAAGACGTAATTTTGGTGTGAAAAACGTGCATAATCTGAAAAAAAATAATATCATCTGAATTTTTAGCCTTTTTCTACGGATGTTGGTAAGTATGGAAAGGTAAAAAAACAGACCGCTTTAATTCAGATCGCAGAAGTTCTTAGATTTTATAATAAAATATGTGCGATTTTTGTTTAGTTGTGCTATAGTTTAGTTTATATCAAAACTTGTCCAACGCACTTATTCTTGACATGAACCAATATCGTTATGTCAAGGAACGGAGCAAACATGTCCGTAGGTCAAATCATCCTCTCTTATGTAACAAAAAGGTTCGGCGACACAGTGGCAGTGGATGATGTGTCGTTGCAGATAGAGGGCGGTGAGTTTTTCTCCTTACTTGGACCGAGCGGATGTGGAAAGACGACAACGTTGCGGATGATCGGTGGATTTGTCTATCCAACCACAGGTGAAGTTTTTATCAATGGTGAACTAATGGCAGAAACACCTCCCTATCGCCGTCCCGTTAACACTGTCTTTCAAAATTACGCACTTTTCCCACATAAAACCGTTGCACAAAACATCGCATTTGGATTGCAGATGAAGAAATTTTCTAAAGCGGAAATTTCAGATGCGATCAAGCGTTCACTGGATTTAATTCAGTTGCCAGATTACGGTGATCGGAAACCCAACGAACTCTCTGGTGGTGAAAGACAACGGGTAGCACTTGCACGTGCGTTAATCAATGAACCAACAATCTTGTTGTTAGATGAACCGTTATCTGCCCTTGATCTAAAACTCCGCAAGCAGATGCAATTGGAATTGAAAGCGTTACAGCGCAAAGTCGGGATTACATTTGTGTATGTCACACATGACCAAGGTGAGGCGATGACGTTGTCTGATCGCATTGCAGTGATGAACGAAGGGAGAATCCTTCAGGTAGGAACACCTTCTGAAATTTACGATTCCCCACAGAATCGTTTTGTGGCTGATTTTATTGGGACTTCAAATTTCTTTGAAGGGATACTCATCAGTTCTGATGGTGAATTCGTAGAAGTCATGTCAAATACTGATCCATCCTTTAAATTTGTTTGTAAGTACCGTGGCGATGTTCCGATAAATACACCTGTAACCATAGTAGTTCGTCCGGAGCGGATAGACATATCAACAGCACCAAATCCAGATTTGCCGAATTGTCTACGCGGCATGATTCAAGATCAGAGTTATCTCGGTACGGCAGTGCAATACACGGTGCAAACTGATTATCCAACGCCCGTGATTGCGAATCAGCAATGGCGAGGCACGGATGCCTCGTCCTACAGTATAGATGAACAGGACACAGAAAAACACCCGTCCCATCGCTTTCAGCAAGTCGGGACGGTTTATCTACAATGGGCAGCAGAAAACGCTATTGTTTTAATGGCGAATGTGATACGATAACGGTATCAATTCAAAGGGAGGTGTGGAAATGAACCAACACGATTATAATATCACCGATTCGGAGATTAATTTCTTCAAGACATTCGGCTATTTGAGTTTTCCACAACTGATGGCGGACAGAATCGAGGCAATTCAGGATGCATTTGAAACTGTCTGGACAGAACGCGGCGGAGGACACAACGGCAAACCCCACGAAGGAACAGCGCGCTCTTGTATTGTACCTTTCATTGACCAAAGCGAAGAATTGGCATCGCTACTGGATGACCCTCGGATTTTGGCAATTGCAAAAACATTGCTCGGAGACGATTTTAACTATATGGGCAGTGATGGCAATTTTTATGTTGGCGATACAGGTTGGCATTCTGATGGTGGGCATCGCTTAGAAGACCCGATGCACATTAAAATTGCATTCTACCTTGATCCGCTCACACGAGACACTGGTGCGCTTCGTGTTATTCCGGGTAGTCATTTATTTGGAGATAACTACGCTGATGGACTGAGTCAGCAAGTTGGTAAAAGTCAAGAGCTGTGGGAATTACACGGGAAAGATGTCCCAGCAGTAGTCTTTGAAACAACACCCGGCGATCTTGTACTGTTTAACCATAACACCAAACATGCAGCGTTTGGTGGTGGCACACACAGACGTATGTTTACGATGAATCTTTGTGAACGGTATCCTGAGGAGAAGTTGGACGCATTGCAGGCATATATTGCAGGTTCAGCACGGTTCTGGATAGATCGGAAATATGGCGAAAAGATGGTAAACACTGCAACATCGGAACGACAGATACACCTTGAGCAGGTAATGGCAAACGATGGACACCTCGCTGAACTGTCTCGCCAAGCAAAGGAACGGATGAGTGAACCCTCACGCGGATGATGCTTGTTGCCATGCTTGCCGAACATACCGGATTGACTCTTCAAATCCTCTTTTCCCTTGACGACTTGCCTCCTCTATGCTGAGCCAACCGTCGTAATTGACTTGTTGCATCCGAGAAAAGATTTGTGGGATCGGGGACACGCCTGTACCAACACGGACAGGTTCAAACGTCCCTGCTTCACGCATGTCAAAAACATGTAGTACAACAACACGATCAATCACTTTATCCAGCAGTTCCAAAACATCTTCGTTAAGGACAAGTGGATTTGCGGTGTCAAAGCAGACTCCGAGTGGTGTGTCCGAAAATGCATCAAGGATTTCTAAGAAAATCTCTGATGGTTGCGAAAAATCCCAATATTGCCACGGTGCGCCTTTGGTATGATTCTCATAAGCGAGCGTAATACCGTGTTTTTCTGCTTCATCAACTGCATGCCGAAATCCATCTACAACCCAACGTACTCCATCCTCGCGTTCGGTGCCAGGATGATTTTGCCCTGCTGTTACTCGAACGAATTTTGCACCTAACGCTTTTGCTAATGCGATATCCGCTTTTAATTCAATTAACGCTTGTGCGCGTTGCGTTTCATCCGGATGCGTGAAATCGGAGTAGCACGCGAGCATGCATGCCTCTACACCGCGTTTTGCAAGAATAGTACGTGTTTTGTTCGTTATTTTTTCATCACGATGTGGAAAGAACTTGATGCTAAAATCAACTGCATCTAAACCCAATTCTGCACCGAATCGGATCCAGTCTGCGACAGTGCTTTTTCCGGTGAAGATGTCATCGTAAAGAGAGACAGGAAGGCAACTCAATTTCATTGTGTATTTCTTTCTATCTTGCTATATTCATTGGAAGTGTAGGCTATTATAATGGAGTTGCGCTGGATTTGCAAGGGTTATTGTGTCCAAAGAATGTCTACAGGGACAAGTTTAATTCGGTCAACTCTCCGAAATTTAGTTGAATTTATTTGTTTTGTATGGTATTATTACTCTTAAGTAATTTCGTATTGTGGAGAAGAAAAATGATGATAGATCGGAATCAGGAACTTGCTGAAAAATATTTTAACAGCGGGAAAGAAAAAAGCAAAAATGGTGAAGTAGACCTTGCTATTGAAGACTATACCACAGCGATAGAACTCAAACCTGACTATGCGGAGGCGTACTATTATCGTGGCGGATCATGGTTACGCCTTGGAGAGTGGGAAAAAGCAAGATCAGATATTGAGACTGCAAGGAAAATGAAAATGGATATTATCGTTGTCTCAGACGAGATACGACAAAAATACGACCGCGCATGGAAAACGTTAGGCAACATATAAGATATTTGACAATTGAAAATATCCTCGTAGTTGCTGAAGACCACGTCGGAAACTACGAGATAATTAAGGAAAGCCAATTACATTATTTAATCGAAGCAGTTGGCGCGAAATTTGGTGACACTGAACTGTTTCCGACTTTATTCCAAAAAGCTGCCGTATATGCACATCACATCATTACCGGACATGTATTTTTAGATGGGAATAAACGTATCGGCATGCATAGCGCACTCTTATTTTTAGCCTTGAACGATTGTTCGTTTCAATCCGACATAAATGATTCAATCATTGAACTCGGTCTTAAGATCGCAAATGGATCCATGACCGATATTGATGCAATCGCAGATCATATACAGCAATGGGTTTTGACATAAAGATAGGACTGAGTTTGATTTTCTGTTAACTTCATTGCCCATCCATGAATAATCATTCTGAAAAATACCTCAAAATGTGCCGACACCCCGCAATTCAAGCACTTCAACCTATCTCAGAAAACACCGAAAACTTGTGGCTACCCACCGCTGAACAACTACACGAACTTTTAAATCAAAAACTCCCTTATCCAGATCATTCCAATTTCCGCTGTACTGCAGATGGTTGGGAATACGAAACCTACTTTCGTGAATGGGCGGCAGATTACGGCACCTATATTGACACCCATCGTCAGTTTGTCGGAGAAGATGCGGAGGTAGTGCTTTTGCAAGCGTTGATGGCACTACTCGGTATTGATGGACGCTGGATGGTATAAAACCTCTCAAGGAGGAATCTATGACTTATGGAATACTATTCGCAACGATTCGAGAATACAAACAAGCAGGTATCTCAAATCTTGACACGCTAACAACCCTTCTCAACGATACGTTTGGAGATTGGCTAATATCTCAAGACATAAGCCATCTTGAGGTGTTAGATGAAAATAGATTGTGTCTGAATGTGGCAGGAGAATTAAAAGAGCATAATCCATCAAAAGGCGTTCAACTATACTCCCGATTTCTGGTGATTTCATTAGATGAAATCGAAGATAATCCAGAATCCATAGCGGATGCCCTTAAATTCTATACCTCAGATGGGGATGGTGCTTACGTGTGGGTTATTCCCGATGGCTACATGGCGGGATTAACTGCAGCAGAGCAGGAATGGGAACAACATGGCGGCGGATATTTCTCACACGAATCTATATGCATTTCCAACACTGCAGATATTGGGACACACTGTCTCTTAGAGGTGCTTTATGAAGACACTGCAATGGAAAACGCCTCCTGCGAATTTGATGTGCCTGCACATCGGTCAGTGCATTATCGGTTGGACAAACTGAAGGACGCGAACGATGAACCATTGATAGCCAAAGATGCCCCAGTGAGTTACAAAATCACAAGTCGAGATGCACGGATTGTTGTGCAAGGTTCACGTATCTTAACAAGCGGCGAGAACAGCATGTTTGCCAGTTTTGGCACAGTGATGGCGTGGTGTCCACAATAATCTACAATTCAGATTGACTACTACGTTATGATCGAGAAAATTTCTCCCATTTGTCTTCTTGTACTACTTCTTTATCTGCGTTCTGCTGAATTTTCTCCCACCATTCTCGATTTTCAACATACCACTGAATTGTCTGTCGCATGCCGTGTTCAAAAGATATTTCCGGTTTCCACCCGAGCTCACGGTGAATTTTTTCTGAATCCAAGAGGTACCGACAATCGTGTCCGGGCCTATCAGGCACATAAGTTTTCAGGTGTTGCGGTTTATTGAGAACATCTAAAATAAAATCAGTAATCTCTTCAATACTTTTTTCAACACCGCTGCCGATATTATATGTTTCTCCGATCTTGCCGTTGTGGATAACCGATGCAATTGCACGACAGTGGTCATCAACATGCAACCATTCTCGACGGTTGTGGCTGCTTTGATAGAGCGTCAAAGGCAAATCTTGTATAGCGTTAGTAGTAAAAAGCGGTATCAACTTTTCAGGGTGCTGATATGCGCCGTAATTATTAGAACAATTAGAAATAGTTATCGGTAGTCCGAAGCTATGAAAATATGCGTTTACGAGATGGTCGGCTGCTGCTTTTGACGCGTTGTAAGGGGTTTGTGGTCGGTAGGGTGCAGTCTCAGCGAAAGCATCAGGCGAATCCAATGGGAGTTCACCGTATACCTCACACGTAGAGATATGGTGAAACCGAGGCACACCGTACTGCCGAGCAATATCTAATAAAACTTGTGTCCCGATTACATTTGTTTCAAAGAATTGGCGCGGTTGCAAAATAGCACGACTATTGTGTGATTCCGCCGCGAAATTGACAATTACATCCGGTTGATGTGTCTCTATAAGCTCCGAAACGAATACATCATCCAGAATATCACCGTGGGCAAAAATATATCGATCAGAATACGCTAAGACTATATCTGTCAGGTTAGAAAGATTTCCAGCGTACGTCAATAGATCCAGGTTAATAATAGTATCATCTGAATACTCCTTGAGCCAATATCGGATAAAATTTGTGCCGATAAATCCAGCACCACCAGTGACTAATAATTTCATATATGTCTAAAGTTCGGACAATTAATGGCTATTTTCAATCAGATTTATTTAGACAACCTGAAGCCTTATTAGGTTTTGCCTTGCTCGGATAGGTTGCTCAGCATTCATAAAAAGCGTTTCAACCGTTGCTCGGCCGATAGGTGATCTCCCTTGAATTTCTCCAGTGTCCCTGTTCAAGAAAAAATGGATAGTCCAGTTATCAATTCGAGGGTTAAATAGTCTAACTTCAGTTTCTGTATGCGGATCAACCCCTATTCGACGCGCGGCTTTATGCGCGTTACAATGTGAACACGCGAGGGCAAGATTGTTGATTTCTGTCAATCCACCTGCAGATCTTGGAACAATATGTTCTACCTCAAACGCGGAAGGTGAAAAGTGTTCTGGATAGTGGCAATACTCACATCGTCCACCTGCGCGACTTACGATAGTTGCACGTAATGGATCACCTACACGCACATCTAACTCCTAACTTATGACAAAAGCTGTTTTTCTAATGTTTCTAAATTGCGGAGTTGCAGTGCTTGCTCCTCAGCAAGCAGGGTTTCCATTTCCTGCTTCGCTTCCGATTCCAAAGGTTTTTCACTATTCAATGCCAAAAGTTCTGCTAAACGTTCCTGTTTTTCTGCAGCAAAAGTCTCAAATCCAAAACTAATGTGTCCTTTTTTAATCATTTCAATCACATCTTTGTCTGTGCTTAAAATTTTGCCTGTCCCAGCATCAATGATTATCTCTCCAACTTCTAAGGGCGGCGCGACATTAGTGATAACCGGAACTTTCCAGACAAATGGTTCCGTTTCCTTAAAAGTAGGTTCTCGGACGGTCAAACATCTACCAGCGTGTTTTTGTAAAAAGCCTAAAGCTGCACCTTTTGTCTCGTCACGTTTGAGTTGAAAAAGCACAAATTCTTCAAGAGAAGTTTTAACCGATTGGGCTTGTCGTGTCAATTTCTCATAGAGATAATCTGGCAACGAAATTGTTAGTGGTCGCATATTCACTTCTCCTGCAATTAGATTTGGTTGGCATCAATAGTATGTTCGTTGTGATCACATGATTAATTTTAGCACACTGGTAAAGATATTTCAAACTAAATTTGGGATGAGGTATGTCTGGTTTTTGGCATGTGTTGTCTGAATCGCGGAGAACGCGGAAGACGCGGATGGGCGGTTGGCAAGATAAGTTCCTTTTTAAGAGATTTAGGCAAACTTTGAATAGGTGTTTAGGAGTCCCAAACTTAATAATCCGCGCAATCGGTGAAATCCGCGATAATCTGCGATTCAGACAACTGACAAAAATTGGACGGCCCCGTGTTCGCTGAAAAAAAATAATTGTTGACAAAATTAACCAAATTTTGTAAGATATGAACAAGTTTACGCGGAGGAGAAAAAGATGCGACAGCGCAAATTTGGCAAAACAGGGTTAAGCGTCTCTGAAATCGGCATGGGAACATGGGAACTCGGCGGACGCGAATGGGGGGATATAGGCGAAAAAGAGGCTATTGATCTCCTCCGATACGCTTTTGAAAAGGGTGTTACCTTTTACGATACTGCTGACCAATACGGTGGTGGACGTGCTGAACGCCTCTTGGGCGAAGCTTTTTCCGCACTTGGAAATAGAGTTATCATCGCAACGAAACTCGGATATGAATTGGATTCCGATGGATGGATTAGTCAAGGTGGAGAAGTTCCATCGTTTAACGCTTCACGAGATTATATCCGTCAATCGGTTGAGGGTAGTTTGAAGCGACTGAAAAGGGATGCGATAGACATCTATCAATTTCACGCGCCACCGCCCGTAGAAATGTGGGAGGAAGCCTTTGAAACGATGGAAGAACTTAAATCCGAAGGGAAAATCCGATTTTATGGATTATGTCTCGGAAATGAAGCACAAGCACTTAAAGCGATAGATGAAACTGGTATATCTTCCTTGATGCTAACTTACAACATCCTTAACCAAGGGATGGCAAGCAATGTAATGTCTACCGCCGCTGAAAAAGGAATTGCAGTTGTGGCGCGTCAACCGTTGTCGTCAGGTTTGCTTTCTGGACAATTGAATGCAGACACCGAATTTGCAGAAAATGATTATCGTAAGACGTGGCCCCGTGAGAAATTTCTCGCTGATTTAGAACGCGTGGAAAAAATTAAGTCAGTTATCGGTAATAAGGCACGAAGTCTGCCGCAAGCTGCCTTAAAATTCATTTTAGCACATCCAGCTGTTTGTTGTGTTATTCCGGGCATGATGTCTCCCACACAAGTTGATGACGGTGTCGCAACATCTGGTGCCTCTCCCTTACCAGCCGCTGTTCTGGAAAAACTGCGCGAAAATTAAGGTGAACGCATGAAAGTCATTGCGGATCTGTGTGTTGTGCCGATGGGTGTCGGCGTATCCGTCTCAAAGTATGTCACTGCATGTGAAAATGTGCTGAAAGCAGCAGGCTTAAAGACGAAACTCCATGCCTACGGTACTAACATTGAAGGTGAATGGGATGTTGTGTTTGATGCGATTAAACGCTGCCATGAAGTAGTACATGAGATGGGCGCACCCCGAATTACAACTACATTGAAGTTTGGCACACGAATTGACAGATCGCAAACGATGGAAGATAAGGTTGATAGTGTTCAAAAACGGTTAGCAGCAGAATAATTGAAATTTTTTAGAAAAATGTCTTGACTTTTTTCGACATGCTGCTAAAATAGTATGAAGATGTAATACTAACGACTTGTGTCAGTTAACTAATTGTTTTTGTAATTTTCACAAATATTAGGTATTGTTATATAAACATATCGTCCCTACGGGACTGAAGAGCATATCAACAATAGGAAACACGGACAAAACGTTTCGCTTATATGAAATGATATTTTCCAAAAGCTATTTAGCACAACTCGTAATATTATTTACATTTATTATAAATCTTAAAAATTACTACAAAATAATGTAGGAGGTTACGTATAATGTTCAGAAAATTATGTATAATAGGATTGGTTTGTCTGATGAGTTTTTCGGTGATAACGCTAACTGCTAATGCCCAAGAACAAATTCTTGGTCCGTGGCTTTGGATGATTGTTAAATTGGACGGTGGGGGTGGCGCAGCTGCTACCGATATCGATTCCCTGGCAGATGCCAGTAATGACAAAGTTACCGAAGAAATGGTAGCTAAAAATGGAGCAAAAGAAGGGGACGAGGTCGGAGATTATGAGTGGACACTCGCTGAATTGCCCGCAAACGGTGACATCAATACTGTTGTCAATGAAACGGGAATGGCAGAAGGTGCGTTGGATCACATTACTTCTTACGCACTTTATACATACAAATCGGATAAGGCACAAAAGGTGACAATGAAAACCGGTAGTGATGACTCTATCAAAGTCTGGCTCAATGGTGAAGTCGTTTTTAAAAATGCTGTTAACCGTGGACGTGGTATGTGGCAAGATGAGTTCGGAATTAGCCTGAAACAAGGTGACAACTTGATAATGGTCAAAGTCAGTGAA
>PYJA01000048.1 GCA_003635185.1 Candidatus Poribacteria bacterium | reverse complement strand
TCAAGCTCCAAACTAACAGGGGTGCCGGGAGCAAGCTTAGGTTTGGAGGCCTGCTTTTTCGCAAAGGCACGTATCCATTTCAGCACAGCAGGCATAGAGACATCAAAAAGTTTTGAGATAGCATGCATTGAAATGCCATGAGAATATAAAAGCACAGACAACCTTTTATGACCGGGTGGATATCCTCTGGGTGTCGTGCGTGTCCATTGATACCCACACGCCGGACATTTATAGCGTTGAGTTTCGTTGACGAACCCGTTTTTCACAAAGTGCTTGTTTTGACATCTTGGACAACTTTTCATGATATCCTCCGAGTAAAGTGAATTGTTGTTATGGAGGGGACAGAGTAACAACAATTAAGTCAATAAAAAATCGTCTAAAGGACATTGACACCCTTTGTCCAATATGTTATCATTTAGAAAATCGTTTTGATGCATCACAGTTTAGAGGGGCTGCGGACTTGAGCATCATTATTTGGTTAACACCCTCTTCTTTTTTATCCTTCACTCCACGCTAATAAACGGTTTCAGTTTCTCCAACGTCTTTTCTCCCAAACCCTTTACTTCAGTCAATGCATCAACTGAAGCAAAAGGACCATGTTTCTCACGATATTGAATAATCCTTTCTGCCATCTGTGGACCAATACCTGAAAGTGTTTCAAGTTCTTCTGTGATGGCGGTGTTGATATTGAGGAGTGCCGGTTTTTCTTGGACAGATTGTTGCGATTGATTTTCGTTAGGCACAGCGATAAAATCCGGTTTTCCGAGGAATAGAGCAGGGTTGAACCGTCGCAAACTCCAAAATCCTGCTCCGATTAAAATGACCGCTACCAGAAAGGCAACCGCACGCCAATAGTGTTTTGCAACGATACCTTCAATCTGTTTTGCCACCGTTGTCCTCCTTAGGATTTCCAAATTGGCTCTGGCATCTGAGATCGATGATTCACCACACGTGCCAATACAAACAATAGGTCTGATAACCGATTTAGATAGCGGATTATTTCGGGGTTTATGTCCATTTCGCGCGTGAGACGGACAACACACCTTTCACTTCTGCGGCACACAGCGCGCGTAACATGTAATACAGCACCGGCTTGGCAACCACCGGGCAGAATAAAGTTTGTTAGCGGTGGCAGTTCATCAGAAAGTGTATCAATCGCTTTCTCCATTTCTGCTGTAAAATCTGCAGATATTCGCATCTCAGTAGATTTTGCGTGAGTCGCTGGTGTAGCTAAATCTGCACCGAGTGAAAAAAGGTGATTTTGGATACGTTCCATCAGTTCGCAGAGGTCAGCATCATCAATGAGCGTCTGTGCATAACCGATATAAGCGTTGAGTTCGTCTACAGTGCCTATCGCCTCAATCTGCAGTGCGTCTTTTGGGATCCGCTTTCCACCATAGAGTGCTGTTTCACCAGAATCACCAAATTTTGTATAGATTTTCATGGTGATTTATTTTATAATGTGTTGCGAAAGGAGTCAACTCAATTATGGACAATCAGACGACACAACTTGCAAATCAAGATTGCAAAATTGAAAAAGTTAACGTTATAGATTTACGCGTACCTACATCCGATACATTGCTCGGTTCTGACCCATTTCACAAGAAACCGAACTATTCCGCAGTACTAACTACTATAGAAACAGACACTGGACATCATGGAATATCCGTTGCTTTCACTGCTGGTGCTGGAAATGATTGGATCGCTTACGGAGTTAAAGACCTCGCCCAACTCGTGACCAACATGGAATTCAAAACCTTTATAGAGGATCCAGGAGCATTCCATCGACTCCTCATTGATCACCATCAATTGCGATGGCTTGCAGATGGTGTGAATCGGATGGCAATCGGCAGTATTGTCAATGCGATGTGGGACCTTTGGGCGAAACTTGTTGAAAAACCGCTCTGGAAACTCCTTGTTGACTTACCACCAGAGAAAATTG
Organism: Candidatus Poribacteria bacterium; assembly: GCA_003635185.1. Taxonomy (GTDB): domain Bacteria; phylum Poribacteria; class WGA-4E; order WGA-4E; family WGA-3G; genus MSPOR6. The sequence goes on along the minus strand of PYJA01000048.1, from coordinate 7,852 downwards.
TGCAATGCATCGATTGGCGGTATCTGCGAGATGCGTTGACATCTGAGGAAGCACACCAGATTCTTAGCACACATTGGGATAGCCGAGAAACCCGTGAACAGGAACTCTGTCAGAAAGGTCCGAAAGCGTATTCCACTGCAGGTTGGCTCGGTTTAACGGACGCACAAATTATTGAGACAGTGAATCAGGTAAAAGCAGCAGGACTTGATTGCTTTAAAATGAAAGTTGGTCAGGATTTAGATTTCGATAAGAAACGACTTGCATTCATTCGGGAAGCAATCGGTGAAGAAGCGCTTTTAATGTTGGATGCAAATCAGGTGTGGGGTGTTGATGAAGCAATCGCTCACATGGAAGCACTGGCAGAATTCAGACCGACATGGATTGAAGAGCCAACTGCGCGAGACGATGTTCTCGGTTTTGTGAAGATTGCACGCGCATTAGAAAAATATGGCATTGGCGTTGCGGCAGGGGAGCAGGTGCCATCACCTGTCATCTTCAAGCAGTTGATAACAAGCAATGCTATCCAATTTTGTCAGATTGATGCAACACGTCTCGGTGGTGTAAACGATGTATTGGCAGTGATTCTGATGGCAGCGAAATACAGTGTGCCTGTTTGTCCGCACGGGGGCGGCATCGGTTTATGTAATATGATTCAACATTATGCTATGTGGGACCAAATCTGTGTTGCTGCACATTCAGATACACAAGTGGTGGAATATCTTAATTTTCTGCAAGATGACGTGTTTATCGAACCGATTCAGGTAAGGAATGGAGCGTACGTTGCACCTACAGTATTCGGATGGGGTTTGGAAATGTACCCAGAATTTATTGAAAAGCATATCTATCCGACTGGTGCTGTTTGGCAAGGCAGAGAAGCATCTGGCGGAATAACATTTTTGGCATAATTGCTCGACATTCGGCGCGCTTTCATGAAGATTAATTTATTAATTTGGTAATTTTTCATTATGCATATTCGAAACATTTTAAGTGATCTTCAGTCCCGTAGGGACGATATGTTTATAGCAGCGCGGACGACTCATCCCCTTAGTCCCGTAGGGACGATATGTGTCCGCCAATGACATATTTTGGACATATCGTCCCTACGGGACTAAAGAAATTACCGAAATATTTATTTAATCTTCATCCAAACGCGCTCCACAAACTATTTTATTCTTCATTTGACGAATTGTCTTGGTTATCTTTATCTTGCTGGGATTTTAACAAACCTTTAATATCTTCCAGTTTATCGTTAACGGAAAACAGGATTATTAATAATTCACAGTATACACGCACAATAATTGGACCCAAAAAGATATATCCAAATCCTACAAGGACCATCTCCCCACCAACGGGTCGGAACTCACGTAACTCACCAGTAGTCCCCGTAATGATCATAACAAGTCCAACAATTATACAAATAATAGTCCCAATCCAAAACAGAATTGGAACGATAATCGGTGTGATCATCTTTTTAAACTTTAGAAAGTCTTTCATAATAAATCTCCTTTAAACAATTTAAGCTAAGTTCAAGTCTTTGCACTTTCCGCCCGTTGTTTATATTCCGCCGCCCCCGATGAAATCCATCCGCCGACACCTACGAGCAGAAACTGCACGCCTGCCCTCACATATTTTTCAACGGTATCATCCAGTGCCAGCGTGCCAGCGATACGTCCCGCATCTTGAATACGTGCCAATGCCGTATCAATAGTGTTTTGCACATCGGGGTGGTTATGATTGCCGATATGTCCCATTGACGTTGCTAAATCTGAAGGTGCTACAAAAAACACATCTATATGGTCAACAGTAAGAATCTCGTCCAAGTTGTTTACAGCGACAATATCTTCAATAAGCACAATGAGCAACGTCTGTGAATTGGCAATGTCAAAATAGTTGTCCACGCCATACCCCTGCCGACTCGTGAACATGCCTCGGTGTCCAATAGGCGCGAACTTCCCGCCATCAACTACATTTTGCGCTTCTGCTTTTGTGTTGACATGTGGCACAACGATGCCCATTGCCCCGCAGTCCAAGGTGCGATAAATGAGTGCTTGATCGTTACAATTGACACGCACCACAGATGTCATGCCCCACAAATCACAAGCACGTGTGAGATCGCCAAGGTTTGTTGCATTTACATTGCCATGTTCACCTTCCAGCCAAACGCCGTCAAATCCGTTGGGACCGAACGCATCAATATCATCTGCGTTTGTCAAACCTGCGATGATATACGCAAGGTCTCCATCAGCTAATTTCTGTTTAACCTGATTGGGTCTTATTTCCATTATTTTCTCTCTTTCTCAGTCGTTAGATTTTGCAAGGAATTCTGCTGGCAGCACTTGATGTACAGTATCAATCACTAATTGTTCAACACCGGGAGCAAACCGAGTAGGTTGACCGAAATAGATCATGGCACCGCCACCTTCATATCCACCTTCAGCCAACACCCGTTCAGAAGGGATATAGCCGGGGAAAGCGTTTGCGTAAGCACCGACCCATAATCTTGTAGCATCAAACTCTTTTTTCAGGCGCAGCGAAAAGTCTACTACCACCTCACTTGCGAGAAATATCACAGCCAATTCAGGACCGAACGTCCATGCTTGTATCGGATAAGAGATATCGGTCTTGATTACTTGTCCATTTTCTAACATTTCAATATGTTTTTTTGCATGGTATCCGATTGCACCGCCTTGTGCGGCTCGTGCTTCCCATTCCTCACGGGTTGGTAGTTTATCAAACGGCAAATTCACTCTTTTAAATGCACCTACTGGGACATCAGAAATGCTTTTTGTATCCCGTTCAAGTTGGTGTTCAACCTCTTGTGCAAATGCCTTTCCGTGTTCTTTTGCATAAGCGAGGCGTGTTTCAAAAACCTCTTGCTTTCTTTCAGGCATTGGTCGCATCCGTGACTCTGGGTTGGCATCTGCCCCACATCCGATCGTTATCAATGCGGTTACATCGGGATGTGTTTTCTGAATCTCTTCTTGGGCAAATCCTGCCCAGTCTCCGCAGATATGATTGTCCGCACCTGCTAACGTTGTGCAATGGCAGGCATAACTTACCCAAACAGCATGCAGATTGTCTTCGGCATCAATAAATTGCATGACAGGCAGCGAGTGATCGACAGGTCCACCTTCTGTGCGTCTGTTCTTTGCAAAACTGAGTTCACCGATGTTCCAAGCTAATCCACAAGGTTTTCGTCTTGTAAGTGCCTCCAGTGTCACAGTTTCCATCCAGTTTTTCAGTTGTTGGGTGTAGCAGTCAATCTTTTCCTGTTCCTCAGGCGAAATATCAGCACTGAAGATGAACGACGCAGCGTTTGCCAAGCACGGCGCGCTGTGGGTATGTGTGTAACATGCTACGAAATTCTCTCGCGGAATACCAGTTTTATTTTTCACGCGTTCGGACACTTCTTCAGTCAATTCATCAGGTAAACCGCAGTTTTCTACGGTTATCATTACCACAGGGCCATCGTCATCGCTCCCGATAGCAAGTGCTTTTGCGTATATCCGCTGGATAATTCCCTCGGATTCTGTTCGGCGACTGCCGTAGCCATTCAGCCGAATTGGGTAATCGGGGGTAATGTCTATTTTTGCTACGCCAACTTCAATTAGACCTTCTTTCTCTGCCATTTGGTTTCCCTTTCTAATTTCCTGCAAATGATTTACTACGGGACACATCCACTAAACTGATATTATCATCACTCCATTTCCATCGCATCAGCAAAAACATCCTCAAGAGAATGCTTTACCTCACGCAATTGGCGAAGTTGGACACCCGTTTCATGTGCCAATTTAAAAAAGAACATTCCCTCTGTTTGTTCTTGATCAGTTGATGTAACGCGGACGTGTCCATCTGGTCGTAATTCAGTATCGTAGGGATAACGTTCTAAAGCGGCAACATAAGCATCGCGATCACCTACAATTTTTAGGTCAAACGCTTGTCCGTGATTTTTTCTGAGCTCTTCAATATTGCCTTGGATAACAAGACTACCGTGAGAGAGTGCTATAACGTGTTGACAAGCGGACTCTACATCAGGCAATAGGTGTGAAGATAACACCACATCAATTCCTTTATCCGCAGAAATGTCTTTGACGAGTAAAAGCATCTCCTCTCTGCCAGTTGTATCCATGCCATTCGTTGGTTCGTCAAGCAGTAGCAGCTTCGGATCATGCACTAATGCCTGTGCTAACTTAACACGTTGCCGCATCCCAACTGAATATCCGCTGATGGGACGGTAGCGCTCTTCATCAACACCGACATAATATAGCACCTCGTGTGCACGTTGCATCGCATCACGTGAAGGCATGCCGCAGAGTTGTCCTGCATAAGCGACCAGTTGAACGGCATTCATCTGCGGGATTAAACAGTCGTCTTCGGGTAAATAGCCGATCTGTTGTCGGATAGCTACCTGTTCGGTTCGCACATCCAGCCCAAACACCTTTGCTTCACCTCGGCTTGGATTTATAAAACCGAGGAGCATCTTAATCAGTGTGCTTTTTCCAGCACCGTTAGGGCCAAGCAATCCGATTGCACCACCCTCTAATTCTACCGAAAGATCGTCTAACGCAGGGTTAGTGCCAAAAAAGACTGAGACGTTTTTTGTTTCAATTAGCATTTTGTATTATGAATAAATTCGGTTCACGCGTTTTGCTATACTTATCAAAATTTCATAAGGAATTGTATTGGCTCGCTCAGCTACTTCATAAATTGTTATTTCTTCACTTCCCTGTTTCCCAATCAGGACAACTTCGTCACCTACTGCAACGTTATCTGAAGACTCTAACTGAACTACCATCATATCCATGCAAATAGACCCAATTATCCGACAGCGTTTCCCACCAATTAACACCTCACCAATACCTAAAAGTGGGCGCGGGTAACCATCGCCAAAACCAACTTGTATCCCTGCTACACGGGTTTGAGACGGTGCCTGATATGTTAGTCCGTAACTCACTCCTTCTCCCTGTTCAATAAAATCTACCCATCCGACACGCGCCTTCCACGTTAGAGCAGGTTGCAACTGGATCGGTTTTTCGTCCGCGGGATAAATTCCGTATAAACTCAAGCCGGGACGCACAGCGTCAAAATGAGATTCAGGCATCGCCAAAGCCGCTGCACTGTTTGCGGCATGTTTCATCGGCACATTCAAGATGCTCGTAAGCACGGAAGAAAATCGGTCCAGTTGAAGGTGTGCAAAACTTTTATCGGTTTCATCGGCAGTTGCAAAGTGTGTAAAAATACCCCCAACTTCAAGATGCGGCAATGTTTTTAGTTTTTTCAAGAATTCTGCTGCTTCGGTATAACGAACCCCACATCGGTTCATTCCGGTGTTAACATCAACGTGAACCTTTACTCTTTCTGTAGATGCCCGTTGTGATCGGGGCTTACCATCTTTAACAGCTTTGTTCAACTTTTGCGCCAGAGTAAAATTATCAACCGCTGGAGTCAAGTCATAGAAAACAATATCCTCTGCTAAATCTGGCAATGGACTAAAGAGAGTAAGAATAGGTTTTTGGATGCCCGCCTTACGTAGCTCAATGCCTTCCTGGACTGTTGCCACTGCGAACATATCCGCAATGGTTTGTAATGCCTCTGCAACAGGAATAGCACCGTGTCCGTAGGCATCAGCTTTCACAACCGCGATTAACTGCCCCTGCGAATGTGTCTTTATCGCTGTAGCATTGGCTTGAATAGCATTTAAATCAATTTCTACATGTGCGTGAGTGGTCACGTCCAAATTAATTTCCTATGTGTTAACGTAGCTCAGCTATTGTGCCTTCAACCCCAATCAATGTTAGTTTCCGTAGCAACCAAGCATCTTCCATAACGTTTACGACCTCCAAGGTAAGAGAAAGCTCGTAGTTGCCCGGTGCAGTTAAAATTCGCGAGACATCTACGTCATCTGCGATTAAAAACGGTTCAGCAGGCTGCACAGCGCCAATTGCGCGATTTCTAATAACTGGCGTGCCGTTGATAGTTATTGTCAAAAACGCCCCCGCGCGTGCTGTGTCCTGCAGTATCTCATATCGCAACGTGATGTTATCACGGAATAACTCTTCTACGTTCAACCGATATGTTAGAGTTTGCATGAAGGTGTTCCCGTGCCAATGACGATTTGGCATTGCAACAATCGCATGACCGATTTGGACCTCAATTCGAATATCAGCCCGTACTGTTGCGGTGCGAGCGGAAACTTCAAGGGTAATTGTATAAGTGCCAGCGGATTCAGGCGCGACATACACCACACTTGTGCCATCACCGACAATTCTGCCACCGCTTGCTTGCCATTTGTAGACCAACGCAGCTGAATCTCCAGAATAGTTTACCGTTGCCTTGATAGTTGTAGTATCACCGATATTGAGTGTTTGCGACTCGGATTCTAAATCAAGGTCGAGCATCTCCTTATCTATGCTCAGTAGACTTTCTGTATCGCAAGCTGATATTAGACCGATTGCACACATTAGACAGAGGATTTGGAGATATGATCGAAGTTTTTGAATTTTCATATTACTTACATTATACCACAATTTGAAGTAATTAGTTAACTTGTTTGTGTATTTCCAGGGTTATTCAGTTTTCTATATTTTTTCACAAGTGTTAATTTTTTATGAAGAGCAGATATTGCATGATTTTTCACACCATATCTGCTATACTTCACCTTAAAACTATCTATTTTGAGGTGAATAATGACAAAAAGAAAATCTTGCCACTTGTTAGATATGTTAGCAAAACTTAAAGACAGACGCAAGGATAAAGGGAAACGACATCCGTTAGAATCCATTCTCGCACTTGTCGTCATCGGATTGATGTGTGGACATAAGGGATACACATCTATTGCGACTTGGGCACGCTCACAGCCAGCACTCGCAAAAGCACTCGGATTTACACACAAGAAAACACCTGCTGCTTCAACTATTCATAATCTATTCAAAAAGTTAGATGTTGTCGCATTAGAAGAAACCTTGACACAATGGGTAAACACCGTGATAAAAGGTCGTCCCGATTTGACACACTGTTTTGACGCAGTTGCTATAGATGGCAAAACGATGCGCGCCTCCCAAAAAAGTGGTGCGCTAACAAGCCACTTGCTCTCTGTCGTTTCTCATGAGTTGGGGGTTACTCTCACGCAGCAAAGTGTCAGCGACAAAACGAACGAAATACCGGTCTCAACAGAGATACTCAAAGCGTTTGATGTGAGTGGGAAAGTCATCACAACAGATGCGCTTTTGACACAGCGAACTTTCTGCTATGCCATCATAGAGCGTGAAGGCGACTATGTGCTTCCTGTCAAAGACAATCAACCGGACCTTTTAGATGCGATTGAGAAACTTTTTCAAGGCGTTCCTGACACGCTTTCTGATGACACAACACACCCTATTTTAGGAGAACCGATCCACATTCACGAGACAGTTGAAAAATCACATGGCAGACTGGAGACAAGGTGTCTCAAAGCAAGCACAAGTCTCAACGCATATCTGGACTGGCCGGGGATAACACAAGTGTTCCAATATCGTTGGACGGACAAAAACCTGAACACAGGAGAAGAAACACACAAAATCCACTATGGTATAACAAGTCTAAAACCCGAAGCAGCATCTGCCGAACGCTTACTGACTTTACGGCGTGGGCATTGGTCAATAGAGAACAAGTCGCACTGGATACAGTACTTGGAGAAGATGCCTCCCCTGTCCGATGCGGTGCTATACCACAAGTCATGGCAGCAATGCGGAATACAGCATTATCCGTATTACGATTTGCAGGGTATACAGCTATCTCTGGGACAATCAAATATTTCGCTTCAAAACCTAAACTTGCAGTTAACCTTATAAAATGAAAATTCATAAAACTGAAT
>PYJA01000047.1 GCA_003635185.1 Candidatus Poribacteria bacterium | reverse complement strand
CTCTTCTTTATTATGGGTATCCTTTATCAGTTGCTTCAGCGGCAGATGGACCCGTGCCTTAAAAAAATCCGGGCACCCTGCCGACAAAAGCAACTTACTAAAAGTATATATTCGTGTATATTTTAGTGAAAGGATACCCATTAAGTAGTAAGTTGATTTTGTCAATATAAGTAATTATAAAACATAAACAACATAATGTCAAATTAAATTTGAAAAAAAATGTAAATTAAGGCAATTTTAAGGAAATTAAGGCAATTTTTTAACGTTAAAAGTTCATAGTCCCACAATTTATCGTGTGTTTTCGTCCTGAATCGCGGATTTTCGCGGCTTTATCGGATTAGGGTATTGGTGATGCCAAGTTATTTTTTTAAGGATTTATCAATAACGTGTCTACGTGTTTGTTTATTTTTTGGATGTGTGTATAGGGAGTAGATAGGAATAATCCGCGAAAATCCGCGTAATCCGCGATTCTGACAAAAAAGGGCGACAAAAAATTTACACACCCCTCCGAATGATGCAATTGACAACTACTCCAAATTATGGCATAATAAAAACTAATTTGGGTACCAGAAGGAAATTGTTTCGCTTATATTAACCTAATGTATATGAAAAAGGAAAAAGATTATGTATGTAATTATTGCACCGATTCAGATTAAGGACGATCACAGAGAAGAATTCGTAGAAGCAATGTTAGACGATGCAAAAGGTTCAGTTCGTGATGAACCCGGTTGTCTGAGATTTGATGTAATTCAGGACGGTGACGATCCAAATCGGATTTGGCTTTATGAGGTTTATGTAGACGAAGATGCATTTAAAGCGCATCTACAAACCCCGCACTTTATTAAGTGGCGGGATACCGTCAAAGATTGGTTCGCTGAGAACGATTTTAAAGGCGCTGGGGGTGGAAGTTACAACATTTACCCACCAGATGACGATTGGAAGTAGGCCAATTTTTATAGTGAAGACGTTGTCCATCAAACGTTTCTTTAAGCGTTTTGAAACGGAGTTTAGAAATGATAAGAATAGCTTTCTATCTGCTGAGTGCGGCATTCATTTTTACATTACCCCTTGTAAGTAGTGCGATTAAGGATAACGCAATGGTGCTTTATCTCTCGTTCGATGAGGGGAAAGGCAAAGATGTTGAAGACCTAAGCGGCAAAGGGAATGATGGCACACTTGAAGGTGATGTCAAATGGATGCAAAATGGAAAGATTAAATCAGCGGTGTTTTTTAATGAACAAGTACAGCAAGGTGTCGTTGCGGTCAAAGCGTCAAATAGTCTGGCAATTACCGAGAGTTTAACGATGGAAGTATGGGTATATCCTGAAAGTATCGGTGATTATCGCAATGTGCGCGGACAGGCAGACCCTCACACCTATTATTTGAGTATCCATCAAGGTAAACCATCAGTATGGATTGGAAGCGGTGGTGTCGGTGGACGAACATGGAACAGTGCAAAAAGCAGTATTCCACTCAATAAATGGTCACATGTTGCAGCGGTTTATGAGTTTAATAAAGAACTTCGGTTTTATATCAATGGTAAACTTGATCAGACCCATAAACTGGAAGGCGAAATTCCGACTTCTCAAAAAGATCATTGGTTCGGCAATCGGTTAGACGGTGCGTGGCCCTATAAGGGAATGCTTGATGAATTTGTCATCTATAACCGTGTCCTGACAGAAGCCGAGATTCAGCAGGATATGAATCAAGTCTTGAGCGTATCACCTTTGGACAAAGCTGCAACGACTTGGGGCATGCTCAAAGGAAATAGAGATGTTGACTAAACTGGCTCCTAATCTGTTTACTTGGGCGGAAATTCACGGCGCATCGCGGAATCAAGCATATAACTGGAATAGTTTTTTTATGCATGATGAGGGCAAGAGTATCCGAGCGTTGATAGACCCGCTTCCACTCTCAGAAAGTGAGATTCAATGGCTTGATAAACTTGGTGGTCCAACACATTTAATGCTGACTTGTACCTATCATGAAAGATGCTTGACTGAATTCAAACATAAATGGGGATGCGAAGTCTTGCTACATGAAAATCAGGTGCAAGAAGCTGAATTTGCTTATGATAGGACATTCGCTGACAGAGATGTGCTTTGGGATCTCGTTGAGGTCGTGCCTGTACCAAATGTCCGTCATGGTGAGGAGGTCAGTTTCTACTTAAGAGCTCACGGGGGCGCATTCATCTTTGGCGATCTGCTCAGTGGCGGTAGAAAAAACAAGGGCATTCCAGATGGAAAAGTTGGAATAAATGCGCCTGAATATCTGGTAAATCTTGACAAAGCACGGTTTTCCCTTAGGATGCTGCTACATTTTGAGTTTGATCTTATGTGTTTCGGTCACGGATCGCCGGTTGTACGTGGTGCTAAGGATGTTTTGAGACACTTTATTGAATGCGATGCTACTTGGGAAGACATGGCTCAAAAACGTGAGGAAGGATTTCGTTTAAACCCGGAACTTAGGAAGCTGCACTGTACCGAACAAACGGATGCTGTCTAATTCTAACGATGGGAACATTAAATAAAAGAAAAGGTATGTCGGATGTTAGATTCGCACAGCCAGATGATGCGGAAGCAATTCATCTAATATTACAGGAAGTGTGGGGAGATTCGCTTCTCTTTGATGTGTTCACGGATCATATCTCATCGCCTGATCATCAGGTCTTTGTTGCAGTTGATGCTGGCGAAGTGGCAGGTTTCCTTGCTGCTTTTTTAATCCCTGAACCGATACCTCGATGGGAAATAGATACGATCATTGTTCGTGCCTCCAGTCGCGGAAAAGGTATAGGGACTTCTCTGATTGAGGAGGCGTTAATTTATGGTTCTCATCTGGGCGCACATTGGGCGAAGGCATCAATCCGTGTCAATAACGATGCAAGTCAGCGGGCATTTTCCAAGGTTAGTTTTACAACGGATACTCAAATGCTTAGCCTTCTCCTGTGGAATCCTTTGGCTTGTGAATCCGCTACTAACGGGGTAGAGGATGTCCGTTTTATACCTGTCAACGCATTAACCTATCGTGGATTATGGATTGAGGGATTTGTTGAGTCGCAGTTATCTGTCCAGGAACAATGTAAGGTGATTCGTACAGCGCAAAGTCGCATTTTTGATGAGAACCGCAAAAACACAAGTATGTTTATCCCAGATAGTCTTAAACAGAATATTGCGACTGATTTATTAGCCTCCGCAACTGATTACGGCCAATTCCACCACTGGCATCACATATTCAAGTAGAAACTCAATTGGTTCCTCATCCAAGCTAAGAATTAATAGCCCTATGACTGATATAAATTGTTAAACAGATTATGCATATCAAATTCCTGTTCCACCCAACAGAGATAGATTTTAGGCTTTCAGTTTCAAGAAGAGTTTTCTTTATCCTATTGAGTCTCACTATGTTCTTCACTCTTGGATCAGTGGATCCCGCTAAGGCACAACGCAACGGTTCTTTTTATAAAGAAAAAGTTTTCCAAAAAAAGGTCCTTAAAGGAGTTGAACCGGTAGAAGGCGATAGCACTTTTATCGGGACATTACATCCGATGCTCAAAGCTGCTGGAGGAGATTGGTCAATTTCACGGCTAACCGGCACATTCGGACACGCCTTCAGTTTCAGTATGAAAATAGGTGATGGTGCGGTCTGGCAACAAGCCAACATTGATTGGTGGCTGCTATGGGAGATGATTGCAAACATCGGTTATGAATTTCAGGAATTTCAAGTCGTACTTAAAGGGAAACAGTCCGCACCGACACCGAAAGAACTTCAATATATTAAAGATCAGACCTGGGAAAAGGTCAAAGCGAGTATTGACCGAGGCATACCAGCGATTGCGTGGCAACCGATGACAGTTGTGCAGCGGGATAGTGGCGTGAATGCTTATGGATGGGCATCACTCGTTGGCTACGATGAAACCGAGAAAACGTACACCGTTCGGCATCAGCACCATAAAACCGAGTATACTGTTCCTTACGATCAGTTCGGATATACGGATTCTGTCGGTTGGTATTGTGTTATGGTACTTGGAAAAAAGAAACCTTATGATCGGATGGCGTTGGAGGTTAAATCACTTGAATACGCTGTCGCTTTCGCAAACGGGACACGGTTTGATTTGGAAAATGCCCCTTACAAGGTTGATGCAGTGGGATTTGCTGCATACCAACTTTGGAAACAGGCATTGGAGAGTGGTGATGTAGATATAGGGTTTACAGAGCATTCAGCTTGGATATTATGGGAAATGCGAGAGAATGCTGCGGCATATCTCCGCGAAATTGCTGGTCACTTTCCAAAAGTCTCAAGTCAAGCCCTATCCGATGCGGCTGAGTTTTATGATGAAGAAATCAAAGCCATCGTAAAACTGGTAAACATCTGCAGAGAAAACAAAAGTTTTACGAAATCCACGAGGCAAGAAGCAGTGAAGGCCGTCAAAGCAGCTTTGGATGCCGAGAAAAAAGCGATCAGCAAGATTGAGGCAGCTTTGGCAACTCTACCAAAGAATTAAAATAAAGAACCGTTCCGGGAGGTGTTTGAATGAACGGAGACATCTGTTTCAGTTCAGAAGATCAACAGTTTGTTGATCGAGCTGTAGGTTTTTGCCAGCAAATGGATGAACGTGCTGTCCTCATGCTGATTGGGAGTCGTGCTGCTGGTTTCACCGATGGATGGTCGGATCTTGACCTATGTATCATTGGCGATAAACGGTGCCTATCCGATGAAGATCGGGAGACTTATGAACAAAGTTGGCAACTCTTCGTTGATCGGGGTGATTTTGAAGCACACTGGTCGTTTTATGATGAAAGGGACCTGCGGGCGTGGTTGGAGACATGTCCAGATGAAATGATGTGGGTTATTGCGACTTCACAAACTCTCTACGGTTGTTCAAGTACTGCTGAGGAACTGAAACATCGTTATTGCGTGTATCCGCCAGCGGTCGCGGAACGGAAATTAAAGTGGATGTTCGGCAAGTATTATTTTTCGCAGCGCGGTCCCTTGGCTATGGCAGCTCGCAATAAGGTGGAAACGGCATTTGTCGCGGTTGGAAATGTCATTGAGTACCTCTGCAAAATGTGCTGCGTCGCTGAGAGACACCCGTTTCCCTACGAAAAATGGTTGGTTGAAGCAGCTAAACAGACACAATTGGGCGCAATGATATATCCATCAATTCAACGGGCGGTGGGTGGCATTGGAGACTTTCTCGACCCACCAGGCGACCGAAACTGGCGTGATTGGGCACCGGTGAAGGAATTACGCGGGACATTGCCGATTGTTCAAAGCGGACTGAAAGAACTGGGTTGGGTTGGCGATTGGATTGACGATCCGAATGCATCTTACTTCAATGAAACAGCGAGACGACCTGCCCCCTGAGTACTAACAAAAATATAAATACGCCCCTCGCAAAATAACTAACATAAAAAGGATTGCTATGACACAATCGTCTCTCCAAGTTGGAAATATTATTCATGTTGGTGTGCCTCAAATAACAGACTACACAGGTAAATTCATTACATTATCGCCAGTTAACCCACAAACCGATGTTGTGGAACTCTATGAATGCTCTCACGGATCAGAGATGAAGGAGCAGCTTTGGACCTATATGAGTTATGGTCCCTTTAAAAACAAATATAATATGCAAAAATGGCTTGAGGATTGTGCGGAGTCAGATGATCCAATTTTCTTTGCAGTTCATCATCTTAAATCGAAGCAACGAGTAGGAATGGTAAGTTTTCTGAATATCGTTTCAGATATGCGGCGATTGGAACTTGGACATATATGGTATTCACCGGATTATCAGAGATCAAACGTAAATACAGAGGCAATATATCTAATGCTCTGTGAGGCTTTTGATAGGCTTAAATATCGGAGAGTTGAATGGAAATGCGATTCTCTGAATGAACGTTCTCGAGCAGCAGCATTGCGACTCGGTTTCAAGTTTGAAGGCATCTTCAGACAGCACATGATTATAAAAGGTCGAAACAGGAATACTGCATGGTATTCAATGTTGGACAGTGAGTGGACTGTTGTGAAGAAAAACAACGTATAGGCGACACATTTTGAACTTTCTTTTAGGCAGAATGTTGTTAGTTTCTAAATATGAGAGAAGTTACTTTCTACCGTACGGAATCGGGTAATTGCCCAATTGAGCAATTTTTGGATTCCCTTACAGCAAGGCAGAGTACAAAAGTTACTTGGACCTTAAGTTTAATCGAGGAATTAGAGGTAATCCCTAAACAATACTTCAAAAAACTTATTGATACGGATAATATTTGGGAGATAAGGGTTAACATTGGTAGGGATACTTTCAGGATTCTATCCTTTTTTGATGGTCCAAGATTAGTCGTTCTAAATCATGCCTTTTCTAAGCAAACACGGAAAATTCCAAAGTCTGACATTCAGTTAGCAGAGGAAAGAAAACGAGATTACTTTAGGAGGAAAATACAGTGAGTGATTTAAAAAAGTACGTAGAAAAACGTAAAATGACAGACCCTGAATTTGCAGAAAATTATGAAAAAGGATACTTAGAATTCAAACTTGGTGTGCTTCTCCGACAAGCTCGGGAAGAGGCAGGATTAACTCAAGAAGAAATGGCACTAAAGTTAAATACCAAAAAATCTGCTATTTCAAAAATAGAAAACCACGCAGAGAATGTTACGCTTTCAACTTTGAGAAAGTATGCAGAAGTTGTTGGAAAGAAAATACATCTTTCGGTAGGATAATTATTAAGGAGACAAATATGAGTGAATTAAGATTCGCATGCCATCTCATACAGTTTGGTGGAGAACAGCGAGAAAATCCGGAAAAAGTATTACGCGAAGTAGCCGATGCCGGTTGGGAAGGTGTTGAAAGTGTTCCAATTGAAGGAGCAGAAAGTCTTGTTGAAATGGCTACGCTTGCACGCAGTTTAGGGCTGCATATCGTCAACGCTGGCGGTACAGGACTTGATAGAATCAGGTTCAATATCACGCTTGGCAACAACGCTGCCGAAGTTCCTGCACTACGTCGTGGGGAATGGGGTGGTGCAAATCCGAGTGATGCAGATATTGAAAACGGTGCCCGAACATTAGACGATATCCTTGCTTACTGTGATGCACACCACATCAAAGGTTTTCACCACGCACATCTCGGCACCTTGATTGAGACAGTTGATGATGCAGAACGTCTCTTATCGGTAGCACCAAGTCTCTGGCTGCTGTTTGATACGGGACACATGCTTGCCGCGGGTAGTGATCCGATGCAGGTTTTTGAGAGCAACCTTTTGCGTAATCGGATTGGACATGTTCATCTCAAAGATTGCCATGCAGACGATCCAGAAACCTGGGATTATCGGACACAACGTTTTGGTGAGAAGGCGCGTTTTGCTGAACTCGGTGCAGGCAACCTTGGACTTGATGTTAAAGCGGTGCTTGAAGGTCTTGAATCAGTCGGTTACGATGGATGGGTTTCTGTCGAACTTGACCGTCCGTATCCACCGCGCCCACCTGCTGAAGCTGCGGTAGTCAATAGAGAATATCTACGAAGTTTAGGATATTAGAACGCAAACGGAGGCACGCTATTATGCTGAAGCGCATCAAAATTCAAGGTTACAAATCCCTCGTTGATATTGAGGTGCATCTTGGATACCTCGCGGTGCTTATCGGTCCTAACGCTTCGGGAAAGAGCAATCTTCTTGATGCCTTGCATCTTCTGTCACGAATAGCGACCTGCCGCACGTTACGGGAGGCTTTTGCACCGCATCGAGGATATCCACTGGAATCGTTCACTTTTGGACCAGAAGGCATTAAGACGCTGCGGCAGCAGGAAAAAGTTTCGTTTTGTATAGAGATAGATGTTCAGTTGTCCTCGACAGTTGTTGAAAAAGTCAATCGACAAGTTCAGAAAATGAAGCCAACTTCAACAACAGATGTGCAGCATAAGGGCAGATCCGCTTCAAAGCGGTTGCGCCCGGTCCGAGAGGAAAATCTGCGGTATCGAATTAAGATTGAGATGCTGCCAAAGCAAGGCATCTTGCGTGTAGCAGATGAATATCTCGCCGCGCTCAACGCCAAGGGAGAACTAAAGCAAAATAGGAAACCCTTCTTGGAGCGGGTTGGGAATCAAATACTTATGCGTTTGGAGGGGAAGGCGCGTTCAATCTGTTATGAGTATCCTCTCGATCAAAGCATCTTATCAATGCAGCACTCTTCTGTCCACTATCCACATGTCGCTGCAATGCATCACGAATTAGCAAGTTGGTTCGCCCATTATTTTGAACCACGGGAACGCATGCGGCTCCCCACTCCTGCAAAAGAGGTGAACCACATAGGGTCGATGGGAGAAGAGCTTGCAAGTTATCTGCATACCTTAAAGACCCACAATGAACGGCAGTTTGAATCTATTGAGAAGGCGCTCCATAACATTATTCCCTCTATAACCGGAATTGAAGTTGACATCAGCGACTTGGGTGAGGTTGAACTCAGCCTGCGTGAAGGAGAAAGAGGCATGTCAATCCGAGTCTTGTCGGAAGGCACACTCCGGATTTTAGGACTCTTGGCACTCGTGGGGAGCAAAGAACCGCCTGCATTGATCGGATTTGAAGAACCAGAAAATGGTGTCCAGCCGCGCCAGATTGATAGAATTGCAAGTTTTTTGGAGGTTCGTAGGCTTCTTGAACGGACTCAGTATATTGTGACAACACATTCACCGCTTTTGCTGGAATTTATTCGCCCAGAATTTTTGTACGTCTGTCATAAGGTGGATGGGCAGACAAAAATTGAGCCCTTTAAGACACGGTTGAAATCACTATGGCCGAAACTGGATATTGAGAAAGCCTTCCAAGCCGAAGATGAGTTATCCATTCCAAAACGCGTCCTGCGGGGGGATCTTGATGTATAATATCAGTATCTTCGCTGAAGATCGAACATTGGAACGTTTTATCATAGCCCTTATAGAGCGTCTTGCTAATACATACCATGTAAAAATCAACCTTATTTCCTACAGTGTACGTGGTGGACAGGGGAAAGTCATCAATGCCCTAAAAAAGTATCAACAGGATTTGCATCGGAATCAAGAGGATTTGCCAGACCTTATCATCGCCGGTACAGATAGCAATTGTAAGGGTTCTTTGGAGCAAGAACGCGAGATTCATCAGGCCATCTCCGATTACACAAATCTGGTTATCAGCGCGACTCCTGAACCCCATATTGAGCGATGGTTGCTTCTGGATTCAAAGGCGTTCAAAACAGTATTTGGCAGAGGGTGTCCAACACCGGATCAGAAATGTGAACAGGATCGTTATAAAAAACTTTTTCTAAACGCCATAATTGAAGCTGGTATGATGCCGCCGTTAGATGGAACCGAGCGCGTAGCAGACCTCGTCAACGAAATGGATCTGCAGCGTATATCGCAAATGGATAAATCCATTGACCGATTTTTAAGTGTATTGCAACGTCGATTTAAGATTTGGCAACAGATGGGAGTTTAACAGCACAAGCGCACTCTATTCCAGTCCAGCAGCATGCCTGCCAGCAGCAGGGTCCCCCGCAGCATAGTAAGTTCCACTATCTTTATCAACAAAAAGCATGGAGGGGGCAGCAATAGCACCTGCTTGTGCCTTAACCTTATGACCGCGGTTAGCGAGTTCTGCCCTAACGTTTTCACTCACACTATCGTTTATAGTCAACGAACTTACCTGCCCGAATGTCTGCTCACGATTGGGATTTGGGTCAAACGAATCTTCGTGATGAGCAGTAGCAAAACGCGGTGCTGTAACAGCATCTTCCGGTAGCATGCCGAACTCAACGAAATTGAGCAGCAAATTCATCGTTGCCTGATCCTGCAGGTCACCACCTGCAACGCTGATTGCCAAAATAGGTGTCCCATCTTTAAGGACAAGTGTTGGTGTAAGCGTAATTCTTGGACGTTTCCCAGGCTCAATACAGTTCGGATGTCCGGGAGTTGTATTAAGACTCCGCAAGCGATTACCGTAACTAACACCAGTTGTACCAGTGCCTCCTGCGTGATAGACATTAGCACTCGGTGTAGCAGACACGACATTTCCCCATCGGTCAGCAACTACACAAGTTGTTGTCCCACCAACACCGGGGCGAAACATACCATCTGCTTTCAGCGGTTTCATGTTTTCCACGTCACCCGGTTGTGCTTCATGTGATGCTTTTTCCATATCAATTAAGAGGCGGCGAATCTGCGTATACGCGTCGGAAAGCAATTTTGTGATAGGTACATCTACAAATTCGGGATCAGCGTAATATTCATCTCGGTCAGCCATTGCCAACTTGAGCGCTTCAGTGACGACATGCACATAGTCCGTCGAGAAATGTCCCATCGCTTTGAGGTCAAAACCTTCCAACAGGCGCAATGCTTGACATAGGTAAGGTCCCTGTGTCCATGTGCCACACTTGCACACTGTGTATCCTCGGTAATCCACCGTTACAGGGTCTTCAATTAGCGTAACATGGGCAGCAAGGTCGCTCTTGCGAAGAAATCCACCTTTTTCAATGTAAAAAGCCTCTAATTCATCAGCAATGTCACTCTGAACACCGTTCCGTCCATAAAACCGATCACTCGCCGCTTGCACCTTTTTCTCACGACTGCCAGATGTTCCCCGTTCTTCTTCAATCATTTTTCGCAGGGTAATCGCCAAATCAGGATGCCACTTTGCCTTACCAGCATCAAGCAGTGCCAACGTTGGCGCAACAATTTCTTCAAACGTCATTGTTCCATAGAGTTTGAGTGTTGTTGTACATAAATCCACAACAGATGGGACAGGTGCCATTTTTACATCGGCATTCGGGATACCGTTTTCCATATACCAGTCAATCGCAACTTGAGAAAGCGGTGCCCGTCCCTGTCCGGAGAGTGACTTCACTTCCTGCTTTTCCGCGTCAAAGATAAGAAGCGGCACTTCACCACCGATAGAACAGGCACCATGGTCTGTGACATTGAGTGCAAGGATTGTTCCTGCAGCTGCGTCTGCTGCATTTCCACCTGCTTCTAAGATCTCAATTCCTGCTGCAACAGCCTTTGCACCACCTGCAGCTACGGCTCCAGTTTTACTTACTGCTTTCCAACCAATTTTTTGTTCGCTTTGCATTGCTTTTCCTTTGCTTGATTGTAGAAGGCTAATCTGATCTTGGGTTCTTCTTTGTCAGAGAGTGTAGCACAAAGTCTCATCTCACGCAACGCTTAAAACGACAGACAATTCGACAGCGTCCTTAACATTACAATTCTACATTCTACGGTGTTTTGGATTGAATAATAAACAGAATTTGGCTAAAATACTGTTAAGGATGCAAATTAAAGGCACAACAAAATCACCGGAACGCGTATTATTCAACAGATTAGGACCTGCACGCATTCACAACGGGATCCAACATGAAAACCACAAGGCCAAGACAATTCTGGGACGATTACGCCTCGCGATTTAAAAACAGAAGTTTAGCAGAAGCGTATGAGTTCCGGCCTCCCTATCCTGAGGAAACGTACAGAATACTTTTAAGTTTGCTGGGAGAATCACATGGGAAAATTTTAGATGTAGGATGTGGTACAGGTAAAATAGCACGTACACTCGTCAAGCATGTGGGAAGTGTTGATGCCGTTGACTTCTCACAAGAAATGATTCAAGTAGGAAAGTCGCTCTCTAATGGCAATCACCCTAAACTTCGGTGGATCATTGGACCTGTTGAAGATGTTCAGTTGTACCCGCCTTACCGTATGGTGACAGCTGGAGCAAGCATTCACTGGATGGATTGGAACGTCGTGTTTCTAAAATTCGGGGAAGTGTTGACAATAGATGGCTATCTCGTAATCATTGATGGGGATCGTCCTGTTGGCGCACCTTGGCATGACGCAGAACTGTCATTGATTCGCAAGTATTCAACTAATAAGCACTATAGGGAGATTGATCTGGTTCAAGAACTTACAGATAGAGGACATATACATCTGATTGGAGATAAACGGACAGCACCAGTTAACTTTTCGCAACCGCTAACAGCCTATGTTCAGTCCTTTCATTCAAGAGCAAGTCTGTCTAAGGAAAACATGGGAGAGGAAAATGTCAGTGCCTTTGATGCCGAATTATCGCAAATCTTGAGCGACTTTGTTGATATTGATGGACTTCTTAGTTTTCAATTAGAAACAAGAGTGACTTGGGGAAGACCTTTGAGATAAGACGAAGAATTATACATTGATCTGTGTCCAAAATGAAGTTACTGCTCTTCGGTGGGTGTGTAAAGTTTATCGAGATTAGTCCTCTTTAGCACCGTGAATCAGCGGACTATGTAAACTATTAATAACGCTCATCAATTGTAAATTCGTAAAACTAAATAACCCCAGGACTTACGCATTTTCTCTTTAAAGTCCCCTTGATAAGGGGATTTAGGGGGTTAAATCACTGAAATATCATTGAAATAACGACTTTTTAACCCCCCTAACCCCCCTTATCAAGGGGGAATGCGTAAGTCCTGTAACCCGATAAAACATCTTGAATTAAACACAAAATTGCGGTATTATATCAAAAACCATGAAGACACCAAAACACCTTTTAAACATAGGACAATACATCGCTTTTTTGCTTTTCCTGTGTGTTGGAAATGCAAATGCACAGATTTTAATTGACTCCGTGATTGCCGTCGTTGATGGAAAAGCAATTACGCAAAGTGAATTTGTAAACGAATTTCGCATTGAGGTTATTATAGGTAAACCGAAGCCACTTTTGCGTGAACCGACTGCGGCAGAAAAGCAGGCGTATTTAGACCGTATTATCAGTCGCAGATTAGTCCTACAAGCGGCAGAAAAAATCGGAATCACAGCTGTTGATCACAGGAAGCAGGTGGCAGAACGAATCGCAGAAATACGCACAAAGTTCGCTTCCGATGTGGCGTTCTACAGCATTTTGCAGAAACAGGAATTAGAGATGAAAGCGTTAGAGAAGTGGGTGTCAGATAAAATAATTTACGATGAATATTATACGCGTCAGTTTGTTAGAACCGTCGATAGCAAAGAAATTGATGAATTAGCACCACAATATTTTGAAGCAAACAAAGCACAGTTTATTGCACCAGCAACAGTTACGTTTCGCTCTGTGCTGCTAGCTGTGACTCCAAACAGTTCAGCAAAAGAGAAGCAGTCCGCTAAACGTCTCGCGGAACAAATCAATTCACGTTTACTGCAAGGTGAAACTTATGATGCAATTAAGCAAAGTTTCAAAACTGAGAAGTCTATTAGATTTAATTCGCTTACCTTGAATATAGATACGCGGTTGGGAACAACGGTTGCGGAGTTGAAACCTGCTGAGCGTAAAGGTCCGATTGCTGTTCCAGAGGGATATCGGATTGTTGAACTTGTCAAGAAAACGCCTGAACGTCAAAAACAGTATTCGGAAGTTAAAGGCGATATTGCAAATCTGATCCGCCATAACAAGGCAGAGATAGCGTTTAAGGAATGGTTAACAAGACAAAAAGCAGAGGAACCTTGGTATATCTTAGAAGATGCGTTTAAGCGTGTTTCAGGAATAACAATTGAATCCACAAAATAGTCTGATGAATTTAACAAAATTCCAAACAGCCATCCATTCTCTTCTCTTGATATTCACTGTATCCGTTTTTGGCGATGTTTTGTCATGGGATATATCTACCTATCCTGAGAAGGCTCGGGAGCAACTGGAAAAAGCGCAGCATGCATTTAAAGAAGGGGCGTTTGAGGAAGCACTCCGTTTGTATCAGGCGGTTGCTAAAGATACCCCTAAACTCCCGATTGCACACATTGGAGCAGGTGATGCCGCTGCGAAGTTAAGAGATTATCCGCATGCAATTGCCGCTTTTCAACGTGCATTACAATTGATTTCGGAATTTCCGCAGGCGAAACGTTTTGGCTTTGAACCGACTGTGCAGGCTAAACTCGCTACCGCTTATCACCGCAATAAACAACTTGATGCGGCTGACGACTGGTTTCAAGAGGCGGTTAAAGGTGCAGGCGAAAATGCGCCTGTTGCGTGGTATATCGCTTTGGGACAGATTGAAACGGAACGCGGCAACTTGGAACAAGCACGGCGATATTACATCGTAGCGGTGCAACTGTATCCAGACACAACGGCTGCGTATAACAATCTTGGACATGTGCTGCTTAAACTCAACCGCATTGATGAAGCTGATGCAGTGTTTCGTGCAGCACTTATGTTAGATAAAACGCTTGCGAGTGCTGCCTTTGGAAGAGGCGAGGTTGCAGCAAAACGCGGTGAACTCGTAGTCGCGCAACATTTTTATGAACAGGCTATTCAAGAAGCACCGCATGAACCGGTATTTCACAAATCACTCGCGAATGTTCTTGAACAACTTGGCAATACGGAGGAGGCTAATATTGCTCGTTCTCGTTATCGGCAAACGTTAGCAGAGGTTTATCGTCAGCAGGCACATCAATTTATTGCAAAACAACACGGACAGCCAGCCATAGAACTGCTACAGAAGGCACTCGAAACGGATGAAACCTATATCCCTGCTTTGAAAGATTACGCGTATGTTCAAATGCAGATGGACAAATTAACATCTGCTAAACAGACGTATCAACGTGTGCTTAAGTTAGAACCTACCTCGCGTCAAGCACTGTTACACTTAGGGATGATAGCGGCAAAACTTGGGAATCGCGCCGAAGCAGAATCGCACTTCCTCACGCTCATTCAACACGAACCGGACTTCATGGATACCTATTCTCAACTTGCTAATCTTCGTGAGGCATCAGGTGACCTGCGGGGTGCCGAGAATGCGTTTACGATGGGTATTCAACATGAACCGGCGTGGGCACCGGGGTATTGGTGGCGCGGACAGATTCGCAGAAAACTCGGAAAGTCTGACAATGCAGAAACGGATTTCCGCCGTGCAATCAAACTGGCACCAGATGTTCCGTTTCCAAAAGATGCGTTAGCCTCACTACTTGCAACAGAAAATAGAAATCTTGCTGAGGCACTTACGTTCGCCGAAGCCTCCGTAAAGAAAGATAATCGACCGGCACATATTGCAACACTCGCACTTGTCTATTATCGTCTCAAACGTATTCCAGAGGCGGAACGTGAAATTCAGAAAGCATACTCCCAAGCCCCTAAGCATCCCTATATTCTAAAGGTTCGTTCGGAAATCCTGAAAACGAACTGAAAATATATCTCAATTTGTTAGGACTTACGCAGCGCGTTATTATAATCCAAGTTGCTACAGACAATTATTTTTTTAAATAAGTTTGGCAATATATGGTATTATGTTTTTAATCACTAAAGTTTGGACAATATTGTTAGATTCAAGTAGCTTATCACCATGCGTCCCGTTGATTTGCCGAAAAACCTGTTTAATATTCTGCGAGTTCGTTTTTTGTTTGGAACTCACAGAATATAATGTTTGTGCTATTCGCAAGCGCAGAAAAGTAACACACAATCCGAGTGTGAGTAAGTCAACAAGCAAACAAAAAAATCTTCACAGAAAACGACATAAGCCCAAAACTACTTATTGCGTTTTTTTATGGAGGTAATGGCCACGCGGGTCAAACTTTTCATTAGCACACATTCTTTAGATGAGCTAATGGATTTAGAAAAAGTCAAATCCATTGGCTATATCGTTCGGATTATCAGTATCCAATTCTGCATATTTTTTAAGAGTTCGCCTATCAATACTTAATGAAGCGGCTGCTTTAGCTATAGTTGGATACTTCTCAACGCGCGCCTGGGCAATTTGATGTAGAATTTGGTGCCAACTCATACCTGCTGTCCAGAATATTTCTTTTTTTCCAGGACTGGGCAGGTGTTCTAATACTTCTCGGACGATTTCGTGTTGTGTTTCTTCAGGAAGTGCCTTTAATTGTGAAATTAAATTTGGGACAGACAGTGAATAGAATGTATTTTGTTTTATGTCAAAGGGTAAGTTAGGTTTTTCCAAATCTGGAGCGATGAGTAAATTGTCTGGAAAATCTTCGAGTTCAAGTTGGTCTGTTTTGGCAAGTGAGATCGCTGCATGAACAGTGTTTCTAAGCTGCCGTATATTGCCAGGCCACTTTGCTTGTTCAAGGCGGAGGAGTGCTGCTGACGTTATCCCTGTAACATTTTTATCGTGTTTAGGAGCGAGTTCAGTAATAAAAAATCGGACTAAAGGCGCAATATCTTCAGGGCGATCCCGTAGGGGCGGCACCCGAAGCACCACACCATCAAGACGGTAATAGAGGTCTTCTCTAAATTCCTTCTGGGCAACTGCCATACCGATGCTTCTGTTTGTCGATGCGATCAATTGGACATCCGTTGTCAAGACTTCATTTCCACCGAGCCGCGTAAATGTGTTTGTGTCTAAAAAGCGGAGGAACATCTTTTGGGCATCAACACACATTTCGGTAATCTCATCTAAAAAGAGGACACCCCCATTTGCTTTTTCAAAAGCACCGCTGCGTTGACGTTCTGCCCCGGTAAAAGCCCCCCTTTCATGTCCAAACAGTTCACTTTGCAGCATCTCTGCGGAAAATCTTCCACAATTCATAGCTACAAAAGGTTTGTCTTGTTTTGGATTGCTGTTGTGGATGTATCTCGCTATTCCTTCCTTACCAACACCAGTTTCACCAATAATGATGATCGGGATATCTGATGTTGCAATCTGTTGAATTGCGTGATAAATCGCTTGCATTGATGCTGACGGTAATTCAGTGAATGCCGTACTCCAATTCATAATTCCCTCCTTCAAGAATAAAAAAAAACGGGATGAAACTTTAAAGATGATACTACAACGTGTAATTTCGTGCAAGAAAAATGTTTAAACGGACAAGAGATATTACCCCTTAAAATATTGTAATTGACAATTTTTGCCGCTCGATTGACAAAAATTGTCAATCGAGCGGCAAAAATTGTCAATCGAACAGATTCCATTTTTTACTCAAGTTTCGTTATAAAATAAAGTTTTGATTATTTTTCTTGGTGATAAACTCAATATACACCTACATTTAGACACATAAATTCCAATAATTTTGTGTCTTATTTTACAAATTGGCACGAAATTTGCTCATAATATAACAATACAATCCAGTTTTATTGGATTGTTAGTTATGTGTTCTCAACCCTATCTTGTATGGGATTGTGAATGAAAATTGACTCAAATATCTAATTTTAATATTGACTTCACGTAACGAAGTCAGATAGGAGAACAAAATGAATACCAAATTTTTCGTAATGCTGATTATCGGCATCTTCGTAGTGGGCGCAACGATGATGGTTTATAACTCAGAAGCTGTTAGGGAGAAACCTGGCAGGATGTGGGCAGGTGCTAGTTGTTATGATGGTGCTAATCCTACTTCTAATACCAACGCTTATGCTGCAGGTGAACTTCTCGTTACCATGTACAATCAAGAGGCGCACCAGGAGGATGATTATGCTGAAGGGAGCGGTACGATTAAGTTGAAATGTGGTAACCAAGCAAACAAACCCAAGGATCAGTCAGTTAGTGTCTTGGTTATAGCTGAGAGTAAATTTAATTGGATACATTGGATATGGGAAATTAAACTGAATCATAAGAAGGCGGAACAAAAATTGGAATGTCAGGGGCCTACTACCGTGAGTTCTAATGTGGAAGGGACAGCTGACATGCAGCATAATACAGGAAAGAAACCCGACCCTCACAGTGATTCTAATTCTTGTTCTTAATATTCTGAGGGTGTATCTGTGTTGAACCTTGTTCAACACAGATACACCCAAAAAAGGAGCACACAGATGAAAAAACGAATTCTACTTATCACAATTTTTGCGTGTATCGGCATCGCTGCCCTTTATCTGCTGATGACACAAACCTTTTCTCGCCAAGTCTTACAAGATGTTGCCGAGAACCCAAAACAAAACGGCAGTATTAGTGACAGAAAAGATGCTAATCTTACCGATCCCTGGGAAACGTGGCTCAATAAACAAGTTGACATCCAGTTAGAAGAAATGTTGCGACACTTGAAGGCAGAAGAACCCTGGGAGCTAGCTCACGTTGAAGCGAATATTGAAACGGCTGCAGCAAACATACGCAATATTCTTCAGGAGAAGATGACGGCACTCAAACAGGATTCAGACACCCCTCCACCTTTACGTATTATTCCGATTGAAGAGTTAGCTAAAAAGAGGAATGAACAGCCAGAACTCACTCCAAAAAGGTATGAAGGTCCCCAGACACCGGAAGCACTTCTCAAAGTTTTTGGGGATAAGTTGGATGAGACCTCCGCACTGGAAGCGGCATATCCCGCAAAAGAGTTTCTTCAAAGGATGCTTAACAGAGGCATCACTATCAATAACGCTTTCGAATTTTCATATGCTCTGTCTGCACGTAATGTTCTCTACAATCTGGACAACAATCCAGAGAACCATGAACGGATCGCTGCCGGCAATGGGGTTGAATATACAAGCGATATAAACGCATTGAAAGAAAGTCTAATTAATAGAAGGATTTGGAAATATGAACAAGTGAGCGCTGCGAGAGCTGCGGATCCACGGGTTAATGGTGGTTTCTTCATGGATAATACGTTTTTGCCGACTGTTTCCGGACGCGTCTATGTTCAATTAAAACGCCTAAAAGATGGTTCGCGACTGCGCGGGATTATGGGAGAAGATTTGACAGAAGAACAAGAATTTAATCTTTTCTATCGTGGTATTGAACCGCCCGGGTATGAAATTATCTATCTTGATGGGAATAATGAACCACTACAGGAACCTTTTCAACCGATCACCCCGGAAGAGGTGCTATCCCCAGACAAATATGAAGAATACTTGCAGCGAAAAAAGCAGAAGCAGGACAAGCTTCCGACTTTTGAAGAGGATAAGGAGTTCTTCAGTGAAAATATGAGGGGGAACAATAGCTTTGAGGATAGAGAAAAACAAATAGTAGACACAGCCCAACGTGAGTTTCAACAAGCAGAATTTGAAAGAATTCTCCGTGAAGAACAAGTACAGTTTGAACAAGCGATGGAAACATTGGTTAGATGGAGTTCTATGAGTGATGCGGAGATTGTAGCAGAGTTAGAAAAAATGTTTACGCCTGAAGGCGTTGCGAACCAACTCCGAGAACAATTAATCTCAAAACCGCCAACTCCCGAAAGTATCGGCAAGGCTCTTGAAACATTGCATCTGCACGGACCAACAGCAGGCTTAAAACGACTTCGGGAAGTGGATCCAGAAATAGCGCGTCAAATGGAACAACAGTTCAAACTTAAAGCACCGTCACGTCGTGCGGTGCCGAGTCGTCCTAAACATCGCACCACGCCGCCACCGAAGGCACAGGAGCCACACAATGAATAAAAAACTTTTTATCATACTCTGCTGTGTTTGTGTTCTCGCCGCGATTTTTATCTGCGCCAAAGTACTAACGCCGCCGACAAGTGAGGTGTCTACCTCGTCTAATTCACTTGTCGTTAAACGGATTCAAGCAAAGCGGGCAAAAGAAAAAGGAAAGAAAAAATGCGGATGCTGTCTCAAGAAAGGACTGCGCGTCGGCATTTCTAAAAAAACGCAATGAAAGATATTATCTTCTCAAAGAGAAAGCACCTCAAACTGCTGCTTCTCTTCGCGATTTTACTGAGCGCTTTGCTTATCCGGCTCCAGGGATCGGGAACACTGCCTGATGGTATGTTCACCGGATCCGATCCTTACCACTATTATTGGCTTGCGCAGATCATCTCAGAACATGGGTGGCTGCCTGATCGTGATATGTCTCGGTGGCTACCGCTCGGTAGAGATTTAGGACAATCCCTAAATCTCTACCCCTACGCTCTCGCTTATTCGCATAAAACGATTGCGTTTTTCTTTCCAAAAGTATCCCTCTACCACGTCTGTCTCTACGCGCCCATAGTCTGTTTTGTGTTTGGGCTCGGTGTACTGTGCTACTTCCTTTACCGTACAAGAGGCATCCTCTTTTCAAGCATCTTCGGCATTCTTATCGCTACCCTCCCCGGTGCCATTGAGCGGAGTTCCGCTGGATTTAGTGATCGAGATAGTTGGTGTCTTATGCTCGGTATTATTGCAGTCACAACCTATCTTATATCTTTACAAACACACACACAACGAAAACGGATTTTATGGACGATCATCAGCGGTTTTACCTTTTTCCTTGGTGGACACTCATGGGAAGGCTTTGGTATCTTCCTCAGCATCATCCTGCTTGTAGAAATTTGGCGGTTTTTAACATCGGAAGCAGAAGAATACCTGTGGTTCTATCTGCTATGGATGCTCATGTTCGTTCCAACACTTTGGCTCACATCCCCCGCCTATCGGGACGGTTGGGGCATGGCAACACACGTCGCCGCTTTCATGTTAATTCCTCCGATAGGGTTTTTCATACTCCGCGCATTCCGGCACTTATTACTCATAAAAATAGAAAAATTCCGCCGACATGCACGCACCGTTGCCCTCGGTCTAACACTCATTGGAATCACATTTACACTCGGATATGTTTTCAGTCAACTGAATACTTTTGCCAGTACCACTGTTCCGCTGAGCCAAAGTCAGCTCATGCAATCGGTAGGAGAACTCAGATCCGCTGATTTCAATTATTGGATATATCGATACGGTAGCGTTTTTCTCATCGGAAGTTTCGGTGTCTTTTTTATCCACGTACACTTGCGCGAAAAACTCGGGGAAATCTTCGCGGTCCCCGCGTGCCTTTGGGTAATAACCGTTCTTTTTCAAGATAAACTGGATATCCTGTTCCGGGACAGCAACATAGGACACCTGCTTTTCTTAGGAATAGGTGTACTTTGTCTCTCAACCTTTCTCTATCTTGGTTGGACACGCAAGCAACCTATCCAGCATGAGAATGTAGCGATCGCATTTATTGCATGGTTTTTCCTATGGATAGCTCTCTCCCGTGATGCTCTGCGCTACGACTTTTTTATTGGTATACCGCTCGCCTATTTTACTACAGAAATTGTTACCTACATTGCACACACGCTCACAAAACCCTTAAAGTGGAAGCAGACGATTCTCATACCCACTGTGGCAGTGTTTATCTACATTGTCATTCTCTGCTTTCCACTGCTCGGCGGACATGGACTACGATCACTTGGTACAGCGACAGTCAGAAAACCTTTCCCCGCAGACGCTTTAACAACGAATACATTGATTTGGATGAAACACAACCTTAAAGGGAATGCGGTTGTTGCAGCAAACTGGAGCTATGGAAGCACGTTAAACGTCATTGCGAAAGTCAAAACAATTGTTGACCAAGATCACTACATCCCACACTGGATAACACTCTACGATAGGTATATCCATGGAGCCAAAAACGAACGAGACGTTTTAACGTTCCTAAAAACACACGACGCGACGCATATTTTGTTAACGAGATACGATCCTCCGGATTCATTCCTGCGAGTCCAATTGAGCGACGCATTTATGCCGATCTACCCTCAAGCTATCTTTGCTGATGCGGCGGTCAAACTCTGGGAAATTCGATACCCTCCCGACATCAAACCAAATCCAAAAAATCTCACAACAAAACCAAGCGAATAAGTCCCAAGAAACATGAAAAACGCCTTAATCCGCTTCATTAAAAATAGCAGGACAGATGCATTTTCTCTTGAAGTCCCACTGATAAGGGGGATTTAGGGAATTAAATCACTGAAATAATGACTTTTCAACCCCCTAACCCCTTATCAAGGGGAATGCGTCTGTCCTGGTACAAAAACTTTACATATCCAGATGGACAAAAACCTTGAAAACTGCACTTGATCCTGCTATAATAACGGGAATCTCAGTCGGAGGATAAAAGAAAATGGCAGTCCCACTTCTCAGCATGCAAGCAATTACGAAAGATTTTCCCGGCGTACGAGCGTTAGATAACGTGAGTTTTGAAGTGCATTCTGGTGAGATTCATGCCTTGTGTGGTGAGAATGGGGCAGGCAAATCAACTTTGATTAAGGTTCTCGGTGCGGTGCATCCGCATGGCACATATCAAGGACAACTACACATCAACGGTGTTGAACAACGTTTCCGCAACGTGCGGGAAGCAGAACACGCTGGCATCGCTGTCATTCATCAGGAATTGGCATTGATTCCTGAAATGACGGTAGCGGAAAACATCTATCTCGGCAGGGAACCGCGCAAATTGGGTATAATTGACAAACCACGCTTGTATCACGATGCGGGACAGTTGTTGGCGCAATTTGGATTGGAAATCCCGCTACAGGGCCAAGTCTATAAACTCGGTATTGGGCAACAACAACTTGTGGAGATAGCAAAGGCGTTATCCCGAAATGCACGTTTACTTGTACTTGATGAACCGACAGCAGCATTGACAAAAAGCGAAGTGGACATTCTTCGACAGATTCTAATGCAACTTCGAGACAAAGGGGTAACCTGTATTTATATTACCCACAAACTCAAGGAGATATTTCAGATTGCTGATCGGGTGACTGTGCTACGCGATGGCAAAACGGTCGCTACGCAATCAATTGGTGAATGCACCGAAGACAGACTGATTTCGCAAATGGTTGGTCGGGAATTGACGACACTTTTCCCGGATCGTGAACATTTCTCGACATCTTCAAAAAAAGCGGAAATAGCACTACGGATAGAAGACTTAAGCACCTATCCTTTAGAACCGCCGCGTCTTGAGAATATAAGTTTTGAGGCACGACGTGGGGAGATACTTGGGATCGCAGGGTTAATGGGAGCTGGCAGAACGGAATTAATAAATACCATTTTTGGGGCGCATTCCGGACGATGGAGCGGAAAGGTCTATACGGATGGATCACATGTTCAGATTCGCTCACCACGCGATGCAATACGGCGGGGAATGGCATTAGTCAGTGAAGATCGAAAACGGTATGGACTTATTTTGGATAACGATGTTGTGCAAAACATGACGCTTGCAAGTCTCAGTACATCTGGAGAAATTACATCGTTTGGGATGATCAACCGGCAGGTAGAGTATCAGAAAAGCACACAATCTGTGGATTCACTCCGTATTAAAGCAGCTTCACTTGATGCTCCTGTTCGTCAGCTTAGTGGTGGAAATCAGCAGAAAGTTGTTTTAGGTAAATGGCTCCTGACGCGTCCGACGGTGCTATTTCTTGATGAACCGACGCGCGGGATTGATGTCGGCGCAAAGGCGGAAATTCATGCCCTAACTGCGCACCTTGCTGACGCAGGTGTTGCGATTGTGTTGGTATCCTCTGAGCTCCCAGAGATTTTAGGAATGAGTGATCGGATTTTGGTGTTACACGAAGGCAGAATTACAGGCGAATTTGTCAACGAAAATTTGACGCAAGAGGATATCTTGCGGTGTGCAGCAGGAACGTAATGGAAAAGGTATTTAAGACAGAGAGTCCAGAGGAGACGCAAACTCTCGGCGAGAAACTCGGCAAAACGCTGAAATCCGGTGATGTTATCGCACTGATCGGGGACCTTGGTGCTGGCAAGACGTGCTTAACACAAGGCATTGCGCGTGGAGTCGGTATTGCGCGGGGTGAGGTGGTTAGCAGTCCTTCCTATATTCTCATAAACGAATATAACGGAAAGATTCCTATCTATCACATTGATCTGTATCGCCTTGAAACTGCTGCAGAGATTGCTGACCTCGGATTAGGTGAGTATATGGAGAGCGATGGTGTCTGCATTATTGAGTGGGCGGAGCGAATGGCAGATGGATTACCCGATACATGTATAAAGATACACATTACGTGGGAAGATGAAAACACCCGAACCTTCAAAATACAACATTCTATATCTTGATAGTGGTTCAGGCATTGGCGGCGGACAACGAAGCCTCCTGCTATTATTGAAATTGCTAAACAAACAACGTTGGACACCTTTTGTTGGGTGTCTCGGCGGAAGTCCATTTGCAGCGGAAGTGGCAAAGACAGGTGTGCAAGTTGTGCCGTTATCTCTCCCTGAAGCGCATAACAAAACCGATAAGGTTAAACGATTTACGTTCCGAGATTTGCTCAACGATTTTCGGCAACTGCAGGTCGTCCCACAACTCCATCGGGTTGTAAAGCAGCATGAAATCGCGCTAATTCATGCCAATTCGCTTTCAGTAGCACTACTTGGCGGTATCGTAGCGAAATTGCACCGCATCCCAATTTTAATGCACAAGCGATATGCAACATCCTACGGTATATTGGACAAGATTTGTGCGAAACTGCTACATCGCGTGATTTTGGTGTCAGAAGCAACACGATGGGATTTCGCACCTGAAGCAAAGCAGACCCTCATCTATAACGGCGTGGATTTAGAGGCATTTCAGGCATCACAGACAGAAGTAGAAACCCTTCGAGCAGAACTCTTTTCGGAAAATGCGAAACCTATAGAGAGTGAGTCGAAGCTGCCAATACTTGTGGGTGTTGTGACTCGGATAACACCAGAGAAGGGCATCCACTTTCTTGTGAGGGCGATAGCTGAGTTAAAAAAGACTTTTATTGATGCCTCGGTTGACGTTAAATTGCTAATTGTCGGCGGTCCCTATTTTCAGAAGGATCATGATTATATGGCTTCACTGAAACAGGAGGTAGCTGACTTAGATGTTGTGGACTCTGTCATTTTCACCGGTTTCTTATCGGATACGCGCGTCGTAACGACTTTGCTTGACATTGTATTAGCGCCTTCTATTATCCCAGAGGCTTGCCCACGTACCATCATTGAAGCGATGGCAGTGGGCAAGTCGGTGATTGCTACGCCACTTGGAGGAAGCAAAGAACTGGTCACACCTGAAACCGGAGTTTTGGTGCCACCTGAGAATGCTGAAGCAATTGCATCTGCTATTGCAAAACTCGCTGCGGATAGAGAACAGTTGGCAGAAATGGGAAAAGCGGCACGGCAGCGCGCAGAACAGTTATTTAGTAGTGAGAAAAATACGGCATTGACAGAATCTGTCTATACAGAACTATTAACAGAACGTTAAAAACTTGGCATTTGCTGCCTAAATTTAACGTGAGTTTGATAATTAACAGGATGGGCGCGAATTGAGCAGAAAAAGTCAATATTTCGGTATTTTAACCCCCTAAATCCCCCTTATCAAGGGGACTTTAAGAGGAAATGTGGTAGTCCGAACTATTTATCAAACTCACGTTAAATTTACTAAATTTGGACAAGGAGTCGCAATGGATGGGGAAAGAGGAAAACTGAGTAGTCCGACACAGGACGCACAAGTTAGCCAAGGCAGATTAAATCAAGTTACTGAATTTATAGATGAGGAAGTTGGTGACACCTCCGATTGGGTTGAGATTTACCGCACTGGCGATGAGTGGGAGGTGAAACTTATCCAAGCAACTTTGGGGGCACAGCAGATCCGCTGTCGTCCTATACAGGTAAAACAGGAACGGCAA
>PYJA01000046.1 GCA_003635185.1 Candidatus Poribacteria bacterium | reverse complement strand
CCGATGCTGACTGCACACACGTCTTACATGACCTTGAATGGAAAGCACTTTACCGCATAACCCATAAGACACAGGTGCTACCTGAAAAAATACCATCTGTCTCTGAAGTCGTCATTTGGATTGCTAAACTCGGTGGTTTTTTAGCACGCAAGTCAGATGGCAATCCGGGAGTGATGGTGATTTGGCGAGGTTGGCAAAGGTTGAATGATATTTCTAATGCCTTTGCCATTTTTCAAAACTCCACAGAAGGCAGGGCAAGCAACAAATGAAACCCATAGAATGATTGGACAATACTTATGAGTAATAGTAAGTTGTACCTGTAGGGGTTAAATAACAGAAATAGTGGCTTTTTAACCCCTTATATGAAGATTAAATAAATATTTCGGTCCTTTCTTTAGTCCCGTAAGGATTGAAGAAGGTTTCCATGTTTAGAAAATCCTTAAATTGACGCGGTTTCCTAACCAATGCAGAATCATGTAGAATACCATGCGCGCATTCTACCAAGCGCATTCTGCCAGACTTCAATAAAACAAGATAAATCCTGTTAATTTGGTATAAGATATGAATAGGTTTGACCCTATTCATATTGTGTTGTTGAAAAAGCTTTACTCAATTTCGTAGACCACAGTAATATTCACCGTGACGGTGAGTTCACCTGGGACAATGGGAGTGGAAGTACGCGCGCTATCGTCTGCAAAGGCTGCTTCTGCTACTGGAAACGGTATTGGTGGACTTTCGAAATAGGTGTTTTCCGTGATGGTAACAGGTTTTCCAAGCGTTACACCGCTTGCATCCGCTAAGGTTTGTGCTTTCGCTTCAGCATTTTTGACAGCCAAACTACGGGCTTGCTTCTGAAATTCGGTGGTATCCTCAATCATAAACTGAATGGAGTTTACAACGATGTTATCCCTTCCAGCTTCGGCGGCATCGTCAATCACATCGCTGAGGGTATCCAATTCCCGCACCTTTGCTCTAACAGTGTTGTTTACGCTGTAACCGCGTAGTATGCGTCCACCTTCCGTGTAATCGTACTGCGGGTAAATGCTGAAATTTTCAGTGTTAATGTCTTTTTCAGCGATGTCGTTTGCTTTCAAAGATTCAATTAACGCTGTCATCGCACTTGCTGCTTCTTCGCGTGCCTCAGCGACTGTCTCTTTCTCAACAGAAACACCTAAATTAAGCGTTGCAATATCTGGTTCCCCTGTGACAGAACCGCTCCCCGTAACATGGATAGTTCTTCCACTTGTTGGCGGCATCAAAACCTTTGAGACAACATTTGAATCGCACGCGGTGAGCGTTGAAATCAGTAACGCACAGATTACAAATAACCAACAATTACATTTTTTCATTTATCCTCCTAAAAATCTCTATTCCGCTGGATTTGTGTTCTCCGTTTCTGGAGGAGTAACATTTTCCATAAATTTATCGGATTTCTTTATTAAATTATCAACATTTGATTTGTACAGCATGAAAATCGGTTCTTTATCTTTACTTTTGACGTAAAGTTTGCCACCTTCCTCTTTTCCGACATGCAGAGTTATAGCTGTTCCATCGTTGAGGATTGCAGAGATAGATGAGGTGGGTGTATCTAATCCATATTCGGCAAGTTCTTTCGCTTCTGCGAAATCATCAGTCTTTAATTGACTGAAGGCGGTGAGTAGATTACCAACTTCGCTCTGATTAGCAGCAGCTGTTATCGGTTGGTGCATCTGCCACTTATTCTCGGCATCTAACCGCAGTTCAACCGTTTCTTCTGGAGAAGTGATGTTTATCTGTGTAACAATGCCTTTGTTGAAATTAAAGATAGTCCGATCTTTCCAAGTTCGTGTGCCTTTGTCAAAAACAGATTGTAGATAACCTTGTGCTTCATAGACATTGTTGGAATCGGCAACACGTACGTAACTGCTCAAGAATCCAGGCGTATTTTTCCCAACAAACAGATGTGCTAACATTTTATCGTTTGCATCCATCAATTTTGCTTCAACACCGGAGCTATCTACTTGGAATTCCGCCTGATTTTTAGGGTTATCAGAGACAGGTTTAGCATTGTCAAATTCTGCGACTTTCTCCAACAAATCTTTGACGCTCTCGCTATCTGCCGGGTAGTTGTCCATAGAAGTAACAGTCCATTGATCGCTTTGTTTTGAAAGCGTTGTGGTTTCACCTTTGGCAATGATTTCAATTTTTGCAACTTGTTCCTTATTGAAGTTCGGAAACAGCGCGGTCGCCTCTTCAACTTTCTTTTGATACTCACTTTTTCTAAATGGGTTCTCAAGAATTAGGACGACGAGTAGCAGAAAAACAAAGGTGCCGCCTAAAATTAGGAGTTGTTTCTTTTTCATCGTTCCATTCGGTTGGCATGTCCAAAACTTATGGGAAAGTTTAAAATTGTGAACCGTAGGTGCCGACCAACCGTTTTACCCTCCTTTTTAAGAGATATCTGATTAACCCAAAGAGAACTACTACCAGTGGGATCCCGATAGTACACATGTATTTGATGAAATTTTTTTCAAAACCGGAGGTGTCTTTTAGGGGCCTGTTGGTTATGGTGTGGGAACGGATACCGATGAGGGTTTCGCCGAGAGTTAACCAGTCTACACAGTTTAAGAAAAATTTTGCTCCATGTTCGTTTATCCGATCAAGAATTTGTGCTGTTCCGATTACAATAATTTGTGTTTCTATTCCTTCGGTTATAGTTGTCCGATCCTCCGTTTCCTGTGTCGGAGTAGGTGTATCATTGCCGTTCGCTGTGGATGCTACAGGTGGAACTTCTTTATCAGCGTAGAAACTTTTGAATTTTCCTTCCAAAGCAGCAGCAACGGTATAAGCTTGTAAATCAATCTGTGGAATTGGAGTGCCCGGCATCAGGTTGTAAGCGCCTTGAATACTTCGCCCAAATTCAGTTGTTTGGACTAACGGCGTTGCAATTACATCTTCATTTGTTAGCACCTCTACAGAGCTCGTCCAAGGCAGGACCAACGCTTCCAGTTGATTTGTGATGGTATGTTCAGCTGAGAAGTTAGCTTTTAGGATATTAATGAAATAAGGATAACCTTGAGAAACGGTAAACAGTCCTTGTTGATACGCGAGGTTGCCATGAGATCTTAGATCAGCAATTAGGTTATTTCCGAGTTTAGCACCGTAATGTTCAAGCAGATCGTTCAAACCAGTACTGAGAGGTGTTGCTTGAAGCGTTTGAGGCGGTCTTGTAATGGGATCAACCAAGAAAATTGCCCTACCGCCACGCATGATAAACTGATCAATCTCGTATTTTTCTCGTTCTGTTAATGTCTGTTTTGGGCCTGCAACAACTAATGTTGTTACAGTTTCGTCAACCGGTCCTCCTGCTTGAAGATCAACAGCAGTAAGATTATATTGCCCTTGAGCATTTTTATCTAAGAGTGCACGTAGTTGATTTTCTTGTGTCTGAGCGGTGATATTATATTCGTCGTGTCCTGTCAAAAATCCTACTGTCTTGGTTTCCTTCGTGGTCAATTTGAGAATTGCGGAGGTGAGATCGTATTCCAAGTTAGAAGTTGATTGCACAACCGGAAGGATTTCCTCTTTACCACTATAACCGACAGCAATACTCATATAGACGATTGCAATTTCCGCTTTGTCTTTCTCGTAAACATTGAATCGGACTTCAGGGATACCTTTAAAACGGAGTTCCTGTTTCTGTGCTTCATCAAAATCGGCAGGGTCGATAAAATCGATCTGAAGTTTTTGGGAAAATGCTTCATATTCGTCAAGGACATCTCGAATTTCACGGCGGATACGAGCAACTTGTGCAGGTTCTGTGGAAAAATAAGCGGTGACGGTAACAATATCGTCTAAATTCTTAATAACATTTTTTGTGGCTTTTGAGACAGTGTAACGTTTATCCTCAGTGAGATCAGCGCGTATAAAACGGCGCGCGGATAGGAAATTAACCAGTACCAGGATACCTAAGACAAGTACAATAAATGCAACTATGTTGCTACCGTGTCTGATCCGTTTATCAGCCAAAACAGTTTACCTCCTTGTTTAGCGCCATTTTCGACTTTCAACCGATAAAGTGCTTAAATAGAGAAAAAATCCGATGATGGAGAGATAGTATATAATATCGCGGGAATCGATAACACCCCGTAAAATACTACTATAATGAGCACCAAGACCCAGATAACTAAAAATCGGGAATAGCCAATCCGGCGTGCTGAAAAGCACAAAATCCTCACCAATAATCAGAAAAGCAAAACATACAGAGATACCTAAAATGAAGGCGATGATTTGATTCTCAGTCAACGTTGAAGCGAAAAGCCCAATAGCAAGATAAGCCCCACCCATTAATAAAAGTCCGAGGTAGCCGCATACGATAGTGCCACCGTCTGGGTCGCCAAGATACATAACCGAAAAGGGAAGACCGAGTGAAAATAGAGCTGTTACGACAAGCAATCCGAAACTTGCTAAAAACTTCCCAAGAACTACCTCGTAATCCCGAATCGGTAACGTCATTAAAATCTCGGCTGTACCCAATTTTTTCTCTTCAGCCCAGAGTTTCATCGTTACAGCAGGAATGAAAAAAAGAAAAATCCACGGCATTAACCCAAAAAATCTTCGCATTTCGGCTTGACCGACAAGAAAAAAAGCACGAAAGAAAAGCCATGATGAAATTGCGAGGAAAAATGTGATAAATATATACGCAATGGGTGAATTGAAATAACTTCTGAATTCCTTTTTGAAAATAGCGGTGATGTTCTGCATAGTGTTCTATTTTGGGACGCGGTGCGCTCGGTTATAAAAACGTTAAATTTACTCTTCTTCTGTAGAGTCCTCTTCTCTTGACAATTCTGTAGCAGGGACCTTATCACTGATCTGCCCAGATGTAAAATGGAGGAATACGTCTTCTAAATCAACAGATTCTTTGCGAAGTTCTATCAAACCCCATTCATTTTGGACAGCCGCTTGGTAGATGGCTTCAGTTGCGTTATCACCATTTCCTGCCGCTGTGATTTCATAATTCACGATGCCATCATCTGTTTTGACAAGTTGAACCCCAGTGATGCCGTCTAACTCTTTCAGTTTTGATGTAATTACCTCTTCTGAACCTCGGATTGCAACTTGTAACGTGTCTTCACTCTGAACCTGACTGACAAGTTCCCCCAGCGTACCGTTCGCGACAATTTCTCCTCGGTGGATAATCAGGATTCGGGTACAGGTAGCAGCCACTTCAGGCAAAATGTGTGTGCTGAAGAGTACCAGTTTTTCTTTCCCAATCTCTTTAATCAGATTCCGAATTTCAATTGTTTGGCTTGGGTCAAGTCCAGAGGTGGGTTCATCTAAAATCAGAATAGGTGGGTCGTGGATGAGGCTTTGTGCTAAACCAACGCGTTGTCGATAACCTTTAGAGAGTTCACCGATGTCTTTTTGAATGACGCCCTCAAGTCCGCAGATATCAATGACCGATCTGAGCCGTTCTTTCCGTTGACTTTTCGGAATTTCCCGAATTTCTGTCATAAACTTGAGGTATTCAACGACTCCCATATCCGCATAGAGTGGTGCACTCTCGGGCAGATACCCTACGTTTTTTCTCACATCAATGGCATGTTCAAGCACATCGTAGCCTGCAACGGTCGCACTTCCAGCGTCCGCAGTCAGATAACAGGTCAGGATGCGCATGGTTGTCGTCTTGCCAGCACCGTTAGGGCCGATGAATCCGACAACTTCTCCAGCATGTGCGTCAAATGAAACGTGATTAACGGCAAGCGTTGGCCCGTAAGATTTTGTGAGTTCTCTGACTTCAATCATTACGTCTTTCAGTTCTTAGTATAGGGATGCGGTTGGCGAAAAGGATTTCTAACCAACGTCCTCTTAGGATAAAATACTTTTAAAGAATAACATGAAATTTTGGAAATGTCAAGAAAAATTAGAAGCGTGTTCAGCGGCGTTCAATTGTTGAAGGTCCGTTTAAGGAAACACGGACACTTTTTGGAGCAAATATTGACTATTGAATGTCTCTGGAACTTTTGTAACTTGCATTGCTATTTTATTCGTATTTATGTATAATAGAATCTATGGAAAACCTACTACTTGCTGAACACTCAACTGCTCCATATCTGATTAATCCGTCTTTTTCGGGTCATCAAACCTTTCCCTTTCGGTATACGTGGTTAAAGAAGGGCGTTGATGCGGTAACAGATGATTCAACGATCTTTTCTTCAGAGTACGCGTCTGTAACCTTAGGTGTCGGAAAAAACATGGTGGATTCTATTCGGCATTGGTGTCGTGTCGCTGGACTAATTACCACAGAGGATTATCAACGTGGGGGATTCAAACCTACTACGCTCGGCAACGCCATTTTTAATGACAAAAACGGATTTGATCCTTACCTGGATGATCCTGCCACTTTGTGGTTGATTCACTGGCAGATCGCAACTAATATCAATCAAGCAACAGCATGGTATTGGGCTTTTAATGTCTTGAAGAAAAATCAATTTGTTCGCGGAGCGTTCACCAAAGAATTGGAAGAATGGACAAAACAGCAGAAAAAATCTATGCGTACCATCTCTGAGAACACACTCCAGCGCGATGTCAATTGCTTTATCCGAACCTACTGCCAATCGCGGCATCACGCTGACGTAGTAGAAGATACGTTTGACTGCCCTCTCGTTGAACTTTACCTTATTACCGAATTGCCTGATGGTGGAATGTACGAATTCCAGCGCGGTGAAAAAGAGACATTGCCAATTGAGGTGGTGACGGCAACACTCATAGCATTTTGGGATGCGCGTTTCTCCGAAAAAGACGCGCTACCTTTCACAGAACTGATGTACGCACCGTTAAGCCCCGGACGCATTTTTAAATTAGACGAAGACACGATGACAATATATCTGGAAAAGCTTGAACAACTCACCGATGGTGCGTTGCAGTACGACGAAACCGCTGACTTAAAGCAGGTCTATCGCCATAAACATTTTAATCCGATGCTACCTTTAGAGATATATTATGGGTAACATTCTGCTTTCAGATATTTTCCATGTGCAAGGCCGTTTCAAACGTTCAGTGCATCTTGAACGCGACTTTTACACAGAAAACGTGCTTGATGGATACATTTTAACCGCTACCGCGCGGGAAATGTTATCGCGTATCATTTTAACGCTTGAAGATGAGGCAACATCTAAAGCGTGGACACTCACTGGCCCATACGGATCAGGAAAATCAGCATTCGCACTTTTCGCCGCAAAACTGCTTGGCAAACCTAATGCTTCGACAACACGACATGCCTTAGAAATACTAAAACGTGGAGATACCGCGCTATACGAACGGTTCATCAGCACAAACGGTAACGAAAAGCGAACACCCTCTGGATTCTGTCCCGTGCTTATCTCTGGGGAACGCGCCCCCCTTTCGCTTGCACTTTTACGCGGTTTAGAACGCGGACTCACCGCTGCCAATAGTACACAACTCTCTATTTCTCTCCTTCAAGAACTCAATAATTTGTTGGAAAAAGCAGAAAATGACACCTTACCACCTGCCTCTGAAGTTGCGCGTGTGTTTGAATTAGCAACGCACGAAATTTGTGATTCGGGAGGTGCGGGACTGCTGCTCGTGATTGACGAACTCGGAAAGTTTCTGGAATACGCTACGCAACACCCAACACAAGGTGATATGTTTATCTTACAGAACCTTGCAGAATTGGCAGACCGAAGCAAACAAACGCCTCTGTTTCTCATGACTATCCTACATCAAGCTTTTGAGGTGTATGCACAACGTACCGCACAATCACAACGCGAAGAGTGGGCAAAGGTACAAGGAAGATTTGAAGATGTGGCATTTGCTGAACCTACCGAACAGGTACTCCGTTTAGTCGGCGCAGCACTTGAAAAACCTGCAGAGATTGTCTGCAAGGAAAACCTTAACACCACTACCGAATTAGGACTTAAACCGCGCCAACTTGACGATCATGAATTTATCCAGCTCTTGAAAGATTGTCTGCCGCTGCACCCGACAGTAGCACTCCTTATCGGACCGCTTTTCCGCCGATTCGCACAGAATGAACGTTCTCTCTTTGCTTTTCTCAGCTCAAGTGAACCGAACGGGTTACAAGACTTCCTTGCAAACCGACATTATGATGGAAACAGACTGCCAATGTTTTCGCTTGCTGACCTATACGACTATCTTGACACTACGCAGGGAAATAAACTTTACACTTCAAGCAACAGCAAAAAATGGATAGAAATTGAAACCGCAATAACGCAATTGCCAGACCCTTCCGAAATGA
Source organism: Candidatus Poribacteria bacterium (assembly GCA_003635185.1). GTDB lineage: Bacteria > Poribacteria > WGA-4E > WGA-4E > WGA-3G > MSPOR6. The sequence goes on along the minus strand of PYJA01000046.1, from coordinate 16,497 downwards.
CGGTTAAACTGATAAAAACCATCGGGTTACTCAGCATTGTTAGCGAACCAATTCCGAACCTAAAAGCCTCAGAGCAGTTGCTACGTTACGCACTTGACGATAACACGGAAACGTTTGCCACTGAATTTGAAGATGCACTTAAAACACTGAAAAACCGCTCAATTGTTATCTACCGTACATATAACGGGACTTACGCGCTGTGGGAAGGCAGCGACATTGACATTGCGGCAAAACTCCGTGAGGCAGCAGCGCACGTTGACACAAAAGCGGCACTCGCTACAGACCTATCGCGCTACATCCCGACACGCCCGCTCGTTGCAAGACGACACTTATATCAAACTGGTACCCTGCGTTACTTCACTATCCGCTACACCGATTTTGAAAACTTTGACGCAGACCTCACAGAACCGCTTGACGATGCAGATGGACTTATCCTCTATGCATTGCCTGCAAATGAATATGAGGTTACGCAGCTCATTGAAAAGGCAAGTAACATTGACATTGAAGATCGCAAAAAAGTGTTGATTGCAATCCCACATTCCATCGGTTTGTTGGACGATGCTGTCACGCAACTCGTATCCTTACATTGGGTTGCGGACAACACGCCTGAACTTGAAGGTGACGCAGTCGCAAGACGTGAACTGTCAATTCAACGGGTTGCGGCAGAGCGATATATGTCACATCAATTAACAACAATTTTTAGCGGAGACAACGGAGAAGCTTGTATATGGTATAGCAACGGTGAAACGGTAGGTATCAACTCGCAACGTGTCCGAAACGCACACTTGTCAAAAATATGTGATACGGTTTTCCACAAAACGCCTCTTATTCGGAATGAACTGATCAATCGCCGTAAAATATCTGGTGCTGCAACAAACGCACGCAGGAAATTAATTCAAGCCATGCTTGAAAACGGGAATCAAAAAAATCTCGGTATCACAGGTTATCCACCCGAAATGAGTATCTACCGATCTCTCTTATGGAGTACGGGGGTACACCGTCAAGTTGCTGACGTTTGGGGATTCCACCCACCAACAGCAGATGATCAAAATAGAATAGGACATACGTGGAAAGCAATTGAGAAATTTCTTACCACGTGTGAACGCAAACGGCAACCGATTGAGAAACTTTATGAAAATCTGATGGTATCACCTTACGGTGTCCGAAGTGGACCACTGCCGATTCTGTTGTGCGCTGCGATCCTCCATTACAAAACAGAAATCGCACTCTATGAGAACGGTTCCTTTGTCGCAGATATGTCAACGCCAGTTTTTGAACGGTTGCTCAAAGCACCAGAACAATTTGAACTGAAGCGATTTCGGATGGCGGGTATCCGTGCTGATCTATTTGCACGCTTTCTGAAAATGCTCAATCAATCTGTGGAAACCGAAAACCCGGATCTGTTGACGATCGTCACACCGTTGATGCGTTTTATTGCACAACTGCCGAAGTACACGCTGACAACGCAGGAGTTGAGTGATGCAGCAAAAAATTTACGTAAAGTTGTTCAAAATGCAAGTGAACCTGATGTACTTCTTTTTAAACAGTTGCCCGATGCATTCGGATTCCCAAGTTTTGGTACAGAAACAACAGACTCAAAAGTGCTTTCAGACTTTTTTAACACATTGCAAGACGCATTGTCCGAACTTGGCAGTGCTTATGACCAGCTGCTAAATTCGCTTGAACGGATGCTTGCAGATGCGTTCATGTTGGAGTCCACAACGGAAGAACTCCGCGCAGAATTAGCCGCAAGGGCAGAACCTTTGTTAGAGGTGGCAATTGAGACGCAACTTAAAGGATTTCTAATCCATCTTTATAGCGAAGGGCATGACTTCACAGGTTGGATTGAGTCAATCGGCACTTTTCTTGCCAAAAAACCGCCTGCATCGTGGATAGACACAGATAAAGCACAATTTGAGATCAACCTTTCGCAACTTGCAAGAAAATTTAGACATTTTGAAGCGGTGTCTTTTGAAAAACTACAACACACTGAAGCATCAGGTGAGACAATACGGATAGGCATCACCGCACCGAGTGAATATGAACAGGAACGGGTTGTTAACTTACCTGCAACCGCTGAGGAAGATGCAGATAAAATTGAACAGGCAATCGTGAAAGTTTTTGAGAAATTTGATTTAGACGAAAACCCCGAACTTCGCCTCGCTGTTTTGGCAAGAATTTCAAAAAAATTGATGCAGGAATCTGATAAATAAATTGTATTGATTTTTTTCTGGTACTTATGGTATAATAACCTGTATGGAAAAGAAGTGTATCAAAAAGGATAAAACAGCAGGGCAAGACGAACTTTTGCCCGAATATGATTTAAAAAAGTTACGGGTGCGAAGGGTAGGACCTGACCGTGAATACTTTGCAGGTAGACTTGTCGTCGAAAGAAAACAACACAGCAGTATGAGAAATATATCTTAGGGGGACAGCATGGCAGAAAAAACACGTCATCTTCTTGGACTTTCGGGCGGAAAAGATAGCTCAGCACTTGCCGTCTACATGCGCGACAGAGTGCCAGAGATGGAATACTTTTTCACGGATACCGGTAAGGAACTGCCAGAGACGTACGAGTTTTTGGATCGCCTTGAAGCATTCCTCGGCAAACCGATTGCACGTCTCAACGTGGAACGCGATTTTGACCACTGGTTGACGTTACACGGTGGATTGCTGCCATCGTCTCAAGTGCGTTGGTGTACTGTAAAACTAAAGATAAGACCTTTTGAGGAATACGTAGGCGCAGATAAAGCATTCAACTACGTTGCTATCCGTGCTGACGAAGATCGTGTCGGTTACAAACCGCTAAAAACGACCGCCCTCCGAAACATTGTCCCCAAATATCCGTTCAAAGAGGATGGCATTACTAAAGAGGATGTTTACCGAATTCTTGAGGAGAGCGGACTCGGTCTGCCCGACTATTACCAATGGCGCACGCGTTCCGGGTGCTACTTCTGCTTCTTCCAACGCAAATCCGAATGGGTGGGACTCTTGGAGCAGCATCCCGATCTTTTTGAACTCGCTAAAGGATATGAGAAATTCAACACAGAAACAGGGGAACGTTTCACGTGGAGTCAAGGTGAAAGTCTGGAGGAATTGGCGGATCCAGAACGGATGGCACAGATTAAGGCAAATACCGAAAAGGCGAAGGCATCTAAGAAAAAAGAAAAACCGAATCGGCGACTCATAGAAATTCTTACCGATGTTCACGATGATGAGGATGACGAGGAGCCTTGTTTGGTTTGTCATAAATAGTTGATCAAAATTTTTTATGTATGAAAGAAAAAATGATTTAACACTTCGGGCAATACCCGATATTAGACCGCTTTATATACTGCCAAAAGAACCACTTATAAAAGAAGTGCTTATTCCATGTTTCCAATTTGCAAACTATGTTGATTGTATGATGGGTTTCTTTTCGAGTAAAATCTTGGTGTCATTAGCTCCTGGTTTAGCAACCTTTATTAACTCAACTGCAGGAAATTTGCGGTTAGTCATTAGTCCATATCTTAGCTCAGAGGATCAGAACGCAATAAAAGAAGGTATATCTTCCGCAGAAGAAATTGCTCATGATTTTTTAGAATCTGTTATTTTCACTGAAGATTTTGTTGCGCAACACACACTAAAATGTCTTTCTTGGATGCTACGAGGGAGACGGTTGGAAATTAGAATTGCGTTAATGAAAAATGGTCTTTTCCATCCAAAGGTTTGGATATTTGGAGAAGGTGATGACATCATTGCAGCACACGGTTCCAGTAATATGACAGATGCTGGTATTCAGAAAAACATTGAGCAAATCTCTGTTTCAAAATCTTGGGAGGGCGTGAGCCATTATTATATTACAGATAAGTTCAGTAATCATTTCAAACAACTCTGGGCAGATGAAGATGATAGTTGTACCATCATTTCAATGCCGAATGCGATTAAGGAAAAGATATTGAAAACCTATAGTTCGGATACTCCACCAACTGAAGCAGATATCCAAGAATTCTATGATAAGACGACTAACTCAATAGATGAATCTCAGGGAACTTACGATTTCACCAAGTCTACACGTCCTACGTTCTCTATACCATCAAAACTGAAATTTGAGGAAGGTCCTTTTGAACATCAAGGTAGAGCAGTTAACGCCTGGTGTGAGGCTGGATATCAAGGTGTTTTAGAAATGGCAACGGGTTCAGGAAAAACGATCACTGCAATGATATGTGCACACAGACTTTATGAAGAGCAAAAACCGCTTCTTATTATAGTTGCCGCACCTTATAAACCTCTCATTCAACAGTGGTGCGATGAGATCGTTCCTTTTGGACTCAAGGCAATTAACCTGACCGAAGCAAAAGGAGCAAAAGGAAGGGCACAAGAACTCTCTCGGATCAAACGCCGATTTCGAAATAGAACAAATGACATTGAAATTGTTGTGGTTTCTCATAAGACACTTTGCAAAAGCGAGTTTAAAACTAAACTCAAGAAATTCGACTGTAAGACAATGCTCATTGCAGATGAAGTACATAATCTGGGAAGTGAAGGATTCATAACCGAACCTCCTACATTTTTTGATTATAAGTTGGGATTGTCGGCGACCCCTATTCGTCAATATGATAAAGAGGGCACAGAAAAAATATTTGAGTTTTTTGGCAACATTGTTTTCGCGTTCACACTTGAGGAGGCGATTGGGCGATGTCTTGTAGATTACGAATATTACGTCCATCCTGTCAAACTTACAGATGAGGAAATGGAAAAATGGTATGAAATTACAGAAAAAATAAGGCAAAATTCTTGGAGGCAAGAAAGCAATAAATCTGATGAATATCTTAATAAGCTGCTGCGAGATCGACGAGCAATCCTAGAAAACGCTGAAAATAAAATAGCTGCTTTAGAGAAAGTATTGATGCAGGAAAACCTTTCAAAACTGCGCTACACCTTAATTTATGCCTCCGACAAGAATCCCCAACAACTTGAAAATGTTAATGCCTTATTAAACAAGTACGGAATGCTTTTTCGCCAAGTCACTTGTGAAGAAACAGGAATTCCTGATAAAACAAGAAAAATTATACAAGATTTTCAAGAGGGAACAATAGGTATTATAACTGCAAAGCGTGTACTTGATGAGGGTGTGAACATTCCAGAAATTGAAAAAGCTTTTATTTTAGCAAGCACTACTGTAGAGCGACAATGGGTACAGCGTAGAGGTAGAATTCTTCGTACATGCAGTAATACCGGGAAGACACATAGTGAAATTCATGACTTCGTAGCTCTGCCGCCTGATTTAGATAACATTGATGATTCAACTCATCCACTAATTCGTTCTGAACTTATACGGATTGAAACATTTGCTAAACTAGCAATGAACTATGGTAGACCTAATGGCCCACTGAAAATTATAGATCGATTGGTTGAAATAATTTACGGATAAAGGATTTATCATGTTATACGCAAAACAAAATTTTTTTAATATCCTTCTTGATGAATGCAAATTAATTGAGCAAAAATGTGACGGATACACAGAAATGTTAGAGAAGACAGTTATTGAAATTATTGAAATGGAAAAGCGGCATAGCATACAAGGTACAAATATTAGGCAACAAATTAAGGCTATTTTTGATAAAGCAGGCAATTTTCTCTATGAAAAACAGAACATAGCTGAGATAACGGAAGGAGACATTGATGAAATTGATCAAAGCTAAATTTGAAAATTTTCGATTGTTACGGGACTTGGAGTTAGACTTCACAACCAATAATGAAAAGAAACTAACAGTTGTTAGAGCTGAAAATGAAAGCGGAAAAACCACAATTTTAAACGCTTTACAATGGGGTTTATATGGGGATGCAGCATTACCTGATACTGGTAATGGCTACCGTCTTTCTCCAATTGATAGTAAAATTGTTGATGATGGATTTGTTCCGATATCTGTAGAAATTGAGTTTGAGAAAACGACATTTAAAAAAACTCGGAATGGAGACTTGATTGAAACTTCAGAAAACTATCGAATTATTCGATCAGCATACGAGATATTGAGTGGCACTGAGCATAGTCGGAAATCGGAAAACGTTAAATTGTATCAACTTACTGATATAGGCAGTCAAGCAATTGATCCACCTGAAGCATGGATTCATAAAGAATTACCCCTAGAACTTAGAGAAATATTCTTTACTGACGGTGACAGAGCTCTTAGTTTTATTGAAGCATCAGCAAACACAAGGGTAAAACGTGAACGCGTTCAGGGAGCGATCCGTTCCCTGTTAGGACTTGAGGTGATAGAAAATGCTCTTGGACATGTGCAAAACACTGTTACAGAATACTATAAAGATGCTGAGAAAACTATATCAAATGAGAAAATTGTCAAAAATAACGCTAAACTTAAAAAAATAGATGAAGAATTAATCATGCTACAAAAAAAGAGGGATGATGCGAAATTGCAGTTTGAGGAGTTAGTAGAAAGTCTGTCCAAAATTGAAAGGAAAATAGAACATGCATTAAGGAAGGGAGATAGAGAGAAGTTAGCTAAAGATTTCGAACAAATTCAAACGCAAATAAAGCACACTGATAGTGAGCGGACTGAAGTTTGTAAACAACACTCACAGCTGTATGAAAATCTTTCACTATCACGTGAATTACTAGCACCCGTTTTACAAAAAAGTATAAAAATGTTAAGTGATCTGCGTGATGAAGGTAAACTTCCTGCCTCAACAATTCCTATTCTTAAGGAAAGACTTATAAAAAAAATCTGTATTTGTGGTGAGTCACTAAACTCTGATGATTCTGAGAATATACACCGCATATCACATATTCGAAAGTTGATAGAAGATAGTCGTAAACCAGATGCACTACAAAATACACTTAGTTCACTCTATTTCAGTTCAGATCCCCTTCTTCCTAAAAAGATATCAGATCCAGATCATTGGACTTCTGAATATGCAAAGATTGCAACTCAACGTGATGAACTTGAAAAGAAGCGTTTAGAACTGGGAAAAGAACTTAAAGCCCTCGAAGTACAGCTTGCAGCAATACCTAATACAAATATTCAGGAACTTCGTTCTGAAAAAGAAAAACGCACAACTCAACGTGACCGGTTCAACGCTGACAATGTTAAATTTCAAACCCAGATTGAGGGTCTTGAAAAGGAGCGTAGATCCTTAACTGCTACACTTAACAACCTTCTCAGAAATCAAAGAAAAGGAAAAGGAACATTGGCAAAACTTGAGATGGCAAAAGACGTAGAGACTATTCTGAATAACTCCTATGACCGTTTAATAAATGAAGAATTGAATAAAGTAAGTGCACTGATGAACGATCTTTTCTTAGAAATGATTGGTGCTGATCCTGAACAAGGCTCAACTATTCGAAAAGCAGAGATTAGTAAAGAGTTTGATATTCTTGTATACGGCCCAAAAAATCGAGAACTTAATCCCGATCAAGACCTCAACGGTGCTTCCAGACGAGCACTTACGCTTGCTTTTATCCTTGCTCTAACGAAAGTTAGTGGAATCAGAGCACCTAATGTAATTGATACACCACTTGGAATGATGGCGGGTTTCGTTAAAAAATCTGTGCTCAAGACAGCAATCCGTGAAAGTTCACAACTAATACTTTTTTTGACTAGTTCTGAGATTACAGATTGCGAAGAAATTCTTGATACAGAAGCGCAAAAAGTAATTACTTTAATAAATACAACCCATTATCCAGAGATGCTCCTAAATAACCCGAATAAAGATGCGCCTGAAGTGATGAAGTGTGAGTGTGACGATCTTGGAGAATGCAAAATATGTATACGAAGGACAGATGTAGAAAATAACATAATATTAAATGAGGTGGAAAGTGGGACAACAATACAATAATCCGTTTGCTAACATTGGGTTAATTGCGCCAGATTCCCATCGCGAGTTTTATGATCAGTATTGTCAAAGACAAGCAATTGGTAAGGCAAATATCGATCATAGACCTTTCAGAAGAATGGTTGATCTATGGTTTGCAGGGTTATCATATGCAGCGCGGAATCATCTTGAGCCAGACAAGCTTGAGCAAAAAACCTTTCAATTTATAACTGCTGGTGAAATTTTCGAACCGAACAGTTGGCAAATCCAAATCCTAATGTTAATTGCAATAGCAGTTGAAGGAAATGTGGAAATTGTGCAAGACCCAAATCACATAATGGATATGGCAAATCGCCTAGCAGCAGCAGGAGTGCCTCACATTGTAGAAATGCTACGGGAAGGAGATCTAGATCCAATATGGAACCTGTCTGAGGCACTTGATGAAGTATTGCGAGAAAAGCAGACATAACCTTTCTCATATGTTTCAATATCGACTTTATTGTGACCATGAAAATAAAAATGATTTTTTAATTAGTATGATAACGTGAGTTTGATAATTAAAATGATGGGAGCAAATTGAACAGAGAACAGACATATTTGCTTAAAAAATTCGTTATTTGGGTGTTTTTAACCCCCTAAAGTCCCTTATCAGGGGACTTTACGAGGAAATGTGGAAGTCCTAAATATTTATCAAACTCACGTTATGATATTAAAATTTATCTCTGATTAGGTTTTATGGGACGAACCAAGTAAATAAAAACAGCCATTATTCCTAATACAGTAAATCGAGCATTCCTTCCACCACCAAAAAAACTCCCCTTGACAAACCACTCTCCATCAAGTATAATTAATAAAAGAACCTAAAAGCAAAGGCATACGACTGAGCATGGCAAATATGACGAGATATTAAAGCATCTGATGCACCGGTACGCCTATGAGTTCGCCATGCTATCCTTTGGCACACCCGATGTCTAAGTATTAGAGACACTTGACACCGAACAACAACGGGTTAAGGTGCATCGCAATGACATGACGTTTAAGGTGCTATGGCACAATTGATGGAAGAATAAATAAGAAAAGGAAAAGAATTTAATGTCGCTTAACGATCTGCTTCCCGATCCTGATAAACCGAGTGGTCATTGTCCTCCTTTTGTACTTTGGCCTCGGCAATGGGAAGCATATAATCTCTCGGATCTGTTAAATTGGGAAATACACCCTTTTAAACGAGAACAAATTGACGAGATACCAAGAGATCCAGGGATTTACAGTTTTGTTATTCAACCTGGGATTGCCAACCATCCCTACAGCTCCTATTTGATGTATGTTGGTATGACAGAACGACCTCTTCGGGAACGTTTCAGAGAATATTTCAGTGAAAAATATAATACTACAGATGGCAGACCTAAAATTGTAAAGTTGCTTAACGTATATCAAGACTATTTACATTTCTGTTGTTTAAAGATTGCAGAAACAGAGCGCATTAAAGAGATTGAGGATGAACTCCTCAACGCATTTATACCGCCTTGCAATGATCAATATCCCGCAGAAATTAACCGTATTATGAAAGCTTTCCCATGAAAAATTCAAATGAACTGATCATTCCAGCACTCAGAGCACACATGGGCGATTGGATCTATTATGTAACATTTTTGCGTATGGACCAAATCGCAGACAAGATTCATATCGCTGAAAACATTCACTCAAGTAATGTCCTTAAAGATATGATTCAGCATCAGATTGCTAACAGATCAAGACAAATCTCCGACTATCTGTTAAAACAGCCACAGCGATTTTTCAATAGTCTCATTGTAGGGGTTTACGGAGGTTCTCCAGATTGGTATGAATTGAAAATAGGAGCAAACCGACACTTTGATGCCCCTGATCTTCCATCAGACTTGGAAGGAGTACTCGGAATTCTATGTCTTGATGGAACACAAACTTTCTTTGCCATTGATGGACAACATCGTGTAGAAGGAATTAAGCAGGCACTTAAAAAGAATAGTGAATTGGAAAAAGAAGAAGTTAGCATTATTTTTGTAACCCATCAGAATGATTCTTCTGGTATGGAGCGTACACGCAGGCTATTCACAACACTGAATCGATATGCTAAACCTGTCAGTAAAAGTGAAATAGTTGCACTTGATGAGGACGACATCATTGCAATTACAACACGGGAATTAGTTGAAAGACATCCACTCTTTCAAGAGAAAATTTCACTATCAAAAACAAAAGCTGTTTCGGTAAATGATAATAGGAGTTTTACAACGATTATTACACTTTACGATGTCTTAGAGATTTTATTCAAAAAAACAAAGGGCTGGACAGAATTCAAAAGGCATCGTCCAGAGGACATTAATATCGCTGAGTTTTATGCCAGTAGTGTACAATTCTGGAACACACTGATAAAATATTTTCCACCCTTAGAGAAAATTTTAACAAGTAAGCCAGAAGAAAATATTGCGGGTTATTTTAGAAACAGGGATGGTGGACATCTTTTATTCAGACCAGTTGGACTGCTCATTATTGCGCAAGTTGTGAGGCTAGCAAAGGATTCGGGTTTACCAGAAGAAGACGCAATTAAACGGATTTCGAAAGTATCAATGGAATTAACAGATGAACCGTGGGTTGGTTTACTCTGGGACAAGACCAATAAACGGATGATTAGTGGTACTACCTCCCAAAAGGTTGCCAAACAATTACTTTTTTATATTATCGGTGGCAACCTGTCAGATATAAAAACGAATTTTGAAGCAGTTCGCCGTGAGTATGCCGGTTTACTCAACAAGGAAGAATCCGAAGTTAAATTACATCGGTTTTATACATCATTCCCTCCCAACAAAACTCCTCTTGACAAACCATCCTCTCCTCAAGTATAATCAATACAAGAACCTTTAGAAAAAAGAAGCAAAAACTTTGCAGATTTAGTGTCGTAATCCTTATAAGAAAAATGCGCGGACAAGGAGAATTGTAATGAACGAACAAGAAGGTGTTGATTTCCTATTAGTGGAACATGCAAAAACCCTTGATTTAATTCAACACTATGACAACATTAGAGTCTCACACATGAAATTCGCGTTTTCCTATCACTCTGTAGTTGGGACTGTAGCATTTGCTATTTATCGGTATCTATATCTAAGTGATCAACAGTCTAACAACGGAGACATCGGGGTTCCGATTTTTCTTGGTGGTCTTTTGGTGCTTGCCTTTCTAATTGGTTTTGCCACTGTCGCTATAGTTGCTCAGAATAGAAGTTACTTTGTAATAGCAGCAAGACAAGCAAACACTATTAGGGGAGTTTTATTTAAACGTGGGAGTTTGGTTTCAAGTATTGAGAGTGTTTTTCCTACGGATCCGAATGAACCGAAAATGTTTAATCCAAAAAGTACACACTTAGTCACACTTTTCTTATTAGGGGTTGTAAACAGCATTTCATTTGGTTTTGGTATTTTATTTTTTGTTATGGCGGCAAAACCTGGTTTATGGTTTTATTTTTTCCTGCCTATAACTTGTGGATTATTGCTTCTTATAGGACAGTTTCTTTTGGTAAAATATGTCTTTTTAAAGGAAAAATCATCATGAATTCTAACCTTGAAATTGTCGTTTGGGATGTCCAGCACGGAAATGCAATTTATATGAAAACTCCAAATGCAGGGCAGATCGACCTGGACGGTTATCATTATGGAAATGATACTTTTGGTTTGCAGCATAAATATGAAGTCATTCGGTTGGCGGATTTAGAGGGTGAGTCGTTTTTGGAGGCAAAATCTGAATGATGCAAGAATTTCCATTTATAGAACACCTTAAGCAACAAGGTGCGCGTGAAAATTCCATTAATAATATTCAGTCTGTGCTTACCACACGCTTTCCACAGAGCGATGTGCAAGGCGTAGAGCATGCACTTGAATCTATTCAAGACCTTGAATATTTATCAACGCTGCTTCTCACGGCGATTGACACACCGAGTGTTGCGGCATTCTTACAAAAATTGAACGGATCGGAAACATAAAGACATAATCTGTCCGAGCGATCTCTGAATCACGATTATCAAAACAAAGGATCCGAAACACCGATGCAGCAGCCCAAAGTCACCGTCCTCGGCAGTGCAAACGTTGACCTTGTTCTCCGCGCCGAACGGATGCCAAACAGAGGCGAAACCCTCATCGGAGAAACGTTTGACATCTTCACAGGTGGCAAAGGTTTCAATCAAGCGACAGCCGCAGCCCGATTAGGCGCAGAAGTCACGCTTATCGGTAGAATAGGGGATGACCCTTTCGCTGATGTCCTCCGATCCGCAATAGAGTCCGAACATATTGACAGCCAATATGTCAAAACCGATGCAGAAAGCGGTACCGGTATCGCAACCATCGTTGTGGAGCCGGATGGTGACAATAGCATCATCGTAGTGCCACGCGCCAACATGCGGATCACCCCCGCAGATATAGACGAAGCAAAAGATTGCATTGCAAATGCAGATGTGTTGCTGCTACAATTAGAAACACCGATTGACGCATCCGAACGCGCAGCGGAGATTGCCAAAGCAAACGACACAACAGTTATCCTTGATCCAGCACCAGCGCGACCGCTACCGTCAAGTTTGCTGTCACAAGTGGACATTCTTACACCAAACACAACGGAGGCGGCACTGCTATCGGGACATGCTGTAAACACACTTGAAGCAGGAATCGTTACAGCAGAAGCATTACAAACACAGATAGCGACAGATTCCCATGCCGCTGTCGTGTTAACGCTCGGAGAACAGGGGGTTCTGCTTTACACCCCAACGCAATCTACACATGTATCAACACTATCGGTTGATGCAGTGGACACAACAGGTGCAGGAGATGCGTTTAGCGGTGCATTGGCAACGGCACTTGCAAATGGCAACGATCTTTTGGAGGCAGTCAAGTTCGCCACAGCAGCAGGTGCAGCCGCAGCCACAGTGCTCGGTGCAACACCGTCAATGCCGACTCACGAAAAAATTGAGGCAATCCTTTCAGAAAGGTAACAAAACCAAAGAAACACCCCAATATGTAGGTCGGGTAGAACCTGCGAAACCCGACACGTTTGAGGTTGTATCATTAACCGCAGACACTTAGGAGAAAAAAAATGAAAAGAATAATAACCCTATTCATAATATCACTTACAATCTTCGCAATCACTACCGCAACCATAGCCCAAGAAAAATGGCAACAGGAGATGCAAAAAGATTTCGCGAAGGTACTAAAAGCGAAAAAAGATGCCCCCGAAAAACATCGCCAATTAATTGCAAAATGGCGAAAAGAGGGACACCTCACAGAACTCACCCAACTCTATGAGACAGAAAAAGCCAACCGATCAAGCGATGCAGCATTCATCTACGGAATAGGTTACGCCTATGCCCTCACCGATACAAAGCAGAATGCGGATGCCGAAGAAATAGCAATCGGTTACTATGAAACCGCACTCCAACTTGACCCCTCAATGTTTTGGGCACATTATAGTCTCGGTGCAATCTATCAAAAACAGGAAAAATACGATCAGGCACTTACCAAATTTCAAACCAGTCTTTCCATAAATCCAGAATCTTATCCTGCGCACTACTACATAGGCGAAATCTACCTCAAACAGGGCAAATATAACGAAGCACTCCAATCCTTTGAAACTGCACAAACCTTAAACCCGAAATGGGAATACCCAGTTTATGGTCGAGGGTTGGTTTACCTTGCCCAAGGCAACCTGAATCAAGCGCGAGAGACATTTGAACGTGCCATTCAAAACAACCGAAAATTCGCACCCGCCTATATCAAGTTAGGGCAAGTGCTTGCAAAAGAAAAATTCTTTGATGAGGCGCTACAGGAATATCAAAAAGCAGCAGAATATCAGCCTTACACCGCAACAGATATCTTTGAGCTTGCTGTAATTTTTGCTGAAGCGGATAACACAGAGGGCGCAGTCCAGTTGTATCAACGCACACTGGAAATTGATCCAACCCACGGTCCCGCACACTTTGCTGTCGCTGATGTCCTCTACACGCAAGGCGATGTCAACACTGCAGTTATCCATTATCAAAAGGCAATCGCAAGCGATCCCGCCCTTATAGAAAAAATCTATAAACCGTTAGAACCATACTTTGCAGGAACAATGGACGCAGATGCGGCACGTGATGTGTTAGATAAAGCGATGGCAGTTATGCCGAACGATCCGCGCTCCCATTTCTATATGGCAAAACTTGAAGCGGATGCGGGCAATCCAGAGAAAGCAATAGAACATTATAAAAAAACGCTTGAAATTGTAGAAGCAGACCCAAGTTATTTGGAGATGCAACTGCCGCACGGACACTTTAACGATTCACACTTACAATTGGGCGACTTATATCGTCAACAAGGCGATCTGGAAACGGCGGCAACATATTATCGGCGCGCGCTTGAACTCAATCCTGATTTAGCCAATCGTTTCTGGGAGCAGGGCAAAACTGCCTTTGAATCGGGCAACTATAAAGATGCCGTTGAGCCGTTAACCGTCCATCTCATCCTATTTCCGAAAGATATTGACGCTACCTATCTTCTGGGGCAAACTTACGAGGCAGATGAAGATAAAGCAAACGCACTTGTCTATTACGAAAAAACGTTGCAGTTAGATGCGAATCGACCGGATGTGCTTTACAAAATGGCGCATATTTATCGAGATGGAGATTCTCACGAAAAGGCGATAGATGCCTTGAAAAAAATCATCGTTATCAACCCAGAGGACGCACAAGCGCACTATCTGTCTGCGCTTTCTCACGTCGCACTGGAACAGCCCGATGAAGCGCTCACTGCATTTTTGGAAACCGTGCGCCTCACACCCGACAATGTCGACGCACAATATCAAATTGGCATGTTATACGAAAAGAAAGACGATATTGACAACGCCATTGTGTATTTTGAGAAAACCATTGAGCTTGATCCCAAAAATGCCGAACCTTTCTTCCGACTCGGTGGTATCTATCAAAAACGCAAAGACGAAGATAACATGATCCGTGTGTATCAACCCGCGTTGGTCCTGGAACCCAACCATCCCAATATCCACCATACACTGGCTGTCATCTTTGAAAAACGGTGCAAGGAAGGTCCCGAAGAAGACCACGAAAACAATATCCAACAAGCATTTCATCATTATGCATTAGCAAACGAACATGATCCAGAGCATTTTGAATGGCACTATAGTTACGCCCGCTTGTTAGACACCTATGCGGAAACACTCGAAAACTTCCATAAGCATGCCGAAATAGCGGTTGAGCAGTATAAAGAGACAATCAGACTCAAACCCGATCATGTTGACGCATATTTTCATCGCGGGATGATTACAAACCGATATAAACGGATTGGGAATACGTTGTATCGTAGCAGTCAGATTTTACAGGACTTCAAGCAGGTTGTGGATTTAGACCCCAAAAATGTTGATGCACACTACTATACCGGAACACTGCAACTCTATATTGAGCAGCACAAACTCGCTGAAGAAACGTTCCAAAAAGTGATAAAACTGGATCCAAAATACAAAGGCGTTCACATACAGCTTGGAAAACTTGCTGAACGGGAACAAAATTGGAAAAAAGCTATCCAGCTTTATGAAAAAGAGATAAAAATTGACGATAAAGCCACTGAAGCGTACCAACGTCTCGGTGATCTCTACTACAATTCTGAAATGGAATTTAATAAGGCAAAAGATATGTTAGAAAAGGCACTTGATCTAAACGACGCGCACGTTCCCACCATTATAGTCTATGCAAATGTATTTTACAGCATGGATATGCTTGGCGCAGCTGCTGATCAGTTTGAGCGAGCAATACAACTGGAACCCCGCAATTTGACTGCTAACTATAATCTTGCCTTGATGTATCAATATACAGAACGGACAGAATTAGCAAGAGAACAGTGGAAACAATTTCTTGAATTAAATCCACCTGAGCAATGGAAACGTGAAGCAGAGAGTAATCTTAGCAAACTCGGTGCAAAGTAGCAGGCACGTTCCGCGTGCCGTCCGCTTTGCATTCCCCACGCAATCTCGCTGGCGAGGTTTCCGAACCTCGCCATAACTGTCAATTTAAGAAAACGATTGCATTTTTTGAACATAGTTTAATACCCATTATCATTGAGACTGTCCCATATTTAGTCCCGTATGAAGATAAAAAAATAAATTGGGTCCTTTGGCAAGGTTAACGAGTTGTGCTAAATAACTGATTGTCCGATATTGTTTCACAGTTAGATAACGTCCTGTTAGTTTTTATCGTTGGTTGTTTCCTTCTTTAGTCCCGTAGGGACGATATGTGTCCAACATAAAGTTCAATATATGTGAAAATAGGACAAACAAATAGTTAACTAACACAAGTCGTAAGGTTAGGAAACCTTGCCAGCAGAGGTGTACACCTGCCTCGTGCGGATAGAAAATTACCGAATTAATAACTTAATCAGGACTTACGCATTCCCCCCTTGATAAGGGGGGTTAGGGGGGTTAAATTGTCCAGTATTTCACTGTTTTTAGTCTTTTTAACCCCCTAAATCCCCCTTATCAAGGGGACTTTAAGAGAAAATGCGTAAGTCCTGTTAATCTTCATTAGAATGATAATGGATTTTCTTTAGTGACAAAAAAATATAGCAGCAAGAGACAAGCGATTATTATGAAAGTCCAAAAACCGAAAGAGAAATACGATCAATTAATTACCGA
>PYJA01000045.1:18600-55637 GCA_003635185.1 Candidatus Poribacteria bacterium | reverse complement strand
CGAACTTCAACCATTTTCGCACTTATGTGAAAGGTTTGATAAATACTCCGCATCGTGGCACAATGACACAAATATATCTATCCACACAACCTGAAACAACCTATTGGTCCTTGCCGAAGTTTCTGGGTCGTTCCAAATGGTGTCTTGACGAACTCACATCGGTTTTGACAAGACAAGTTCAAACAACTTTCAGCGAAGGTGTCTATACCTATGATGAAACCAAGTCTATCAATGACGGTGTTTGTCAAGAGGGCACACATTTATTCATAAACACACGCTATAACAAACGGAATAAGAACCAATCCAAGTTCCATCACGGACACGAGTTCGGTGCTATCGGGTGGCTTTGTGAAACGCCGCAAGGGGTGCGTCTGTTTCCGTTGACTGCCCGGGTGATGTGTCCGGGAGACGAACAAGCTAATAGCGGAGAAGTGCTGAAATCCATCTGTGCCAATGTGCCTCCGGGTTTGATCATATTTGATAGAGGTTTTAATAGACGCAAAGTGTTCACAACAATCCTCGCACAAGGACATCACTTGCTCTGTCGCGCAAAGTCAAATGCGGTGTTCTATCATATTCCCAAACAAAAGAGACCACAGAGACCCGGAAGACCGCTTATTTATGGAGATCGTGTGCATCTGCCGTATCTAAAATATAGAGAGGTCATCGTGGATAATAAAACATATTCTGTCGCAGACAAAGTTGTGAGAACAAAGATGTGTCCACAAGTTGTGCGTCTTATTGTGTCACGCACACGCCCAAAGAAGTCTCAACCCTATAAATATTTTTGTCTATTTACCTCTGATTTGCGACTCCCCGTAGCCGAAGCGATCCGACACTATAGAAATCGGTGGCAGATTGAAACCGCATTTCGCGATGTCAAACAAAACTTCGGTTTTGGGACATATCAACTCCAAAAGCGTGAGAGTTTGAACCGGCACGTGCAACTCAGTTTTATCGCTGCTGTTCTCACACAACTCAGTTTTATAGACACACCATAAGCGTCAATTTAAGAGATAAATCCATTGTAGCAGTGTCTTCAGTCCCGTAGGGACGCTATGTTTATAGATAGATATGAGATGTATATATGTCTTTAGTCCCGTCCGGACGATATGTGTCCCCCAACGCCATATTTTGGACATATCGTCCCTACGGGACTGAAGAGGGGTTGTTCACCGTTTTTCTATAAACATATCGTCCCTACGGGACTGAAATGTGGGACAGTTTCAATCACCATAAGGGTTGAGAAGCACTTATAAAAACATAAACGTTTTCTTAAATTAACGGCTATGGTGCGGTTTCTAACCGCACCTACCGCCCTTGGGTGTTACCTTTGAGTAAACTTCAATAACGGGAAACTCCAAAAACTAAATAATCCTGCCAAAATGATTTTTTAGCTTGTTTTTAAAATGCAAGTATGTTATTATAGTATTAATGTCCGCCATCAAAACTATGTGATAGCTGAGGTAAGCAGCGTACGTGAAGATGGATTGGGACGTAAGAGTGTTTACCGAAAAATGTTTTTAATCATAAAAAGAGAGCAATTGAAGCAGAAATATTTTACACACTAACAGCGTCAGAAATTGACATCTATCCCGCAGGTGTGGATATTATCTTGGCGCTTTTGTAGCGGGCTTATGAAGGAGAAGCATTCGCTGGCATAATGCTTGCGTTCAAATGCTAAAAAATAATGAGATCAGGATTGTGGATTCCCGAATATGATAACCCTGAATTATGGCATAAAGAAATTTCCCGACGTAGCTTTTTCAAGTATGGGGTCAGTAGTTTTCTTGGGCTGGTTGCAATGCAACATTTTGGTGCCACAGGTAACGCACAGTTAGAACAAGTAATCCCACGTGCGAAACATTGCATTGTAATGTTTATGAGTGGTGGACCGAGTCAGTTAGACACTTTTGACCCAAAAGACCCCTCAGTAGAAAATAGTGGACCTTTCAAACCGATTCCGACAAGTGTTAAAGGTATTCAGTTTTCTGAACATCTTCCACTTGTTGCTGAACAAGCACATCACCTTTCCGTGATTCGATCAATGGTGTCTCGTGAAGGCAACCATGAACGCGCACGTTATTTACTACATACCGGATATGCACCTGGTGGGGCAGTTCGGCACCCGACTTTGGGTTCGTTGACCTCTTACTATCTTGATGACGACGAATCTCACTTGCCCAGCTGTGTTAATATCAATTCACCGACATATTCTGGGGGGTTTCTGGGTGCTTCACATGATCCATTTGTTGTAAGTAACCCGTTGGAAAAGGTAGATGATATTGAATATCCACCACAAATGGATACACACCGTTTTCGTGAACGTCTCAAAATGCTAAACACCCTTGAGAAAGATTTTATTTCTAAACGTACTGGGCGAGGGACAGAAGCGCATGAGGCTATTTACAAAAAAGCCGATGAACTTATTAACTCCCCTAATATCAAAGCGTTTGAACTCAAAGAAGAACCGGCCGAAATACGCCAAGCTTATGGTATGAACCGCTTCGGGCAAGGCTGTTTGATGGCAAGACGACTTATTGAAGCGGGTGTTAATTTTGTTGAAATCACACTTGATGGGTGGGACACACACGAAAATAACTTTGAAAGAACGAAAGAACTCCTTAATGTAGTTGACCCGGCGTTTGCTATGCTTGTCAAAGACCTGAGCGAACGTGATTTACTTGACGAAACCGTTGTGCTATGGCTCGGAGAATTCGGACGAACACCGAAAATCAATATGAACGATGGACGCGACCATCATCCGAACGGTTGGTCTGCTGTCATAGCAGGTGGCGGCACCCATGGTGGACAAGTCATTGGAAGCACCAACGAAGACGGGCTGAAAGTTGTCACTGATCCTATCACTGTGCCGGACCTGTTTGCCTCGCTCTGTTTCGCTTTGGGGATCAACTATGAAGAAGAAAATTATTCTCGTTCTGGTCGCCCGATACGAGTTGTGAATGAGGGGACAGTTATCGAGGATTTATTTGTATAAATTGAGTTGAATGTGAGATTCAAGTGTAGGAATCAACTTCAAGTGCGCGTATAGTATTGCTATGTGGTATTCTGCATGATTTGTCGCGAGAACGCATAGCGAAACATAACAAATACTATAGTAGACTTTAGAATTAATTGGACATTATGTTCGGTTCGGTTAGGAAACCGAACCTACCGGGGATGTTGAGCATCAAACTGTTAGTTTGTGTTCGCATCTGCACAAACTAACAGTTTGTGCCACGGAAGTGTCCCATTAATAGGTTTTACTATATAAGCGCGTTTGACGTTGATTCACTATAGTTTCAGTCGGGCTCACGCTTATATTAAAAATAGTGTCGGTCAGATGTCTATCAGATAATTCATCATAATAACATTACAGTGGCAGACACTTTGCACAGGTGTGCAAAATGCGTGTTATTGCAGGCAAATTTAAGGGTAGACGTTTGGCTACACCTAAAAGTATGACTGTCCGACCCACAACTGATAGAGTCAAAGAATCCGTTTTTAGTATTTTACAAGAAAAAGTAGTTAATACCCGATTTCTTGACCTATGTGCTGGCACTGGCAATATCGGTATTGAGGCGCTGAGTCGTGGAGCAAAACAGGTAACCTTCTTGGAACAAAATCTGAAGTGCCTTCGATTGATTGAACAGAATCTTCAGACCTGTGGTTTAAAAATCACCAATCCACAGGTTCAGTTGATGCAAGCAGATGTTTCAAAAGGTATTAATACGCTGCATAAACGAGCAGAGACTTATGAACTTGTTTATTTTGATCCACCTTACGATGCGGAACTTTATAATAAATGCCTCTCACACATTTCAGACACATGCATACTTGAATCTACAGGAATGCTTCTCGTAGAACATCGTAAACATACCGTACTACCACTGCTTTTTGGACAATTAACATGCGATAGACAAAGGCAGTACGGAGACACATGTTTAAGTTTCTACCGTTATCTGTAGGTTCTATGTATTCTGCATGTTTTTGTAAAAAAGTCGTGTTTACTTGCTTGAAAAAGGAAAACGTGTATGAAACTTGAGGACCTAGCCATTTCACGGCGAGGAAAACTCGTCGAAATAAACCATCAAAAATACAAAATTGAATTTAATCTGTCAAAAGGAACATGGAATTATAGTAATAAAAACGGCAAGACAATTATCAAGAATGCATTTACACAGATTGCGCTTAAAAATGAAACAGTACTGAAAACCTCAGATGCAGGGTTTCGGGAATTTACAACGGGGCCATTGGAAACTGATGCGTTTGGAAAGCATCAAACCTTACGGTTTTCTTATGAAACAGCAAAAACCAATGAACAACGTTTGAATAGCGATCTTGGCAGTTTGCAACAGTCATCTAATTCTGAAAAAAAAGATAACGCATCTGGCGGAACCGGTATACGTATACATACCTACCTTACCTGCTACGCCGACCAGCCATATATTTTGCTTAAAGTTGGCGTTGAAAACTTAAACTTAACGCCAATTGGCTTGAAAAATATCACATTAATTGATATTTCTGCAAAGTCTGGCGGAATCCAATTGGGTGGGCATCCATCCCAATATCAGCTTTTTTTAAAGATACCTCCGATTGTCCTTGCACCAGGTACCCCACGTAAAATCTATGATGGATTTAGTTTGAATCCAGATAATACCTCACAACCTTGTCAAGACGGTATCCTACACGATACCGATGACAAAAGTTCCCTCGTATTTGGGTTTATCACTACAAACAAGTGGTGGCCCCGCATGCAAATCGGTTATCAAGCTTCTAAACAGAAATCTCAGCAAGGTTTAACGTCTTGGGCACTTTACCATGACTGTGAACATGAAGCGTGCCAAACAGGGGAGGAAGTCACATCGGAAATCGGTTATCTTGATTTTTCAGATAATGCTTCTTCAGCTTATATGCGTTATACCGAGCGGCTTGCCGCTGAAAACGGTGCGGACACACTCCCAAATTTACCAGAAAACAACTCCTACAACGACCAAAAAACTTACTCCAGTTGGAGTTTATCATCGGAAAACATTCAGGAAGACCTGGATGCGAAAAACATCATTGAACAAACCCGATCAATTGCCAAAAATCCATTATTCAAGCCTGAACTCATTGGTGGAATAGACTGTATCCATCTGGAAGCGGGATGGCAAGCAAATCCAGGGTATTTGTCATTGGACGCAGATCGTTTCCCCAAGGGTATGATGCCAGTGGTTAAAGAGATTCACGCGAAGGGGTTTAAAGCTAGTATCTGTATTGATCCATTTATCATTGATCGGAATTCAGAATTAGTCCAAAAGCACCCCGAAGTTTGCCTGCGATCTAAAAACAGTGAACAAACACCATCAGAAGATGATAAGCAGCGAGAGGGTGTTGTTGATAAACCCGTTGAAGTTCATCTGCCCGGTAGAGCAGGACCTGTTGCTATATTAGATGTTTCACATCCAGAAACTCAGCTCCACGTACAGAAAATTCTAAAACAAATAGTTGATGAATGGGGATATGACTTAATTAAAGCGGATCTGTCAAGTTATACAAGTGGTATGATGTCAGTTGCTCCAAATGTGACTTGGCACGATAGTTCCTTAACTTCGGCCCAGTTGTACCGCTTAGCTGTTCGTTTGCTAAAAGAAGCAGTTGAGGCGACTGAAAATGAGGTGGTCCTTGCAGGTTACAACGTAGTTGAGAGTGCCAGTATCGGGAGTTTTACACTTAATTATCCACTTTTGCGTCAAAAGTATGTAGAAAACAGTGACTCATGGCATCAACAAAATGGGACAAAACATCGGTTTAGCCGCTACATTGGCCATCTTAATACACATAAAATACTTTGGCACCATGCGTACGGGGATTTAATTGTTGATGAACCGCGTCCTATAAATGAGGCAATTGTTGAAATGACCGCCGCCGCATTGAGCGGTGCTGCAGTTTCATGTGCGAATCCGCCATCCACTTTTTCTATGCCACGTGCTAAATTAGTAGCAAAGTTATTCCCTCTTTCCGAAGAGGCAGCGACCCCGATTGACCACTATGATGAGGCTTTTCCACGAATTTTGCATCTACCGGTTAAAACACCTCACGAATCTTGGAATCTCGTTGGTATTTTTAATTGGAAAGATCAACAAGACGATCTCTATTTGAATTTAGAAGCGGTTGGTCTTAATTCTAAAAAAGATTACCTTGTCCACGATTTTTGGATGCGTCAATACTTAGGGGTTGTATCTAAAAATGTTACGCTTCTAAATATTGCACCGCGTTCAGCCAAATTGCTCTGTTTCCGAGAAGAACAAAAGATACCACAATTGCTCTCTACAGACATGCATTACACACAAGGCAGCGTAGAGATTTTGTCAGCAGGATGGGATAACCACAGTCAAAGTTTTCTGCTTATCTGTCAACCACCTCGGCAGGCGGAGGGAACATTCTTTATTCATGTGCCAGAGGATTATATTCCGATAGGTGTATCTGCTTACGGAAGTGATTATCAATACGAGTGGAACAAACCGATTTATCAGTTGACTTTTGGTGCAGCCGAGTCGTTAATCCACGCGAGTATTCAATTTACGACAACTTCTGGTAGTTCCACAAAACCCTAATAACGCCAGTTTGATAATAAATAACATCAGCTCAATAACAGGGCTTTTCTCCGAAGGCCCACCTTGCGGTTCTTGTAGCACAAACTTTCCAGTTTGTGTGCTATGGGCGCAAACTGAAAAGTTTGCGCTACAATAGGCTTTTATTAAACTCACGTTAATACATAATATTCCACATTGACAATTTCAAAATGGACAATTTGGGTTATGGAAAGCATTTCTACTTGCTATACACAGATGCAACGTCTCAAGAAACAGACCCGTGTTTGTACGGATTGTGCTTTAGCGAAAACCCGAGTTAATGTTGTCTGTGGTAGTGGAGATGTTAATGCAAAATTAGTGCTTGTCGGGGAAGGTCCGTCTGCAGCCGACAATCACACAGGATTTCCGTTCTCAGGTCCCGCAGGCAACATGTTGGATGAAGTCCTTGTTGCAGGCGGATTAACACGCAGCGAGATTTGGCTAACGAACATTATTAAATGCCGAGCAGTAGGATCGCAAGATGGTGAGCTGAAAAACCGTTCACCGAAGGCAAGCGAAATTAAAGCATGTTCAAAATGGCTTGATAGTGAATTAACCTTAATGAAGCCTTCGGTGATTTTATGTTTAGGTGCCCCTGCTGCAAAAACACTCATTCATTCGCGCTTCCGCATGACAGAGGAACGCGGTGTCTGGTTTACAGATACTCGTTATGCCCCCTTTGCTATGGCAACGTTTAACCCTGCGTACGTACTACGGCAAAAAGGGGACAATTTTTGGACAACCCGTAGAACTATCATTGACGATATTGGTGAAGCGAAACGCAAACTACATGAAGCAAAAGACATACCGAAATTAACACTCTTTTGAAATTAAAATTTGGACGATTCATGCCAATTACGTGTTGTGTTTTCATGCGTTCTACTTATGTTATCAAATTAAGACACAACGGGAGTTTAGTACATCTCAATCATTTTTTCGAGACCCTTTATTGAAGGCAATCATGCAAGAATCACCTTTTTACGAACATGTGATTTAACGAGGTATTGCACAAGGTGCTGAGCCGCGTCTTCCATGACCGATTAATGCGTATTTTAAGCGTGATATTTTCTCGCTCAACTTTCGAACTTATTGTGTATATTTATAATTAAAAAATTAAAACAAGTAGCAATACTATAATCACACCACCCATCACCCATCCTAATACTGTCACCTTTGATAGTCTTTCGTTAGATTCGCTTAGGATGGTATTGATGTTCTCTATTGAGATATTGATTTTTTCGATTAGAGAGTGTTTATCTTCAGATTCCCAACTATATTCAGATCCAATTAGTTTTTCTAAGAGGATTTTTGTGTCTTCTCGAAGCAACTCAAGTTGCCGGTTAGATTCGCTTAGGTCCGTTTTCACATCATTTATTGCGATTCTTATCTCATCTATTAGGGAAGGTTCATCTTCAAATTCAGATTCAATTAGTTTTTTTGATAGGACTTTTGTCTGTTTTTGAAGTGACTCGAGACGCATATTAGCTTGCTGTAAAGGATCCTCAACTTCGTCAAAAGGGATGTCACCTTTAAAATCAGGGAACCATTCAGGATGCTCTTTTGTAAGTCTCTCAACTTCTGCATTGAAACTTGCGGGATAACTCCTAAGCGCAATGTAGCTTGGGGGGTGTTCATAATCGAAACAACATTTTCTCAACTCCTCTCTAATATCTTCACTCCTATAAAGGTTTGTATTATATATCGCAACATTAAGGAATTTGTCATTGTCTTTTTCAAACAGTTTTCTTACTTCTTCTGGTTTTTTTGCACGGAACCTATCATAATATGATGATCTCAATGCAAGGTCATCGCTATCTTTTAACGATTCAAATTCGGTTCCACTATATTCTCTGATCAGTTTAGCTAAGACAAAGCGACAACGATCATAGGCATTAAGCAAAGGCTCCTCTTCTGCTTCGCTTTCTACTTCCCATCTTTTTATTGTTGCGAAAACATCCATGCCAGGAGGTTCAGTTGGAACTAAATTTTCTCCAAGATGAGAAAGGACTACAGCTGTTTCTTGATTTACTGATAGTGTTTCAAACAGTTTCCAACCAGTCGAGAATACTTCATGATATGAACCAAATTCGTTAAGAGAGGGTGGATATTTATCAAGAGGTGTACCAATTCTCGGATTAGAAACAGTAAAGGCTATTGCCTTAAGCCATTGTTTATCAGTCAGATTACTAAAATAACGTTCTCTTTTGTATAGAAACACTAACAGTCTTTGATCGATGGATTCATTTGACAATAAAGAATTTAGTAATTCTTCATCAAAAGAATTAAGTATCTCACCTAAGACTTCAGGGCTTGCAGCCCAAGAAACGATAATCGGTATTCCGAAGTTTGCAGATAATGCTGCCTTTTTTATTCTCCTATCGTCATTGCTATAAAGATGCTGTAAAGTTTTGTTTGATAAACGTCTTCCATATAATGCCACACCCAAGTTTATTAGAGGTTCATCGCGTTCAATCAAAACTGTTGCAATTTCTTCTTCAGAAGTAGTAAAGTAAGGCTTTTCCTCCCTTAACCATTCAAAAACCGAATTCGCGTCTGCATGTGTAAGCCAGTACTTCAGAAATTCCTCATTTTCCATTACTTGATCTTTTGACATGATTATCTCCGAGTTTAGTCGACTAACACTTCATCAGATGCTTTGACTACGTTCATTGCTTCACAAATGTCTATGAGATAAATTGGTAATTTCTCATCGGTATATGGTATCAAAATGATAAGCAAGCGTAGTTACCCTTGGTTCATCAGTTCTTCAATAGCATCAATCTCTTTCGGCACAGCATCCGTTAGGATTTCGCAACCAGATTCTGTAACAAGGATATCGTCCTCAATACGCACACCGATGCCGAGATAATCGGTAGGCACCTTTTTCGTGCCTTCCGCAACGTAGAGTCCTGGTTCAATTGTGATTACCATCCCCGGCTCAAACGTTTTGAACTCACCTTCTGCATCGCGCACACAATTAACATCATGCACGTCCAAACCGATCATGTGACCGACACGATACATATAAAATTGTTTGTACGCCTCTTTCTTTATCAATTTTTTCGTTTTACCCTTTAAAAGACCGAGGCTAAGCATGCCTTCTGTCAATAACTCAATAGATTTTTGATGGGGTTCGTCAATAGAGACACCGGGACGAATAGTGTCAATAATAGCATAGTGCGCGTCAAGTACAAGTTGATATATTTCTCTTTGTGCATTTGTAAAGGTGCCGTTAGCAGGAAAGGTCCGGGTTACGTCACCGCAGTAGCGTTTGTATTCTGCTCCTGCATCAATGAGAACAAGCATATTATCTTCAATTCTACTGTCGTTCGTTCTATAGTGAAGTGTTGTTGCATTTCCACCGCTTGCCACAATAGTTGGAAAAGCGGTCCCGTTTGCTCCGTTGCTACGGAAGGTTGCGTCTACAATTGCTTCCAATTCGTATTCGTACATCCCTGCACGCGCTGCGACCATTGCAGCGATATGACCATCTTCCGTAATTTCTGCTGCCTTTTTTATACGATCCAATTCTGCTTCGTTTTTGATTAATCGCATCTCACTGAGAATCGGACTGGGATCAACAAGTGTATGAATTCCTTTCCCCGTACGAATGCGTGATTTAACATTCTGTTTAAAACGGGCAAGCATTTCAGCATCAATATGTGAATCAGATCCGAGCGTGTAATAGAGTCGTTCAGCATCTGCTAAGTATCTGCCTATCTTTTCCTGAAATTTGTCTATCGGAAACGCTTTGTCTGCTCCGTAGTGTGCGCAAGCATCTTTGACACCAACCCGTTTTCCATCCCAAATTTCGGCTTTTTTGTCTTTGGGAAGCACAAACAGGATATACTGATGTTTCGGATGATCAGGTGCAATCACACAAATTGACTCAGGTTCTTCAAAACCTGTGAGATAATAAAAATTCGGATCAGGATTATAAATGTGTTCTGTATCGTGGTTCCGCATCGCAGCTGGGGCATTGACAAAGATTGCCACGCTACCGGAATCCATCTGCTCTATGAAGTTTTCTCTATTTTTTTTATGCATACGTTCTCTTGTAGGAGGGCTTTGTCCGCCCAGATTAAATCAACTATCTAAAAATACATTGTATTATTTAACGGTCACTATCTGCTTTTGCATGGATGGCAATCAGCACGAAACAAGTTGATTGTAAGTTCGCGACAGGTGCCTTGAGTTCTATCGGTATATCGCTAACAAAACTACCATCCGCTTTTTGTGCTTTTGTAAAATAGGACATTGCGATGCGGCGCGTATTGAGTAGGTCATTATTAGCGGCAAGTGCCATAACAGCAGCAGCGGTGACCTCTGGATCACTCGGTTTTCCTTTGAATCGGGGAAATCCGCCATCGGTGTTCTGGAATTGCTTTAACCAAGCGATCTCTTTATCTACAGTGTAGGCGCGTGATATCCCGTGAAGCACCCAAGAGGTGATAAAAATGTCTGACTGAGTTCCATTGGGAAGCATCCAATAGCCCTCGTGATTTCTTTGCTCAAAGTTCTCAAGCCACACCGCGCCCGAAAAAACAGGACCGAAACGTTTCCATATAAGTCTACCAAAACCAACAAGTGTTACGGAAGTATATAGGACATGTCCGGGGCCTTTGCTTTTACGTCCCCAACTCCCACTTGGATTCTGAGCGTTCTTGAGCCACTGAAGCCCATCAAGCCGTGCATCAGGGCCTGTTTTAGCGTTTGCCAAGGCGATAAGTGCGAAGGTAGTGTGAGCAGTATTGTTGTTCCAACTACCATCTTCATGCTGCTTGTTCCGCAAATATCTAACTCCACGACGGATGACTCTCGAACCAGTTCCCCACCCCGATTCAGTTAATGCCCAGATAGCGAGGGCGGTAATTTCTACATCGCTTTTTTCACCGGGGACCAGAGGCCAGCCACCGTCTTGATTTTGATGCTTCACGATATAGTCTCTTGTTTTTATGATCGTTTTGAAAAGCGCTGTCTCTTCCGGTTTTTTGGGTGGAGCATCGTCAGCAAAAACCTTCGTAATGTTAAAGCAGAAAAGAGACAACACTATCTGACAACATAGTAAAATATATATACGTCTACGATTTTTCATTTTTTCACCTATGTATTGGGTTTTGTTTGGTGGTTCAATAAGAATTATCGTTTACTAAACACCTTGAGATCCAGGTTCAATCACTACCTTGTAAACACCTTCTTTTCCAAGCATGTCAATGCCGACCACTAATTGATTCAGTGGGAGATGATGTGTTATTAGTTTGTGCAATGGCGCGCGTGTTCGCTGAAGAAAATCTAACGCTGTCTGAAATTGGATTTGTGGATACGCCCACACACCGCAAACATCAAGGTCTTTGTTACAGATTTGATGCGGTCTCACTTGGGTATCTCCAGAATCGGTGTAATGCCCGACTTCAATGACTTTCCCGCCACGTCTCACAACGTCTAATGCTTCAGCGAAAACAGCCGGTATGCCTGCACACTCAATCGCTATGTCTACACCGACACCGTTTGTAAGTGCTTGAATCTGTTCAACCCGTTCTTCGGAAGTAGTTTTTCCGACATTTATGACAACATCTGCTCCCATCTGCTGCGCCATTTCTAAACGGCTATCTACGAGATCGGTTGCAACGATAGTGCCTGCACCACTATCCCGCAACACTGCAATGACAAGGAGACCAATTGGACCGCATCCAAGAACGGCAACGCTGCTTCCAATGCTATAGCCATCACCGACCTGCGGCAAGCCAGGGGCACATGCGCGTTCAACAGCCCGTGTCGCTACCGCCACGGGTTCTGTCAGGACAGAGATTTCTTCAGGAATATCTGCAGGTATTTTGTAAACCCAAGAATTTCCGTGGATATAGGTATATTCAGAGAATTCTCCGTTCAGATACGGAGGTGTTTCACTGTTGCTAAAGCCATAAATAGTTCGTCCAGAACATAAAGTCGGCCGTCCAGGGACATGTATACAGTAGTAGCATCTACCACAGTTTTTTGAACCTGGCACTACAGTGATTTTGTCACCTGCTTTAATAGGACCTCCCATCACATTCATAACTTGATTAGCATTTTTGCCGATTTCCGCGACTGTGCCGACAACTTCATGCCCAGGAATAACAGGAAATTTTAGTGCTGTGTGTCCAAGGTACATGTGCTTATCACTGCCACAGATACCGACCTTATCAACTTGTAGCAGTAGAGAATCATCTGCAGGTGTCGGTTTCTCAAAGTCTCGGATTTCTATCTGCCCCGGTTGGAGCATCACCGCTGCTTGAACTTGCATAGTTAGAATTCCTTGCTTATTTTCTATAGTTATGGATACCGCTCACTTTGCCCAGAGCGGAATCAATACCTTCGTTAACTGTGCCAAACTCTCCAAATTGTGTGCAGGAAGAAAATAGTCTACATAAGGTAGTGCAGTACGGATACCTCTACAAATCGGTTGATAGGTGTCGCTACCAAGCAGTGGATTGAGCCATAAGAGTTTATACGCATGCCGATGTAGCATCTCCATAGATCGGCGAAGCAGATCTGCATCTCCTCTATCCCAACCGTCACTGATGAGGATTACTACCGTACGATACGCAGAAAAAGACGTTGCAAACTGGCGATAGAATTCTAAAAGACTTTCACCTATCTTTGTCCCACCCGACCAATCTGGCACAACGTTCGCTACCTCATTCAGACCTTCCACCAACCCTTTGCGCCGAAGCAATCCTGTAATGTTTGTCAAATGTGTGCTGAAAACTGCAACTTCTACTTCTTTCAATTCCTGTTGCATACCGTAGATAAATTGGATTAGAAATTTGGCATAGCAGTCCATAGATCCGCTTACATCACAGAGAAGCAAAATCTTTGTCTTTTTGATTTTCTGTTGTTTCCGCGTGAGTTCAATCGGTTCGCCGCCGTATGCAAGACTTTTACGCCAACTTCTTCGAAAATCAATAGTCTTTCCTTTTTTGCTGATAACCTTTCGTCTACTTAATCTTGTCGCCAATACCGCCGCCAGTTTTGCGACAATTTCCCGTGCTTTCTCCATATCTTCTGGAGTAAACTCGCTAAAATCCTTTCGGGTGAGGACTTCCTCTACACTATAAGCGATAGGGTCGTCTTCTTGTCCTTCTGCATCCTCCTCTTCCTCAAAATCCAGCCACTGATCAAGTATGTTCTCTTCATTTTCTGCATCGTTCAGGTCTTGCAATGCTGAAGGTTCAGGTTCATCACCTTCGGTATCAACAGCTTGGAATTCGGGGCGTGGGTATCGCCAAAACAGGTTGAAAGCCAAATCAAACGTTTCTTTATCTGCTTGGTTAGCAATTAGATTTGTGCGTGCTGTGTGATAAAACGTTTCCCGCTCGCCGATGTTTATCAACTGAATACTGTTACACCAACTGAGTTGATTAGTTGTGGTAACTTTTATGTTCATCTTTCGGAGTAGTCGGCAGAAGTCGTTGATCTGTTGGAGGAGGGTGTGTTCAGTCATTTTCTAAGTGCCGTACGTGCTTCTAAAACCAGCTTTATAAGCGGTTCGGTGTCCGATTCGTACTAGGTAAATGGTAGCATTAGGATACTTAGCAAGCAGTTGGGTTATTGCTCCCGTGCCCTTATCGTGAATTTCATAATGTTGCGTTTCAATGTCAATCGCTAAGAATTTTCCGTTGTGGTGGAATTCTACTTCGTCCTTGAGTTGTTGATATATTGCCTTGCCGCATGTGACGATGGCTTTGGATGTGTAATCTGAATTTGACATCGTGATTTTCCTAATGATTCAGCATTTATTTCAAAATGGGTTTAGTCGTTTATTGTCTGGGCATCTCAATCCGGCTTCTTTAGCCAAGTGATGAACGCGTCTAATTCTGCAGATATATTTTCAAATAGCATAGTAATCTGCTTTGCTTTCTGTTCCGTTTTTTCATAATCCATCTCATCGGTAGAAAAACGAATGAAAAGGTGGCGAAACGTTAAAAACTCTTGTAGGTACTCCAAGGTTGTTTTGGAAATTACGGGTGGGCGTTCAGCGTAGGGCTTTGCCATCTGCACCAGCAATTCCTTGTGTCCTCTACTTCCGTCGGGTAGGCACAAGTCAACATCAAGAGCAATTTGCCTAAAAATGTTCTCCATGCCCATATAGCAATCCGAGAGAGATTTGGCAATCGTAAGTTCTATGGCTACTCTATATTGCCCTGGCGCTGTTTCGATTCGTTGTAATCTTCTCTGGATCCCGCTAACGGACTTTTCTATTTTCGTGCGTTCATCGGAGATGTCTTGTATCAACTGCCTCCGATCCATAGGGTAGATTTCACCTTTTTCAATGCTAACTGCTTGACTCTCAATTCTCTCGCGAAGCAGTCCATGGCAACTCCTAAAATCAACCAAATCCACCTCGAACAATCGGCTAATGTTTTCCGCTTCCCATACTGCCTGGAAGTACTTCTCAGGCGGAATGCCCCAGACAGCAATATCTATATCCGACCATTTGGAGAACGAAGCCTGATCCGCAAGCGATCCGAATACTGCGACTTGTGTTGCCCCAAAGTCTTCATAGAGCATGTTTGCTACGTGATATGCCGTTTGCCAGGCGCGTTGCAGCAACGCCTCATCCACCTTCCGATTTCGGAAATGCTCGTCAAGGCGGCGGCTGTATTCTGCTAACTCTTCTGGTGATAGGTCTTTCGCTGTGCGATAGGTGTCTGTGGGTTGAGACATATCAAAACTCCATTCAATCGCCGCATCGGATATTACTCGGTACTTTCAGGGAACGGAAGTTGGCTTACCATCCAGTTACCCCACGGTCTTACGGTGGCAACAAAACATTTTTCACCCGCATTACTGTGTAATAGGATACCAGAAAAGTGCTGTAAATTCAAGCAAAGAAAAAGAGACTTTGATTGGAAAGATAAAGTGATAGAATTTGATTGTATGCGTCAGGATTTTACTATTTTATGTGCATGCAAATTTGTTGTTAGAAGTCGGGACCGAGAGGTCGTTCCTACAAGAAAAGGGTTGATGCGAACAATAGGGCCGTGTTTAATAGTAGGCTTTAGAATTAATTGGACATTATGTTCGATTAGGAAACCGAACCTACCGGGGTGTTGAGCATCAAACTGTTAGTTTGTGTCCGCATCTGCACAAACTAACAGTTTATGCTACAGAAGTGTCTCATTGAATTATAGGTTTTATATAAATAATTCTATACATAATCGTTGTTGGATTATTTTGCTTTGATGACAACAAGCGTTACATCGTCCTCCTGCGGTTTTCCGTCTGCCCATGAAGTGCTGCCTTCAATAACGTGTCTAATAATTGCTTTTGGAGATTTGTCAGCAATTTCAGTAAATAGTTCCTTTGTTTTTGGATAATCTAACATCTCGTTTTCGGGATTCAGCATTTCGGGTAAACCATCACTCATCAGCAGGATGGTATCACCGGACTGAAGTTCAAACGATGCTTCTTCTCGATCGGCTCCAATAACCCCGCCCAACGGCATTCCTTCAAGAAGGACCTCCTCTACCATGTTTTCCTCTGATCGATAGATGAAAGGTGGTGGCATTCCCGCGGATGCAAGCGTTAGTGTATTGTCATTGAACGTAGCGAGCGTCATTGCCATGTATAGCCGTTTCAGATTCATGCTCTTTATACCTTGTGAGATACGTTCAAGAATTTGTAAATTCCCTGCTCCTGGTGCGGATGTTTTGAAAAGACTCTTGACGGCGGAAACGACAAGTCCTGCGTTCATACCGTGACCTGTGGCATCTCCGATTGCAATAGTGAGTTGACCGTCGTCAGTGAGATTGAAGTCGTAATAGTCACCACCCACCTCTGTAGCGGGGCGCATCTCAAAAGCCACATCAAGATGTGGAAGTTCTGGTGGGACTTTTGGTAACATTGACAACTGAAGTTTACGTGCTTCTTCCAATTCCTCTGTTTTGCGGGTGTTTTCAACTTCCAAGAGTTGGCGTTCAAGCTCCTCTGTTTCAAGTTTTCGTCTGGTTCTGGAGACGTTGCGGGCAAGATATACCGACATGGAAAAAAGTGGGGCAAGGAATAAAATGATTACTGTCAATTCCCAATCCATATCGTAACCTGTTAGTGAAACGATAAAACCGAATATGAATGGAAGGATTATAGGGGTGAGTGAGCCAAGCCCAAATATCCACGCGCCATCTTTTTTCTTTAAGATTGCAACAATAATAACTCTGACAATCTCTAAAAACGCCAAAATCGTAAATAGAAATAAGAGAAGACCCCCTAATCCTGCGCTGATATTAGACGTATAGGAACTCGTAATATTAAACACGTATTTATCAATATCAAATAGATTGACACAAAGGGTAACAACCCATCCTGTAAGAAAGAACCAAGAGAGTTTAGGCAGCTTTGGATAAAAGAGGGTATAAAGGAATAACTTTCCCGACACAAATATTAGGACATATACGCAGATAAGTAGCCGAATTAAAAACAGAATTTGTGTGTTGCTTGTCGTCCACAACGTAAATTGGAACGTGAGAAAAATAAATGCCCCGATGCTCCCTGTTGATATCGCGAAATAGAGGTTTTCCCTTGCGCGGGGATAAAAGAAAAACAGCAATAGATGCTGCAGCATGAGAAAAACAGTAATCGCTGTCCATACCATCTGTAAAGTGGTGCCGTGGCGAACCATAGTGACACGCCCTGTAATACTTTCTTTCAGTGGTGCTACGCCAAGCCAAAATCCAAACGGGGATGAGAAATTGGAATACCGAACTGCAATCACATGGTCTGTTTGACCAGAAAACGAGATGACCTGTGGGTTTCGCTCCCAATAGGGTGCCTCCTCCTCTTTCCGCGTTCCCACTTTACCAAAGGCATAAATCAACTCCCCGTCAAGATAGATTTCAGAGGCACCCGCATGATATATCACCAGAAGTGCCAGCGGGGTATCCCAGAGCTGCCTATCAGGAACGGATACATGTAGTCTGAACCAACCTATTCCCTCCCAATCGCTTTCGAATCGTCCATTTTGAAGCAACAATGTATCAAGTGTGCCACCGGATTCCCACTCGGTATCATCAAAAGTTGGACTCGCCCATTCTGGATTATCGCCCGGATGATATTTCCAAGGATAATATGATAATTCTAAGTCAGCATTCGCTTCATTTAATTTCAGCACAAGTTTGTCAGGAATAGTTTCGCTGTCTTGTGCTACTGCTTGGGCAATGAATCCAAACGCCACTAAAATGAGATGGAATATTAGAATAAACTTGTGTTTCATTAAAACGCACGCTTTCAAATGATGTGTTATAACGGACTGCTTCTATTAACATTAAAAATATAACAAATTTTGTCCAAAGATAGCAAGCGTATTTTGAGGTAGATAGGACAGAGAAATTCAGTTGTCAGATTTTCAGGCATATTTTATTACAAACGTTAACTTTTTGTAATATTGTTAGGTTAGATAATGCTTTCAAAACTCGACAGGGCTAAACGTGTTAGGTTTCGAAAACCCTATCCATAGGCATCAATTTAAGAGAATAAACCCATTTATTATAGTAGTTTAGTGGATGAATTCTCTACATCTCAGATTGAATGTAAAGGACATTTCTTCTTGTAGGAGCGACCTCCAGGTCGCGACCTGGAGGTCGCTCCTACAGAAGATTAATTTGTTAATTCGATCCTTTTCTGTCCAATGCAGGTGTCCCCCGCTGCTGGTGAGGTTTCCTAACCTCGCCACATTACCGAATCGTGGCGGTTTATTGATCCTTTAATCTTTGTTGGTAGGCTTCGCGCTGAACTCAAGCACTTTCGTAGGGTCTGCAACTTCCATCCGATAATCCCACCATCCATTATAATCACCGGACAGGATCGTCAAAGTGTTCCAACCTTCCTTCAGAGGTAATTCAAAATGTGCCCACCAAGAATATAGATGTTTGCCGGGGATAGCAGCACCAGGAATCTCAACTCCATTAAGGTAGATTTTTCCAAGATTACCTCCCCAACCGATCTGTGCAAAAACCCGGCGTGCATCAGGACTTTTAATGTAGGAAATGCCGAAACCGTAAGCCATCTCAGCGTTTCCAAATATCTTGTCTAATTTGATACGTTCTATTTCAGAGTTGTGTTCTTGCCAAGCGAGCTCTTCTGATTTTCCTTGATAGGTTTTTTCAAGATTAAGTTCGGGTATAGATATTTCAAGAAAACTTTGTGGAACGTTGTTTGTATTAGCGGGTATCTTTTTTATACCGAGGTCAAAGGGACCGAGAAGCATCCAATTTTTAAGGACGCGCATGTGTTCTCTGGCAATAGGGTGAAGCAACTGCCTGCCGCTTAACAATTGTTCGCCACCATATAGCGCAGAATACTTGTAAATAGGAAATGGGAGGTAGGTATCCGACGGTACTGAAAGGGTAACAGTTGTTTTTGTAGTTTGCCCTGGTTTCGCCTCAAAAGATAATTGATTGGGAGAGATCTGCCAATTTTCATTTGGGTCGAAAACTATTTCTACCTTAAGTGGTTTTTTAAGCGTGTTTTCAAGGGTTACTTCAAGACTTCCGTTGGAGGAAGACTCATATTTATTGAGATTAAAATTCTGTTTAAATTTGAGTAGGTTGGAGACTTTGTCTTTGAACGCTGCAGTTGCAAGGTCTGCTGGGTGAATGTTGCCCGGTTCAATAATTGCTACGTTGACATCTTTGTTGTCTACAGTCACAAGACTATAATGATCATAAGCGCCGATTTCCCGCACTGCCTGTGGTGTAAATCCGCCACCGGTAGCACCAAGCACAAAGTATCGGCGGTCATTACGTGTATGAAGTGTAAGTCTATGATAATGTCCTGCAAAGACTGTATATGCCCGTTCACCGAGTGCCGTTTCAATTTCTTCCCAACCGGAATGTTTTTGAAGCCATAAGGGGCGATGTAACAAGACAAACGTATGCCTTACATCTGCGTGTTGTGTCAATTGAGATTTGACATATTCAATCTGTTCTTCTCCAAACCAGTTCGTCCATTCGCCGCTGTTTGTATGCCATTCCTCTGTATTCAGCAATAGAAACAGACAATTTTTGTAGGTAAATGCTGAATAGGTGCGTCCGATGTGTTTCTCCCAGTAGTCATACATCACGCGATTAGTAATATCGTGATTTCCGGGCAGTGGCAGGAACGGAACAATTAAATCGGATTGGTGCTCCCAAAATTCTTTCCATTCTGCTGCAAGTTGTTTGAGGTTTGTTGTATCTCCTTGTATTAAGTCGCCGACCATGATTGCAAAGTCAGGTTTCAAAATATTGATTTCATCTATTGCGCGATCAAACACTGGCCACTTATCTAACCCTCCGCCAGTTTTATCACCGATGATGGCAAAAGTAAACTTGTCGGGGTCATCAGAAAAGGGACGTTCCACAATTGGCATCCGTTCTGGAAATTCAGGTTTTTGGGCAGTAGTGATAGGAATTATCGCAAAGCATAGAACAAGTATCACGACGTTTTTTAATATATGGTAGGAATTGGACATATTATGCTCCTGGGACTTGTGAGTTTTATAGTGGTGAAATCCACAATTACCTGGACATTGGCGAGGTTAGGAAACCTCGCCAGCGTTATGGTGTGAGGATTGTTGTTCATTGAAATGTCCACATATTTTCGGATTGGACTATATAACATATTTTCAATCGGATTCTGGGATGGGTAAAACATCGCGATAGACGGGTTCCATCTTCTCTGAATATGTCCCTCCCCGAACCCACATAACGGGACGAATATTCTTGGTGTCCTTTTTAGGTATCCGTTCTGCATTTGCACTGATATAGTGTGCGACATTACAACGGCGAAAGCGTTCACTGTGGTTATCAGTACTTTTATGAAGGAGTTGATTGTTGAACCAAACAACTGCGCCAGGTGGCACTTCAACCGCAACGCCGTCTTCGTCCTTAGCATCGCGTGCTATCTTAAACTCTGCTTGTTGTGAACCTTCAAGGTCCTCATGCGCAAGAATACCAAATTTGTGGCTGCCAGGGATAACATATAGACACCCATTTTCTTTCGCTGCTGCATCAATGGCAGTCCACGTTCCGACTGTCATTTCAGTTTTATATTGATGGTTAAAGTACCATTTATCTTGATGCCACGGGAAACCTAAGCCAATCTTTGGTGCTTTCCAAATATATAGGTTGTTGAGACCCAACAGGTTTGAACCGAGTAGGTCAACAATTGGATCCGTTAGACGCGCGTCACGTACACGAGCAAGGAATTCAGGAATATAACAACTTACATGATGGATTTTGTGTATGGCGTTGATACCAGACGCTTCAACTTTTCCGTCTCTGACCAGTGCGTTCTGATTAATATTTTTTTCGGGGAAAGGTCGTTCTCCATCAACAATATCATCAGCGATTTGTCGTAAGATGTCGTTTTCTTTTTTTGTGAAAACGTCGTAACGGACAAAGTATCCGTTTTCTTCCCAAGATGATCGTTCTTCTGGAGTTAGTCTAAACTTCCGTTCTTCTGGAATTGTCTTTGTGTCCAATTAATTCTCCTATTACGGTGAATTCTAAAAAAATTGTACTTTCGCCTGGTGGACAGGTTTCTTAACCTCGCCGATGCAAAGTGTTCAAGTAATTCTAAATTCTACCATACATAGTACTTCAAGGTAAAAATTTTCCTATTATCTCATTGTAACATTCTATATCGAAATCGGTGTCCTGACGAATAGCCCAAACTTTAGGCTCATTTGGTGTATCATCAATACTAAGAAAATCCAATACTTTCTTGAAGGTTTCTTTTTGCTGTGTCTCGGTTTCCAAGTCTTTATACCAAATTGTTAGGGGACTAATCTGATTTTCTTCAAAGAAATATGCCCACGACATATCTTCTGCAGTAAATTTAAATGTATGGTGGACGATTTCATCATGTGCAATTTGGAGTTGATTGTGACCGTCATTTTTTCGCGTTTCATCTGTCTCGTAAAAGCGATTACGCTTAATCGCCTTCAAAAGCGAGATAGCTTGTTTTATTTTGTTTTCTCTGCGCAGCCAGATGCATTTTAACTTTTTAAAATCTATAAACTTTTCCACGATATGCTTTTTTTCATACATCACTTGTATACCGCAAACAGCATTAGGCGAAGTGCTAACTGATACGTATTTTTGATATGTTGCTGGATCGGCTATATCCAAGCCTTTTAAATTTTCGTGCCCTTCATGGTATTCTCTCGGATATCCTGCAACATCTGATGAAACCAATAAGTCACATAAAACGGTGCTGCGTGTACGGGGCGTTGCACAAATGACATAGTCCATTTACTTTTCCTATAGAATTCGTCATTCTAATCATCTTCTAAAATTGGTATAACATCATGTTGAACTTCATCTGCCATGCCAGGGTAGGTTTTACCGCGAATCCACATGGGAGGTCGTTTTTTATTTACAGCCTCAGGGCGCGTCCATTCTGCTTTTGCACTGATATAATGTGCTATGTTTGAGCGTCGAAATCGTTCACTGTGATTATCCGTGCTTTTATGCAGGACTTGGCTATTGAACCAGATGACCGCGCCAGCGGGAATTTCTACCGCGACACCATCTTCATCACGAGCACCTTCTGCCTGCCTAAATTCTCCTTGTTGTGAACCTTCAAGTTCCTTATGTTCACGAACACCATATTTGTGGCTGCCGGGGATGACACATAAACACCCGTTTTCTTTATCTGCGTCATCAATTGCTGTCCATGTTGCAACTGTCGTTCCAGTTTTATATTGATGGTTAAAGTACCATTTATCTTGGTGCCACGGGAACCCTAAACCGATTTTTGGCGGTTTCCAAATATACAGATTGTTGAGACCGAGAATATCTGGACCGAGGACATCAACAGCTGGATCGGTTAGACGTGGATCTCGAGTGCGCGCCAGGAATTCTGGGCAATTACAACTCACATATTGGATATTGTGCATTGCATAGGTGCCTTGTGCTTCGGCTTTCCCGTCTATGACTAAAGCGTTTCGAAAAATATGATATTCTGGGAAAGGACGGTTTCCGACAGCAATCTCATCAGCGATTTGACGTATCACGTCGTTTTCTGCTTCGGTAAAAACGTCGTAACGAACAAAGTAACCGTTTTCCTCCCAAGAGGCTCGTTCTTCAGGTGTCATTCTAAATTTTCGTTCTTCGGGTGTTGTCTTTGTGTTCATAAATTCTCTCATACAGGTAACAGGACTGACGCATTCCCCCTTGAATGAAGTTTAAGAAAATAATTCGGTAATTTGGGCGAGGTTCGGAAGAAATCAAGAAATCAACGGTATGAATGACGTTTCGTCATTCCCCGGGTATGAATGCCATTGGGCGAATACGCCAAATCAACGGTATGAATGCGCGTATGGCATTCCCCGTATGGTATTCGCCATGATTCCCCGCCTCGCCAGCAGCAGAGTACGCGTGTTTCGTGCGGACCAAAAATTACCGAATTAATAAATTAATCCTCATATAAGGGGGAGGGGGTTAAAAAGTCGTTATTTTAATGATATTTCAATGATTTATCTCCCCATACGTTATCACTATGGGGACCCGCCCTCTAAATCCTCCTTATCAGTGGGACTTTAAGAGAAAATGCGTAAGTCCCGCAGGTAACTAAAAACGTCTGTAGCTGCCAGTAATCGGTTGGCAACTACAGACATTAATACATTACATCGAAAAACTACCGACAAAGACGTTGTTGGCTGCATCGCCTTGCTGCCAGTTTACCGAAAGATGTTTATCTTTATAGTGATAAACTTCAGATTTGCCAACAATAGCATTCTGAATTTCTGTCAGTGGTTCATACCAAATTTGATGTGGTTGTGTGCAATGCACACACGGATAGCGATTCGCAGCTAATGAAAGCACTTCCCCAACCGTCACATCGTATTTCGTTCCCTTTTTAGTAAATGTGATGGGTGCGATTTGCGTTGCAACGACTTTGCCGAGAACGTCAGCGCGTTTCGTAGCAAGCATATTGCTAAGCGCTGCGTGCTGTTCTGGCGTAGCTTTTGTGTCCACATACAACACACTTTTACGTGTCTTTGTATCAATCGCCAAATTGTTTTTGGCGCTGACAACAGCAACGACGGTTAATCCATCTAACGAAACGTTATTCCAACTTCCACGATGGATATTCCAAACAAGTGTTGCCTCTTTACCGCCTTCCACAAATTCCGCACCGAAATGGCATGCACCAACATAGACACTTGCTGAGCGTGCTTCAATATACTCACCTTGTACTGCTGCGGTTTCTGTAGCAAAAGCAAACCCAGATACCAAGATAAGTATTAGTGTTGTAAAAACAAATATTCTTTTCATCTTAATTCTCCCTACTGTTTCAGATTCGTTTTATCCAACGCAAACTTAAGAATTGCGTCTCTTAATTTATTATACCAACTTTTGCAAGAAAAATCTTATAAAAATTCATATTCTCCCCAAAAAGTAGCATTTTTTTACGAAAAGTGCAATTTCTAATCAAAAAATCGCGTTTTTAATTATAAAAGGTTCTTTATGCGCTTTATGCTATAATTGTATTTATTTTTTCTATGAAGGTGTACGATGAAAAACGATGATGCTGAACTAATTCAACGCACATTAGAAGGTGATCAACACGCTTTTGCTCAGCTTGTGGAAAAATATCAGGAGCAGGTACACACCCTTGCGTGGCAGAAAATCGGTGATTATCACATTGCACAAGAAATTACGCAAGATGTATTTATCACTGCATATCAAAAGTTCGCGACCTTCACACACTACAGACAATTTGCGGGGTGGCTTTATGTCGTTACAAATCGCAAATGCATTGCGTGGCACCGAAAGAAAAAAATAGAAACGCAATCAATTGACGAGACAAATCCTACCGAGTTAGACGAGGCGTATTATTCAGAATATATGACTCAACAACGCGAAGAAGCGGCAAAAGAGAAACGGCGTACTATAGTTCAGAAACTGCTCAGTAAGCTACAAGAAAGTGACCGTACAGTGATGAACCTCTATTATATCGCAGAAATGTCGTGTGAAGAAATTGCTGAGTTTTTAGGTGTGGCTCCCAACACCGTTAGGAGTCGGCTGCACCGTGCCCGTAACCGATTAAAGAAGGAGGAAGCAGTGATTAAAGAAAATCTTAGCAGTTTCCAACTGCCGAAACAAATGGTAGAGAATATTATGAAGGAAATATCACATCTCAAACCAATAGCACCATCTACAAGTAAACCGTTTTTACCCTGGGTAGTTTCCAGTGTTTCTGCAATTTTAGTTTTTCTGCTGGTGGGTGCGGGAATACAATACCAACATCGTCACCAAAAGCCGTATAGTTTTCAGGTACAATCAGATCCTACAATTGAAATAGTTGACTCATCCGAAATTATTGAGACCCAGTTAAAACCAGATTTACGAAATCAGTTAGGACGATTAGACAGAGCAGGTAAAGGGAACGGGGCAGGTGAGAAAGAAGATGATTTAATTAATCCAGCAATGGAATTAAAGTCCAACTTTCTTCTGTCCGAAGAAGCTGCTAAACTATTTGAACACCTCATGAAAGAGATTGAGGCTTATGACGCAAAACTAAAAAGCGGAAAAATGGAATTTTCGATCACATTAAGTCAGGAAAATAGAAATTGGTTCAAGGAACGGAAACCTAAACCGGAAAATATCCAATATGAGGACACGGGACACTGGCATATCACTCACAATTTTGAAGGCAGACGCCATTTTTACGATGTTAAAGCACGAAACAAGCAGGAACTCAAAGGGAAAATGCTTCCCAATTGGCAAGAAACCCATCACCAATTTCAGTTTAAAGGGAAAAAACTGATTGTTAGCGTAAAGACCGAAGCTGGTTGGGTACAGACCTCTGAAAAATTTACTAATTTTGAGAGTATGTATGACCCACGCTGGTGGGGATGGCACCCTTGGAGGTTTAATTTCAAACGCCTAACCGCTATTTTTAAACCTATAGATGTTCAACTATTGGAAGAAGATGGAACACCTCTCTACTTTCTTACGTTACGCCTTATTGAGCCCGACTTAACCAGAACTACACAAATTTGGATAGACCCACAAAAAGGCTATCGTATAATTCGCATTTTTTCGTCTCGAAAGTTCATCCAAGAATCATGGATTGTGTTTTCATCTGGAATAAAAAGACCAAATCCGCCTGAAGAAATAGAAGATTTTGACCTATATACATATCAACTTGAACAGTTTGAACCAGGTATTTGGTTTCCAAAAACCGCTACGTGGGAATTAAATTATAATCCGAAGACAAAACAAGGGTCAAGAAAGATACAAATGCAAGTGCATAAGGCTGTCTTTAACATTCCAATTACAGCAAGGGCTCGTTGATAAACGACAATCAAGAAATATAGAAAACCTATAATTATAGTAAAACTTACAATTAATGGGACACTTCTGTACCAATGGGACACTTCTGTACCGCAATCTTCCAGATTGCGTTTTGTGGCACAAACTGGTAGTTTATGCTACAACACCCCTGGTAGGTTCGGTTTCCTAACCGAACCGATCCTAATGTCCAATTAATTCTAAAGTTCACTATATTTGTACACTTACTGTAGCGCAAACTTTCAGTTTGTGCAACTACGGAAACACAAACTACAGCGTATCTCATAAATAACAAAAAACATTAGATTGTTTTTATGGTGGATTTTACAATTAACTTTACATTGTCACTCGGAATTTACGAAGTATTCTATAGTTTTAAAGTCGCGACCAGGAGGTCGCTCCTACAGGAAGAGGCGCAATGAATTGCGCGACTACAAACGCATCAAACCTATAAAGAACTGTAAAAGTAATTTTAGATTTCACTATAATTATGAATCATTTCTGTTATGAAGTAATAATCCAACGTCTTGTATCGCCACTCAAGCTTATTATTTAGGCTTGGGTGCGCAAGGCTTGATAGTGATTTTCCTGGAGATAAAAAAATGAAACGCCTCTATATGTTGTTTGGAATGACATTCCTGTTCAGTTTTTTCCTGCTTACCGTAAACGCTTGGGGAGCTCCGTTTATTTCTTTCCATTCTCACCGTACAGGGCAAGCTGACATCTATATCATTGATACAAACGGCAAGAATCTACGCAACCTAACAAACCATCCCGCAGAAGACTGGTGGGCAACGTGGGCACCGGATGGGCGTTCTTTTGCTTTTGTGTCAAACCGTGACGGAAATCCCGAAATCTATATTAAGAAATTCAATGAAGCTGGGGTGCGTCGGTTGACAAACCATCCGGAGTCAGATTATGGTCCTGCCTGGTCACCTGATGGAAATTGGATCGCTTTTGTATCCAAGAGAACAGGGGAATCTCATATCTACAAAATAGATATCAACGGCAAGAATCTGCAGAGACTGACTAACCAGCGTAGAGATAGTCCCATCTCTGCTCCCATCCCAGCCTGGTCTCCAGATGGGCAATCAATTGTTTTCAGTTCTCTTGGGAATAATGGCATCGGAATCTTTGTGATGGACGCAGATGGAAAAAATCCCAGACAGATTATAGACCAGCGGCATGTAGGCGGACTTCCTTCACAACCTACTTGGTCGCCTGATGGAAAACAGATTGCTTGTCAGGTCGCTTCTAAGGAGGGGATTGGTATCTACATCATGGATATAGATGGACAAAACGCCCGCCGCGTGTCATCTCTTAGGACTTGGAGTCTCAGTCCTGCGTGGTCACCTGATGGTAAGTGGATTGCCTACGATGCCACCGATAGAGAAATTGCGGATCCTCGGGAGGAAAAC
Source organism: Candidatus Poribacteria bacterium (assembly GCA_003635185.1). Classification (GTDB taxonomy): domain Bacteria; phylum Poribacteria; class WGA-4E; order WGA-4E; family WGA-3G; genus MSPOR6. The sequence goes on along the minus strand of PYJA01000045.1, from coordinate 28,280 downwards.
CCGAATTTGGTGCGACACATTTTTATCGTTTCTGTTGAGGGGGGCGAGCCACGGCAAATCACACAACATCCGCAAAGTTATCGTCCCGCATGGGTCCTTGAAAGTCCTTTCTCCGTTTCTCCGACTGCCGACACCCAGACGACTCTCTGGGGTCGGTTGAAACAAGATGAACATATCACGCAATAAAGATAATCACTTTTCACTATGCAGAAAATACCGTTTCTAAGTGATTATATTGCATTATTTCGTAAGTTGGGTTTCGCTTGCGACACCCGCCAAATGCCACACGCGCATTTGGCGTTGATTTGAACATGGTAGCAGGCACGCTCCGCGTGCCGTTATGAGAAATATCAGTGTAATTATTGTCAAAAAAAGTATTTGATATTTTAGGAGGTTGTATATAATGTTCAGAAAATTGTGTATAATAGGATTGGCTTTTCTGATGAGTCTTACGGTGATGACGCTGACTGCTGATGCTCAACAAAAAATTCTTGGTCCGTATCTCTGGATGATTGCTAAAACTGTAGATAGACAAGGTGGTGCAAATTCTACCCATGTTGATTCACTTGATGAAGCGAGCAACGGCAAAGTCACCGAAGAGAAAATCGCCAAACACGGTGCAAGAGAAGGCTACGAAGTTGGTAATTATGAGTGGACACCTGGCACACTTGCCAATAACGGAGATATTAATGCTCTCGTTAATAAAATAGGTTTGGAGGCTGGTGAGTTAGATCATATAACGTCTTATGCGCTAATTGTCCTCAAAACGAAAAGAGCGCAAGCAAACGTAGCGATGGGTGTCAGTAGTGATGACTCAGTTAAGGTTTGGGTTAATGGCGAAGTTGTTCATACCCATGCGGAGAACCGGAGTCGCGGCAAGGAAAACACCTTCCAAGATCATTTAAAGGTTGATCTAATAAAAGGAAATAATTTGATCATGATAAAGGTCAGTGAACGTGGTGGTGGATGGGGTATGCACTTCGGCGTAGGCGGCGACTATGAATTAGCCGAAATTGATGCCATTTTCTTGCCAATTGAACCCGCTGGCAAATTAACAACGCAATGGGCACAAATCAAGAATATCCGGTAATTCTGACCTGATATCTCACAAAAGAGTATTTAATGAAAAATTCTGCAATGAAATTTTGTATAAACTCTGTAATTTGTATAATATTGTACTTCATGCCGTAATTGATTACCGAGTGAACTACTAAGTTGGATGTGTAAATATTTTGGCATTAACTATGTCTTTTTCTTATTGGAGGGCTTTGTAAGCCCGATAAATCCAAATCGACGCAGCGTGCGCCAAATCAAGAAATCAACGCTACAAATATCATTAAGGCATTCCCGTATGGCACGCTGCGGGATTGAAGGCCCGACAAATCATGTAGAGTCACGCACAGAATACCAAAAGCGTATTCTGCCAAGCACATTATAAGTAGCAACTGTGTTAGTTTGACAGGACGACATTTACATGTGTCCTACCTATCCCAATTCACTGAGGAGTATACCTAACAATGACCAAAATCGGTTCATTCAAAAAATGGAACATCACTGTTCCTTGTGTAAGTCTTCTGCTTGGTGTCTTATTGCCTATTTAGGGTTATTTAGTTTTAAGCATTTTATCTGGTTTAGCCAAAAGTCGCGACCAGGAGGTCGCTCCTACAGAAGAGGGATAAAGAACAAATTAACGTAAATATGGAGAACTGAATAACCCTGATTGCCTATTTAAAAGATCGTCACAAATCGTGCAAACTGTTACAATGGTTAATTCCATGGGGTTTCTCCTTCTGTTTAATTTGATAAAAACATTATAGAGCAAATCCATGGATTTAGAAGTATTTTATAGGTGGCAACTTAGGTTATTCTATATGAAGGTGTACTGATGAAAAACGATGATGCTGAACTAATTCAACGCACATTAGAAGGTGATCAACACGCTTTTGCTCAACTTGTAGAAAAATATCAAGAGCAGGTACACACCCTTGCGTGGCAGAAAATCGGTGATTATCACATCGCACAAGAAATTACGCAGGATGTATTTATCACTGCATATCAAAAGTTTCCTACCTTCACACACTACAGACAATTTGCGGGGTGGCTTTATGTCGTTACAAATCGCAAATGCATTGCGTGGCACCGAAAGAAAAAAATAGAAACACAATCAATTGATGAGACAAATCCTAATGAGTTGGAGGAGGCATATTATACAGAATATATGGCTCATCAGCGGGAAGAAGAGGCAAAAGAGAAACGGCGTACTATAGTTCAGAAACTGCTCAGTAAGCTACAAGAAAGTGACCGCACAGTGATGAACCTCTATTATATTGCAGAAATGTCGTGTGAAGAAATTGCTGAGTTTTTAGGTGTAGCTCCCAACACCGTTAGGAGTCGACTGCACCGTGCCCGTAACCGATTAAAGAAGGAGGAAGCAGTGATTAAAGAAAACCTTAGCAGTTTCCAACTGCCGACACAAATGACAGAAAACATCATGAAGGAAATTTCACGCCTGAATCCGGTAGCACCTTCAGGCAGTAAGCCACTGGTTCCCTTAGCAGTGTCTGCGGCCGCTGCCGTTTTAGTTCTATTGCTAATGGGATCTGGTACGCAATACTTAAATCGTTTTCAGAAACCGTATAGCTTAAACGCACAATCAGAACCGACAATTGAAATCGTAGACGCGCAAATAGTATTAGAATCTCCAACAGAACCTACAGTTAAAAACAAAGTTGGAACTACAGATATAACCAATGATAGCAACAGTGCAGGACAAAATCCTGACACGGCACTTACTGATACAACACAAGAGGAAAATGGTCCTTCTAACAAAAAAGGACAATGGAGCAAAACAAATGGACCAGTCGGAGGTACAGTCGCTAATCTCTTTACAACAGTTGATGGAGATGTTTTTGCTGGAACACAAAGCGGAATCTATAAACTTACAGATGAGAAAGCGGCGTGGGCTCTCATCAATTCACGTGATATATTCTCACATAGAGAACAATTGAGCGGGATGCGATCAGGACCAATGATAGAAAAAGACGGTATACTGTATCTTGCCACAGATAAAAAAATCCTGTCTTCAACAGATAGAGGAAAAACATGGAAAACACTCTCTGTGCATCCTGGAGGTGGACTTATCGGTATGGTGATTTTGGATCAAACATTTTACCTGTGTCTTATTGATGAATTTCATCTTTCAGGTGATAACGGGGTATACCGTTCAGATGATAATGGGACATCATGGGTTCGGATAACACCTTTTGACAATGAATACCCAAACATAGAACCTCGCGCAATTGTTGTGATTGAAAACACTGTCTTTGTCGGCACCAATAAAGGACTCTATCGTCTGAATGGAAACACATGGGAACAAATATTCCTTGATGAGATAGGGGAAAAAAGTAAGCATTTACCAATCATAACTTTGGAAGCGAAAGATGACCTACTCTATGCCGCAAGAAGTTATAATATTGATAATTATAAGGGGGCACAATTTGTAACATCATCAACATCATCTAAACCTAATAAAGTGCGATTTGTAACATCATCAACATCAACATCATCTAATAAGTCTTGGATTAAAGTTTGGGACATTCCCAGGTCAATGCAACGGGAAATTTCTCGTGTACGAGCAGCAACAGGTTTGTCTTGGGAACTTTTCGTATCAAGTGATCAGGGGGTTACCTGGGAAAAAATTACTCCGAGAAAAAATAATACAGATAAAGAGGAACTATCAATAATCAATTTATTCAGTGGAACTTCACAAGACAAAAAAGACATTAAGAAAAAGGATACTAAATCCTCACATAAATCATTAGAATATAGCCCTCTGAAAATCGCTGTAACCGAAAAAAAGTTGATGCTTATAGATCATAACAAACACTATTTTTCAATTAATTCCGGTGAAACATGGAGAACCTTAGAAAATACAGAAAACTTAGGAAATGCTTCTGCAATAGTTATGGTAAATGAGGATACCTACTACAGAAGTGGAAAATTTGGAATCCATCGCACAACAGATGCTGGCAAATCGTGGCATCAATTCAATACTGGACTCGTAAATACAGATGTTTGGCAATTGATTGCTGTCGACGGTACTCTTTACGCTAATTCGGTAAATGGGTTTGTGCATTCAACAGATGGAGGTGAATCTTGGACACCTGTTAATGGCGATACAGGTTTTATCACACGCATTATGGAGTCCGATGGAAATATCTTCGTTAGAGACGATCAATTAGGCGCACCTCGTTTTTTCCGTCTTTCCACTCAAGACAACAGTCTTATCAAAATTCCTGAAGTCCCTGTTTTAGATAAAGTTGATCCGTATAAAGAAAACCGTCAACTAAATCGTCCTACCGGTTATATGGGACGAAATGTGCCTCATGGGGATGGTTCCTTCTCCGAATCGCAACTTGGCGGTATTGCTGTTGTCAATGGGACTTACTATGTTGAATACGACTATCAACTCTATAGATGGAAACCCGGTAATACGCAATGGTTAAACACAGGGTTATTAGATAAAGGAATTAGTGAAGATAGGTCTTTTTGCTATGCAAATAATATATTTATAGATGCAATAGGATTTAGATTTGCAGCGTCTGGAAATACTGTTTACGTTGGAAAAAAAGAAGGTCAACTCCTGCGTTCACTTGATGAAGGATTGACTTGGACTGATGTTACAGGAAACCTTCCATTTCCTGTAGATCATTACAAAGCGATAGCTTTGGCAGGCAACTTTGTCTATGTTGCAACCGATAAAGGTGTTGTTATGTCAGTTAATGGAACTGATTGGCACATACTTACCAATGCAGAAGGAAAACCGCTCATAATGACTATGCTTGCAGTAGATGGGACAACGGTTTACGGAGAAGCAAAGGGAAAAATATATCAAGTGAATAACGGTATGACTTTGTGGGAACAAGTTACTCCTAAAATACCGCATACTATTACCTGTATTGATGTAGATGGGAATGCGCTTTATGTTGGCACAAGAGGTAGTGGTGTGCTACGTTTTTCTCTTGACGAATAGAGCTGTATTAAACTGACCAAACCTACCTTTGGCACGCAGAAAGCGTGCTTTTTTTTGCACAAAACACTTTCCAAATACATCTAATACCATTTTCTTCTTAAAATTGCCTTTTTTTCTAAAATATGCAATTATTAACCTCAGAATTGTGTCTATTTGTTAAAAGATCAATTTGTTTTTGAGGTGCGCGATGAAAGATAATGATGCTGAACTGATTCAACGAACCTTAGAGGGTGATCAACAAGCTTTTACTACGCTTGTGGAAAAGTACCAAAAACAGGTCCACGCGTTAGCGTGGCAGAAAATTGGTGATTTTCATATCGCGCAGGAAATTGCGCAGGATACTTTTCTTACGGCTTACCATAAGCTGGCAACGCTAACACATCACAGTCAGTTTGCGGGATGGCTCTATGTCATTGCCAACAACAAGTGTAAAAATTGGCACCGCAAAAAACGGTTAGCACTTCAATCTTTGGAAGGGACAGATCCTGTTGAATTAGAGGAGGTGTCCTATTCGGAATATATGACCCAACAACGCGAAGAAACAGCAAATCAAAAACGACGTGCAGTAGTGCAGAAGTTACTCAGCAAGCTGCAAGAGAGTGACCGCACAATCGTAAATCTGTATTATATTGCAGAGATGACATGTGAGGATATTGGCAAGTTTTTGGGCGTATCTCCGAATACGGTTCGTAGTAGATTACACCGAGCTCGCAATAGATTAAAAAAGGAAGAAAACATGATTAAAGAAAACCTTAGCAGTTTTCAACTGCCGACACAATTTACAGAAAACATTATCAAAGAGATTTCACGCCTGAATCCAGTAACGCCTTCTGGCAGCAAACCGTTGATACCGTTAGCAGTTTCTGCGGCCGCTGCCGTTTTAGTTCTATTGCTAATGGGATCTGGTACGCAATACCTAAATCGTTTTCAGAAGCCGTATAGCTTAAATGCACAATCCGAGCCAACAATTGAAATAACAGACACACAACTCGTTATTGACACGCCAGCAAAACCAGCAGTGCGGACTCAAGTCGGGAAATCTGATGTAACTGGTAGACCCGAAGGGGTAGGGCAAAAACCGGACGCGCCACTGTTCGCTGCAGCACAAGTGAATGAAACTGAGGTTTCAAAATCGAAACGACAATGGAGTGATCCCAAAGGACCAGAAGGTGGTCCGGTTGGGACCTTATTCACAACAAACCGTGGTGACGTGTATGCAACGTCAAAAAACGGTCTCTACAGACTCACAGATGATGGACAGTCGTGGAAACTCATAAACACTATCACATATTCCTTCCATGATGCACTAACAGGAAGGAATGTATTTCGGTATATGGCAGAGTGGCAGAATACGCTCTACCGCGCTGTAGATACAAAGATTTTTGCATCTACAGATAGAGGCGCGACATGGAAAGAATTCTGTGAGTGTATCAAAGGTGAACTTGTTGGCATGGTGATAACGGATCAAATACCAGGTGGACAAAGCGATATGACAATCTACCTTGCTTATAAGAAAGGTGTATTCCGATCAGATGACTCTGGCAAAACGTGGACACCGCTGCCCGATGGTATCAACGATAGACAAATTGGTGTAATCACTAATGTAGAAAATAATGTTTTTGTCGGTACTGACAAAGGGCTTTATCGAATTAATGCCGATAAATGGGAACTACTGTCCATCAGCCAAACGGATAGAAACGAGAACCTGTTACCAATCATTGCGATTGAAGTTGCAGAAAACAGTCTTTATGTTACCACAAGGAAAAGTAGATTAGGTCCTGATCCATTATATGCAGGTTTTGGCGCGTCGATGATGAGCATAAGAAGTGATTCTTGGATGTCAAGAATTGGATTTAAACCTACTGAACCTTACGTGTGGTCACTCTATCGGACAGATGACCGAGGCGATTTATGGCATGCAATAACACCAGACAAGAACACTATAGAGAAAAAACCTCGGCAGAAGGTTAAATTGTCCAATATATTTCCACCGCGCAAGAATGAAGGCGATGTTCCCTTTGCAACACCAGTGAATACAACCTTCAAAATGTCTGCAGCGGCGGGAAAGGTGATAGTCATAGATGGTGAGGAATACTTCTATTCAACGAACTTTGGTGAAACTTGGAAAACGTTAAACAATATTAACGATATAGGTAAAACTTCCGTTTTGGTGTCGTTAAATGAGAATACTTTTTATAGATCTGGAAAATTCGGAATTTATCGTACAACTGATGGCGGAAAAACGTGGCATCAATTCAATACTGGATTCGTAAATACACATATTAAGGAATTGATTGCTGTTAACGGTATCCTCTACACGCATACACCGAGTGGGCTTCTCAGTTCAACTGATGGTGGTGAATCGTGGACACCTGTTCCAGGCGATACTGGTTATATCACGCGTATGACAGAATCTAATGGAGAACTCTATGTGAGAGATGATAAAATTGGGACACCTCGGTTTTACAGTTTATCTGCCAAAGATAATAGATTCATTGACGTTTCCAAAGTACCCGCCTTTTTTAATGTATATGACCCACACAAAGCACACGAAGACTTGCGTGAAATGAATACTACTTATAGCAGACCAATAAGAATGACGGGAAGTTTTTATATTTCAATGCTTGGCAGTTTTACTGTTAACGAGGGGACGTACTATGTTGAATACATGCACAAGCTCTTTAAATGGAAACCTGGTCTTTCTGAATGGTTGGATACAGGCATATTTGATGAAGGTGATAGTCTTGACCATTCTTTGTTTACTCTCAACTGGTCTGAAACTATCGGTTTTAAACTTGCCGTTTCTGGAAATACTGTTTACGTAGGAAAACAAGACGGTCATCTCATGCGGTCTGTTGATGGGGGAAACACGTGGAACGATGTTACCGCAAATCTTCCATTTTCTGTAGACTATTTTAGGGCAATAGTTTTCGCTGGAAATTTTGTTTATGTGGCAACCGACAAAGACATCGTGTTGTCAGGCAACGGCACTGATTGGCACACAATTACTGATGCAAAAGGGAGACCTCTCGTTATGAATAGACTGGCAGTGGATGACACAACGGTTTACGGTGAATCTAACCAAAAAATATATCAATTTAAGAGGGATATTGGCACATGGCAGCAAGTCACGCCAAAAATCTCACATCATGTTACCTGTCTTGCTGTTGATGATAACACTCTCTATGTCGGGACGCATGGACAGGGTGTACTACGTTTTTCACTTAAGTAATTGAGGGTGTTTCATAAATAATAGTTGCCAAAAGTCAGGATAAAGGGTACTCTTTGAATTAATTTTTTATCAATAAGAAATTAGTTTCAAGGAGATACCCATGAAATATCCTGACATGATAGAGTATATCACATTTCTTTTTTCGTTGTTAGATGAGTTTTTAATGACTCAAGAAAACGTCTCAAAAAGAGGGAGACCCGAAACTTATCCGGATGCTTCTCTCATCGTCTTTTTCGCAGTTATGGCACTCAAGGGGATTACCGCTATGCGTGCACAACAAGATTACTTATTTTACCATCCGCTTTGGCTCGAAAGATGTCGACTGCCGAGGTGTCCATCTCACGTGACACTCGGGCGTAGATCAGGGTTATTTAGTTTTCAATATTTTTGATGATTTTTTGCTATCACGTTAATTTTATGTATTGCCATCTTTTATGTGTCTTTAGTCCCGTAGGGACGATATGTTTATAGAAAAATGGTATCCATCCCTCTTGAGTTCCGTCCGAACGGCATAGAAGGATAAACGTATACATATCGTCCCTACGGGACTAAGCGTTTGATCATATTCATTTTAAACTAATATTTCTACATAAATTGTCGCATAAACGTTACCTCTCTAAACTATAACTATTAGTAATAAACATTAACTAAGAATTCTTAAAACTAAATGGTTTACTCGCTAAACATTTATTATGGACAAAACTTACGTAATAGGTTCAAAAGTCCCTTCCCCTCGCTTGCGGGGGGATAAAGGGGGTGTATTTAGAGAATTCAAAACGCAAATACTTAGCGAGTCAACCACTAAATGGTTTACTCGCTAAGTAATTTCAGTATGCTATATTTTGAAATCGGTAAGTTTTCAACCCCCCATCCCCCCTTATCAAGGGGGATGGGACTTTTGGATCTATTCTGTCCGTACTCTATGTAACAAATGTTTAGCGAGTGAACCACTAAATAACCCTGGGCGTAGATACAAAGCGTTGACCAGGGTTATTCAGTTTTCTATATTTTTTCACAAGTGTTAATTTTTTATGAAGAGCAGATATAGCATGATTTTTCACACCATATCTGCTGGACTTCACCTTAAAACTATCTATTTTGAGGTGAATAATGACAAAAAGAAAATCTTGCCACTTGTTAGATATGTTAGCAAAACTTAAAGACAGACGCAAGGATAAAGGGAAACGACATCCGTTAGAACCCGTTCTTGCACTTGTCGTCATCGGATTGATGTGTGGACATAAGGGATACACATCTATTGCGACTTGGGCACGCTCACAGCCAGCACTCGGATTTACACACAAGAAAACACCTGCTGCTTCAACTATTCATAATCTATTCAAAAAGTTAGATGTTGTCGCATTAGAAGAAACCTTGACACAATGGGTAAACACCGTGATAAAAGGTCGTCCCGAT
>PYJA01000045.1:5618-18580 GCA_003635185.1 Candidatus Poribacteria bacterium | reverse complement strand
AAGACAATCAACCGGACCTTTTAGATGCGATTGAGAAACTTTTTCAAGGCGTTCCTGACACGCTTTCTGATGACACAACACACCCTATTTTAGGAGAACCGATCCACATTCACGAGACAGTTGAAAAATCAAGTTGAAAAATCACAATAAAGCGCATCCGGATCTTTTTCCTTGAAATCTTTTATAAATTGATATACAATTTTCACGGTACTCAATAGGATACGGTAAGTGGAGGCTTAGATTGTGTGTTATAACTTTCCTATCAGAACATCCAAACTTGCTTGTTTTATCTTCTTCTGATAGGAGTTGGTTGCGCTCACGATTCCCACTTTTGGGACAACTGGCCAATGCAGATTATTTCTGAACATAAACTTACTGAATTTGCAGAAAGACACGCAACCTCCAGATCAGGGATCCTCCGTTGGCTTGAGTTGATGCGACAACAGAGATTTAATTCAGTAACAGAATTGCGAAAAACGTTTCCTCACGCCGATTTAGTAAAAAAAGAAACACCTGTGCAACTGAGGCAGCGAGTTCCTTACAGCAGCCGAGAAACAACGTTTACAGTCTTCAACATTGGCGGTAACAAAGCGCGACTTATTACAATTATGCGATATGAACATCAGCAAGTTGTCATTCATGAAGTCCTGACACACGCTGAGTATGATGCATGGAACAAGAAAAGGTAAGATATGATGTTTACTGAAATGCCAACTCCGAAAGATATATTGTCAACGTTCGCGCCTTTTGGACCACCAGTCTTAAGCTTGCATGGCTTGCCAGAGCAGGCGTTACCCGTAGCGACACAACCTCTCACCAAGGTACTTGTTGATGTTACACCTTACCCTGAAAGTGCTACACAGTGGCTCACAAGTTTATTAGACCTTTTTACGGGTGTCGTGAATCGGAACGAAGACCTTAGTCGTGTTGTCGTAACGGAAACCGAATACCAGCAACTTACAGGAATCTTGGACGATTTAATCTATAGTGTCGGTGAGGACGAAAGTCATCCCTTGTCGGCAACAATGACATTGGTCGGTGTTCTTATTAAAGCGTATGAGGATCAACACTTTCCAAAGTTAGCAGATCTCTTTCCTGAGATGACAAAAGAGACATCTGATAAGACGATTAGCGAAGACAGGAAGTTCCTTGCTAACGTCCCAGGACAAATTGAGACAGATTTTGTCTCTGTTTTCTTTTCTATCGGTTGTCTTCTCTGGAGAGGCGGTAAGATAGAAAGGGCTATCTCTGCCTATAACTCAGCAATCCATCTAAATCCCGATTATGCTGGAATTTATGCAAGTCGAGGCGAAGCAAAATCCAGCCTAAATGACCTTATGGGTGCCAAGACAGATCTTCAGCAGGCATTGAAACTTGCAGAAAAGCAGGGAGAAGATGACTTTAGCACTGCTATAAAAGATCGACTTCAGGAATTTGATGTGGTAGAGGCTGTTATCGCATATTTCTCTGAACCCAGATTTACTAAATTTTCTATTCTCAGAGAATGTAGAATTCAAATAGGCCCCCTTCATAGCAGAGCGGACATTGTACTTCGCGATGCACAAGGAAATTTTATCGCTATTACAGAGTGTAAATTACCAGGTGGGCCAAGTTACGCCAAACCGCTGCAGAGTTTCCTCTGTGCAACTGACACCCCGTTTGGTATATTTGCCTCCAGCACAAATAGAGATTCGTGGGTCTTCTATGAAAATCTACGGCACAACCGATTTCAACGGATTGAACGTCTTGATTTTGAGAAGCGAGTTCTTGCGTAAGCAAAATAGTCTGAAAAATGTTTAAAATAGTCCAGTTCTGTTTTCGTTTGTTCATCTCACAACGGCTGTGCAAAACACAAAACATACCCATCATGATCCTTCAATTCAAAAGCACACAAACCGTCATCAGAATCTTCCAGTGGTTCGTGGAATGCTAACCCACGCGACTGATACTCGGCGAACAGAGCATTAAAAATAAATTTGACTTTTCATGCAAATTATCACATAATACTATATGACCAAATATCGTTCAGATAGACCTTATCAGAGGAGGAAAAGATGGACCCCATCCAAACTGTCAAAATTCATGATGTAGAAGATGGCGAGATCTATACCGCCAAAATCCAAAAAAATGGCAAGAGGTGGATAGGATGGATACACGAACATCCCAAGGTGAAGTGTGAGGCAGATACACAAGACGCATTGTTAAAAACCCTCGAAAGGACGCTTTATCAAGTCCTTGAAACAGATTGGCAAGCGTGGGACAAACAGTTAGAAGAAGACGTAAAAGCAGGAAAACTTAATTCTACACTGGAACGAGTCAGTGCTGACTTTCATGCAGGTAAGTGTGAGGACTTAGCAGTCTTTCTCTCACGGAACGTTACAGACAAATAGAACCTTATGCTTGAAATTTGGAAACTTGCCATATTTCATTTCGGAAGATGCCAGAACTGGGGAAGAGCATTGAATTGCTAAAGTTACTTGTTGTTTCTTGTATCAAAACGTGCGGAGAGATATGAATAACCATGTCGTACACGACGATTTTTGGGAGGTGTACAACAGACTACCACAAAACGTTCAAAGAAGTACACGTCGGAAAATTGAATTGTTACTTGAAAATCCCAGACACCCTTCTCTCTATTTAAAAAAGGTTGGCAGACTTTGGTCAGCACGAATCAGTAAGCAATATCGTATTTTGGCGCGCGAAGAAGAAGGCACTTTAGTCTGGTATTGGGTCGGAAAACACGACGAGTATATGAGACAGATATGATAAGTTAGCATGGAATTGCCCATTTTCATCTCCACCCCCGCTCAAAGTGACTGTGTAAAACACAAAACATACCCATCATGATCCTTCAGTTCAAAAGCACGCAAACCGTCATCCGTATCTTCCAGCGGTTCGTGAAATGCTAACTCACGCGACTGATACTCGGCAAATAGGACATTGAAAATAAATTTGACTTTTCACGCAAATTATCACAGAATACTGGACCACCAAATATCGTTCAGATAGACCTTATCAGAGGAGGAAAAGATGGACCACATCCAAATAAAGACATCCCAAAGTTTTGTTGAACTGCATTTGACGGAGGTTTTGAACGATGGAGACATACATATTCTCACAACTCACAGAAGAAACACTTAGGACACTTGTAACCTTGAACGAAAAGTATGTTGCTCCAGAAGAATGGGAGAAAATGCAAATCGCCCTCACTGCCGAAGAAGGCAGACAATTGGAAGAACTTAAATCAAAATTGCGTCACCGTCACCTACTCGTCATGAACGAAGCTACTCTCTGGGCGCGCGCGATTTATCCAATGTTGATGCTTGCTGAACGAGGATATATTCAAGCGTGGAGCAGTGTTCCGCTAAAAGCCTCATACCTAACGTTTGAATTGGAGGGTGAGGCAGATGGTGCTCTCGCGCCTTCCCTCGGTGGACGCATCCAACCGCCTTACCTTATCGTGAATGAAGCGAAACGCGGTATTCATGCACCCGACCCGCAATTTCAACTCTATGGCGAAATGCTCGCCGCTGCGTGGCTCACTTGGCAAAAAAACAGTGAAACGGACATCAACCCCGATTCCATAATAGAACAAGAAATTTTTGGATGTTACACGGTCAATGACAGCTGGGCGTTCGTTCGCGGTGCTGTCAGCGACATTGAAACCGAAAAACCGGTTTTCACGATTGAATTTTCACCAGATTACAACGGGATATGGGATGGAGAACAGATCGTGCAACTTCTGAAGTTTATTGTTGCGAAGCACTTGGAGGAAATAAACAGTGGCTAAACAACACCATGAACTTGCTCACGTTTTTATTGACCCATTACAGACTGTTAACGATGCACGAGGTGCTGCGTCACGCGATCTCAACACACCGTACACCTTTCCAAACTATACCAAAGCGGAGTGGACAGAAAAAGCCGAAGCATTACGTCAGCAGATTCGCGTTGCAAACGGACTGCTACCAAAGCAAGAACCGACACCCCTCAACACACAAATCTTCGGAAAAATTGAACGTGAAGATTATACGATTGAAAAGGTGTTTTTTGAACCTTTTCCCGGCTTCTTTACTACGGGAAACCTATATCGTCCGAGAGGAAAAACCGGCCCGTTTCCGGGTATTGTTAGTCCGCATGGACATTGGGGGCGCGGACGCTTAGAAGATATCGAACGTGGTTCGATTCCTGCTCGCTGTATCAATTTTGCTAAACAGGGTTACGTTATTTTTGCCTACGATATGATAGGTTATAATGATAGTGGAAAACAACTTGAACATCGCTTTGGCGGTGCTCAAGAAAGTCTCTGGGGATTGAGTGCCATGGGACTCCAACTCCAGAACGGTATTCGCGCTATTGATTTCCTACAAAGTCTGCCAGATGTGGACAAGGAACGTATCGGTTGCACAGGCGCATCGGGCGGTGGAACGCAAACCTTTATCTTGACAGCAATTGATAAACGGATTAAAGTCTCTGCCCCCGTTAATATGATTTCTGCGACAATGCAGGGTGGGTGTCTGTGCGAAAACGCACCGAATTTGCGATTAGAAGCAAGCAACCTTGAAATTGGGGCATTGATGGCACCACGCCCACTTCTGCTTGTATCTTGTACAGGGGATTGGACAGCAAAAACTCCGACGGTCGAATATCCTGCTATCCGAAGTATTTATGCTCACTTTGGTGCTGAAGACAAGGTGCATCAGGTTCAGGTTGACGCTGAACATAACTACAATAAAGAGAGTCGCGAGGCAGTATATGCGTGGTTCGCAAAATGGTTGTTAGGCGCAGAGGATACATCTGCGTTCAAAGAGATGCCATATCAGGTTGAATCGGATGATGATCTATTGGTTTTTTCTGATCGTGATTTGCCCAAGCATGCACTAAAACAGGAGGGCATCCTTACTGCTTGGGGGGGACTATCTAACAAAGCGCTTAAAAAGCGTAAACCAACAAATGCTGAAGAACATCTGCAATTTAGAGAAGAGATGGGAAGTGCCCTGCAACATTCACTCGGATTGCTTATGCCAAATAGCAGTGAGGTAACCCTTGTTGAACCTGAAGGTGCTTTTCCAACAACCTATCAGCCACGCTATTCTGCGCGTCACGTTATCATCGGTAGACAAGGTATCGGAGACGCTATTCCCGCAGTACTATTTCGGACTGAACCACTGGTAGGACATGACCCGGTCGTTGTCATCGTGCATCCAGAAGGTAAGGAGAAATTAATCGATTCCGAGACAGGCGAACCAGTACCAATGATCATTGATCTGATAAGTTCTGATCGGAAGGTTCTGATTATAGATGTTTTCGGAACAGGGGAACACGGTGAATATGAGAGATCGGAGGAGACAAACTATTTTACCACCTACAACCGAACTACTGCTGCATTACGCGTGCAGGATATTTTGACGACATTACTCTATTTTTCAACCAGAGGTGACGTTTCAGAAGTCAGCCTAATCGGAATGGGTGAGGCAGGTTTATGGGGGCTACTTGCGGCGGGATTCACGAATATCAAGAACGTAGTTGTAGATGCAGCACAATTTGATAATAGTCACGAGAATGCCTATTTGAAAACTTTACCCATTCCAAGTTTGCGTAAAGTAGGGGATTTCCGCACTGCGGGGACACTTGTCGCGCCACGTAATCTCATCATCCACAATATTGGTGATGTCTTTAACACGACATGGATTGAAGAAGTGTATCAGGATATCGGGGCAGGACAACATTTACTTGTCCGAAATGAAAAGATGTCAGATGATGAGATAGCTGGAAGGATAGCTGAGTTGTAATTAACCCAAGTTGCTGATGAAGATTAATTTATTAATGTCGGTCCTTTCCATCCGCACGAAACACGCGTGCCCTGCTGTTGGCGAGGCGGGGAATGCCTAAATGGCATTGGTCCCGTTGATTTCTTCCGAACCTCGCCAGCAGAGATGTACACTTGCTGCTGGCGAGGTTTCCTAACCTCGCTAAATTACCCAATTTATTTTTTTATCTTCATATAGGACTAAAGAAGGTGTATATGACGTTTTTCTATAAACATATCGTCCCTACCAAATCAACGCTATGAATGCGCCAAATCAACGGTATGAATCATGGCGAATGCCATACGCGCATTCGTCTTTAGGCATTCCCCGTATGGCATTCAGCGGGACTAAAGAAGGAATCAACCAATTTGATAAGATGTTGTTGCATGAGATTGCCTCCAAATAACTAAATATAGTAGACTTTAGAATTAATCGGACATTCGGTTAGGAAACCGCATCTACCAGTGGTGTTGTAGCATAAACTGCCAGTTTGTGCATATCCATGCGCAAACTGGCAGTTTACGCTACAAAAATGCCTCTTTAATTCTAAATGTCACTATAAATTCAGTTTTATTATTTTTTTCAGAAAAAAGTCCGAATTTGAGGCAATTTTAACCATTAAACAAAAAGTGTTTGAATATATAAAAAGGCGATTGCTTGTCCGAAACAATCGGACAAGCAATCGCCCTATCTTCGTTTTTACGATATTGCGAAACCTATTCACCTTTCCGAATCGTAAGGCGATAATGTTTTCCGATCTTCTTAGTGTCAAGAATATCATGTCCATCGTTGGTGAGGCTTTTCGGTACGTTCTCAATCGGTTCACCATCATCAATAGTGATTTCCAAAAGTTGACCGACTTGCATCGTTTCCAACCGAACCTTCGCTTGAACATAGTTGAACGGGCATGCGACACCTTTCAGATCAAGGCTATCAGTGATTTCCTCAACAGGTTTTGTTTCCTTGACCACTTTCGGTTTCGGTGCAGGACGCGATCTACGTGTCTTGCGCTTACTCGCTTCCTCTTCTTCTTGTTTTATACGCATGCGTCCGTAGATGTGATGCGATTCTTCAACAAAGAGGGTAGCTTCTTCTACGCGGCGGTGTGCCAATTCGTGGTCGAAAGTAGAGGTATCTTCTTCCATTGCCTTAAACAGATGCGCTCCATATCCAGCGAAGAAGTTACCGGGATCAAAGAAATGGGTACGGAATTCATTGACAGTCGTTGCATCGTCAATGTATTGCAAGCCCACAGTTGTTAAGAGCCCATCCGCTGCCTTGATCATCGCCTCAAATGCCTTATCTGCACAAGCTTGGTAAGTCCCCTTTTCCAAACTCAAACCGGATTCATAGATAAGGCGATCTGCTTCTTCTAATTTCATGGAGACAAGTGCTATCACCTCTCCAGCACATTCACCGACACCAGTTTTGAGTTGGTAATCTTTTGTGTCACCTGTGTCCACGTAAAATTCCGGTGCTTCTTCATAAGAAGGGATTTTATCGTATTTGGACAACATGGTTTTGATTTCCGCTTTACCGAGTCGTCCGACGTAGTCAGTAAAGGATTCCTCATCTTGCTTTTCATTAACATATTTTCCAGTCAATTCTTCAATGAATGCAGGAATAAAATTGCCATGAATTTTTCCAGTAGCAAGTCCGTAAGAACTGGCGTTTTCTACCATGTGCCCACCGAGTAGCACCTGGTATATGGGTGCGTTCCGCCCCTCTATTCGTTTAGTAGAACCGAAGAACCCAATGTTAGCAATGTGGTGCTGTCCGCATGAGTTTGGGCATCCACTAATCTTGATTCGGAAGTCCTCAATCTCATTATGCATACCTGCTTCAATGAAGTGGTTTCGCAGATGTGCTGCCAGACCACGCGAAGAAGAAACACCGAGTTTGCATGAATCAGTGCCAGGGCAAGCCACAATATCTACTAATGATTCAGCTCCTGGATCTCCCAGCCCGATTGCTTTTAATTCCTTATAGAGTGCTGGCAAATCTGTCATCGTCACCCAGCGGAGTACAATGTTCTGTTCCACTGTTGCACGGATCGTGTCTTTCACATATTTACGGGAGATGTCTGCCAAAGCACGTGTTTGGTCAGCAGTAATATCTCCCAGTGGAAGTGTTATTGTTACAAATGCATATCCGGGCTGTTTCTGTAAGCGGATATTAGATTGATACCACTCATCAAACCCTTCAGGTTTTGAAGCACCGTTCAACTGTGTCGGAGGTTTGAGTGGACTTTCATTGAAAGCATCTAAATTGTCAAGATATGCGGTCCATTGTGGATCGTGGCGAAGCGTTTCACGTTCTTCATAGACCATTTTGCGAAATTCTTCAATGCCATGTTTTGCAACGACAAACTTCAGACGTGCCTTATTTCGATTTCTGCGTTCGCCTAAACGTGTAAAAACTCTGCAGATTGCCTGTGAAACGGGTAGGAGTTCTTCTGCGGGGAGGAATTCATCAAGGACCTTCGCCTGATGTGGGACCGCACCGAGTCCACCACCGACATAGAATTTAAAGCCCTTTTTGATTTCACCGTCAACTTCTTTGACAGCCGCAACCGCGCCGATATCGTGCATGCTTGCTAAGCCGCACGCGTGTTCTTCACATCCAGAAAATGCGATTTTGAACTTTCGTCCGAAATTTTCTGCGTCTGGGTGTCCTAATAGGAACGCAGACAGAGCCTTAGAATAAGGCGTTACGTCAAACGTTTCATCTTCGCAAACACCACTGATGGGGCATGCTGTGACGTTTCGGACAACATTACCGCATGCTTCCTTTGTTGTGATGCCAACACTTGCGAGGCGACGCATCAGCTCAGAGGTGGTGTTGATGTCTACGTAATGATATTGCACATCTTGACGCGTCGTAATATGAATGATGTTATCCGAAAATTCTTCAGCCACATCTGCAAGCATTTCGAGTTGTGCTGCTGTAAGACCCCCGAATGGGATCTTGACACGGATCATCTGCGACCGGTCATCGCGCTGTCCATAAACGCCGCGCCGAAGTCTAAATTCAGTAAAGGTTGCCTCTTCCACTTGACCGGCTTGGAACCGACCAAGTTGAATCTCATAAATTTCAATTTCGCGGGCAACATCAGCAGGGATAGCTGATGCATCATAAGCTCCCGCGTATTCAATAGCCATTCTATACTCCTTATAACCTCATATTCATTGGTGTATTATAGTAAAACTTACAATTAATGAGACACTTTTGTACCGCAATCTGCCAGATTGCGGTTTGGGCATCAAACTAAAAGTTTATGCTACCACTTCTATTGTCCATTATGTTCCATGATAGGTTTATCAAAATGCCCAATAATTTCAAAGTTCACTATAATCAATGTCCGACAAACTTTTATTTGGGTAAAACTTGAAAGATAACAGTGATGCAAAGTTGTGTACTGTTAGAAACCTTTTATTAAATTAAATAGTATACTTTAAAAAGCAATTAAAATCAAGTATAATTTTACATTTATCAGAGTTATTTAGTTTTATGAATTTTCATTTTATAAGGTTAACTGCAAGTTTAGGATTTGAAGCGAGATATTTGATTGTCCCAGAGATAGTCGTCCACCCTGCAAATCGTCCTACGCATTGCTGCCAAGACTTGTGGTATTGCACCACATCGGACAGGGGAGGCATCTTCGCCGAGCACCGTCCCCCGCATCCAGTGAGACTTGTTTCTATTGACCAATGCCCACGCCATCCAGCCAGTAAGCGTTCGACAGATGCTGCTTCGGGATTTAGACTTGTTATCCCATAGTGAACTTTGTGCGTTTCTTCTCCTGTTTTCTGATTTTTGTTCGTCCAACGATATTGGAACACTTGTGCTATCCCCGGCCACTTTAGAGCCTTTACCTTTCAGGGAGTTTAACGCTTTCGTATATTTCCTGAAGTGGTAATTCGCATTGAATAGAGGTAAGCGGAAGAACTTCATCAAGTTCTTGAAAGGAAGTATAACCCCATTCTACATGTTTTCGGAGATACCGTTCAACATGGACCCTATCTTGTGATACAAGGATGTATTCTTTCAAGGATTCAAGTTGTCTGTAGTGTAATAATTTTTCACCTCTATCATAAACCTCCGTACTTGGAGAGAGTACTTCTACAATGATGATTGGATTGAGGAGTGTGTCAAAAACATCGTCTTCAAAACGTGGTTCATCACAAACGGCAACGACATCTGGATAGAAATAGGATGAAGTGCTGGGGGTGCTTACACGCATTTCGCCCTTATAAGTTTCACATCCGCTGCCTTTTAAGCGATTGCGGAGTTCACCAAAAATATTGCCTGAAATAAGATTATGTACGCGACTTGCACCAGACATAGCGACAATTTTTCCTTTGACGTATTCGCTTCTGACAGTGTCAGCATCAGGGATAGTTTTACGTTCTAAAGTAATATATTCTTCTGGGCTTATATATGTTTGGGCACCAATTGCCATGGCTTCCTCCGCTTATATAGTAGGCTTTAGAATTAATTGGACATTATGTTCGGTTCGGTTAGGAAACCGAACCTACCGGGGTGTTGAGCATCAAACTTTCAGTTTGTGTCCGCATCTGCACAAACTAAATGAAGATTAATTTATTAATTCGGTAATTTTCTGTCCGCATGAGGCAAGTGTACACTTCTGCTGGCGAGGTTTCCTAACCTCGCCAAATGACCCAATTTATTTTTCAATCTTCATACAGTTTGTGCTACAGAAGTGTCCCATTAATTATAGGTTTTATTATACTATATATTGATAATTTCATTATAACATAGGCACGTAGTGATGTCAAGATTATTGGACATAGCACGGCAGGAAGGTTATTGCACAAGCGTTTGTCGAGCGATGGTGCGTCCCCGCTCTGTTAGCATGAGCTGCGTTGCTTGTTGTGACACATATCGGTTATTCAAAGCGTGTTTAACAACGCGTGTTGCAAATGTCGGTTCCCATTGGAGATGTTCATAGAGGTGTGCTATCTCAGATTCTGCTTGCGCTTCTGGCAGTCCTTCGTGGTTTAAGAGGTGGATGATAAGCATTGTTTGTGCAAACTCCCATTTTTGGCGGATATGCCTGCGCGCAATTGCGATGAGTCCACGATTCGGAACAATCATAAAGACAAGTCCGAAAACAAGAAATGTCACTGTTGCAATAGTTCCCGCAATAGGGACATCAAGTGGGACAGCAAGCAAATAACCTACCACAGCATTTACACACCCTATCACAACACTGAGAATAAGCATCCGTGTGAGACTATCAGTCATCAAATAAGCGGTAGCAGCTGGCCCGGCGATAAGCGCGACAACTAAAATTGAACCCACTGCATCAAATGCTCCTACCGTCGTCATAGAAACTAACGTCATCAACCCATAATGGATAAGTACCGGTGTGAACCCTAACGTTGCAGCTAAACTCGCGTCAAACGTTACCAACTTCAATTCCTTGTAGAATAGCAAAATAAAGGCAATGTTCAAAACTAACATCCCACCCATCACATATAGAGATACAGGACCCAGATCATAACCAAAAATCTTTAATATGTTGAATGACGCGAACTCAAGTTTACCGAGAAGCACCGCATCCATATCGAGATGGATATTGCTTGTGTATTGAGAAATGAGGATTACCCCGATGCTGAAAAGTGCAGGAAACGTTAACCCGATAGCAGCATCCTCTTTCACGAGTTTCGTTTTTTGCAGCAATTCAACGAAAATAACGGTGAGAACACCCGTTGCAGTGGCGGCGAGAATCAGTAATGGTGATGAAACACTATGTGTAAGAAAAAACGCGAGAACTATGCCGGGAAGAATAGCGTGGCTAATCGCATCGCTCATCAACGTCATTCGCCGTAGCACCAAAAATACGCCGGGTAAAGCGCATGCGGAGGCTGTAACAATAGCAATCAGTAGGGTAAGGATGTCAAGATCTTCTGGTATCATTTTCTTTCATTCGGTTTTTTGCTGCGGTTGCACCAATTAAGCTACCTGTGGCTATTTTCAAGCTGCGTCTATTTCGACGTTGTTTGATACTGTTCCACAATAACCCACGATTCGGCGCAAAAGCAATTGAAATTCCCACCATAACCGTTGCACAGAGTATAATTGTTGGGCCGGTGGGGATGCGGATTGGGCTGCTGATAATGGTGCCGCTCACCCCAGCGAATGCCCCAAAGCATGCAGCGAGAATTACCATCAGATTGAGCCTGTCTGTCCACTGCCGCGCAGCAACTGCTGGGGCAACTAACATTGCACTCATTAGCACTGCTCCAACCGCTTGTAAACCGATAACAATTGCAATAACGAGCAGGCTTGTTAGCAGAATATCAAGCGCACGGATCGGCAATCCAATAGATGCAGCGAACCCTTCATCAAAAATGAGAAGTTTCAGCTCTTTCCAAAAAATAAGCATTATAATAAGGGCAATCCCGCCGAGTATGCCGATTGTTAGCACATCACGTTTTAGGATTGTGGCAGCTTGCCCGAAGATAAAATCATCCAAACCTGCCTGATTAGCATTGCCACTACGCTGTATAAGCGAAAGCAGCACCATACCAAACCCAAAAAAAGTAGATAGCACAAGACCAAATGCGCTATCATATTTGATGCGTGTCAGTCTAACAATGCTTAAAATGATAAGCGCGCCTAACCACCCCGCGATTGCTGCACCAAGCACCAGAAGCAACGGTGTCTTGCTGCCTGTTAACAAAAATGCGATCGCAATGCCGGGAAGTGCAGCGTGTGAAATTACATCGCCGAGGAGACTTTGCCTGCGCAAAACAGCATAAGTACCAAGTGCACCACTCACTGTACCAAGCAGGGCAGCACCACTTGTTACAATCATTAAGGTATAATCAAAACGGGTTAGAAAGTAAAAATGTTCCATGATTTGAACAGGGGACACGGAAATCGCGGTTGAAACCGCTCCGACAAAGCCACGTATATTTATCGGTTTTTCATGAATGCAATTCGTCCGCCGTAAGTTTCGCGTAAATTTTCAGGGGTAAACGTTTCGTCAACGGGCCCGCTGGCAATTCGACGGATGTTTAATAACGTTACCCAATCGAAATAGTCGGTTACAGTTTGCAAATCATGATGTACCACGACGACTGTTTTACCATTTTCACGGAGTTCCTGAAGTAAAGTAACGAT
>PYJA01000045.1:0-5598 GCA_003635185.1 Candidatus Poribacteria bacterium | reverse complement strand
TTCATCCATCAAGTATACTGTGGCATCTTGAACAAGCGCGCGTGCAAGGAAAACACGCTGTTGTTGTCCGCCAGAGAGTTGGCTAATCTGCCGGTTGGTATACTTTTCCATTCCAACTCTTTCCAATGCGTTCATCGCCAGTTCGCGTTCCTGCTTTCCTGGACGTTTAATCCAACCGAGAGCGCCATATCTTCCCATCATCACAACATCCAGAACACTTGTCGGAAAATCCCAGTCAACGCTTCCCCGTTGTGGCACATAACCGACGATTCGTCTTTGCGCATCATAAGGTTTGTTATAAATTAAGACATTGCCAGCTGCAGGGCGGACTAACCCTAAAATCGCTTTTATTAACGTTGTTTTTCCTGCTCCGTTGGGACCAACGATAGCTAAAAGCACCCCTGGCGGCACATCCAGGTCAATGTCCCACAAAACAGGTGTTTCTCTATAGGCGACTGTCAGATCAGTTACTTGAATAGCTTTTGCGTCAGGTGCTTGCAAATTAGTCTTCCTTTGTAGAAGCGGTTTCTCTCGTCAGTGCTTGGACAATTGTTCCAATGTTGTGCCGAATCATGCCGATATAAGTGCCTTCAGGCGTTCCCTCATTCCCCATAGCGTCTGAAAAGAGTTCACCACCGATTTGCACATCAAATCCTTTTGATTTCACAGCAGCTTTTACTGCTTCAAGACTCCGCGCAGAAACAGATGATTCCACAAAAATTGCAGGAATACGTCTTTCCGCTATAAAGTTCGCCAATTTTTGCACATCAGCGATACTTGCTTCCGCTACAGTACTAATTCCTTGCAGCCCACGCACCTCAAAACCGTAAGCCTTCCCGAAGTAGTTAAAAGCGTCATGTGCTGTTACGAGTACGCGTTGTTCAGACGGCACGCGTTCTGCTTGTGTCTTCACATATTGATGTAGTTCAGAAAGTTTAGTCAGGTAGTGTGCTGCATTGTTTCGGTAGACTGCCTCACTATCTGTATCCAACTCGCTTAAGGTGTCTCGAACTGTTTCTACTACTTTCATCCAGAGTGTCACATCAAACCATAGGTGCGGGTCGGACTGTCCTTCATATTCCGATGATGATAAAAGCAACGTCCGGTCAACACCCTCTGTTACTGCAACAGTTTTGACATCTCCCGTCATATCAGCAAGCACATCCGCCATTTTTGCTTCGAGATGTAATCCGTTATAAAAGATAATGTGTGCTGATCTGAGTCTTTTAACATCTTTAGCAGTCGGTTGGTAAAGGTGTGGGTCAACCCCAGGTCCCATCAGGCCTATAACGTCAACCTGATCACCACCAACGTTTTTGACAATATCCGTAATCATACCAATTGTGCAAACGATACGGATTTTTTCTGCCTCTGGTGAATCCGGCGGCTTTTTTGAATCACAGCCAATACTTGTCAAAAAAACGACCAGACATAGCAAGATACATACTTTATGTATCAATGATGTAAATGTATAAAAATTTTGTGTTAACATTTTTGATAGTAACATAGGTGTTTTTAACATAATTTCAATTTCCCAAAAAGTATATTAGGACATAACGTTCTAAAAGTTTACCAACGAGAAATCCAACTCCCGCAACGCCAAGACCTACAACAAACATATCAATCCCACTTCGAATTAAACCGCGTCCGGTGAAAAGGCTCCGCGCAGCACCGACTGCAAAGTGCGATATCATAGCTACTGAAAAAGAAATCCATATAGCAGTTTCCACGGTGGTAAACAGAAATGGAGCGACTGGAATAAATGCACCAATTGCGGTAGCAAGTCCAGTAATCCATCCCTCTTTGAACGGTGTCGTATGGGTTTCGCCAATTTTAAGCTCAGCCTGTATTTTTTCTTGTAATGCCCTATCAGGGTCACTCATCACTTCCTGAGCAAGTAGCCGGGCATGTTCTTTTGGAACACCCCGGGAAGCATAAATAAGTGTAAGTTCATCTTCTTCAATCTCTGGCATCAGGCGGATTTCTTCCCTCTCCATCTCAATTTCATGTTCATACACCTCTTGCTCACTCTTTGCCGCGAGGTATCCTGATGCCCCCATGGAGAGTGAGTCGGCAACTGTTCCAACAATCCCTCCCACAAGAATATGGGGAGTTTCCGAAGTCGCAGCAACAATCCCTGCGAGTAAACCAAAGTTCGCGGTTAATCCATCGTTAAAGCCGTAAACGATGTTGCCTAACATCCCTCCAGATTCAATTTTGTGCCACGGTTCATCGCTTGTACCGGTGAGTTCCTTCAAACTTTCGGTATGCATCGCAGACTCTTTAGCCAAATCAAGTGCTGTTTCTTTAGCATCCACCAACGTACTGTTTCTATAAAGCGTTAGATAATCTTTAACTTCATTTGCTTCTTCGTTAAGCATCCGTGCAAGTGGAAAGGTACTGCCAAACTTACGCGCATACCAAGCCCAGAACTTTGCTTTGAAAGTCGGTTGTCCCTTCTTAATCTTGACATCGTATGAAGTCAGCATTTCCTCCCAACGTGCCACATGCCGATTTTCCACCTCAGCAAGCTCCAATAATATGTCTTTTCGGTCAGGATCGGGTTCAAGGTTTGCGAAGGCACTGTAGAGAAAACTTGCATCTATTTCATCTTGTAAATGATGTTTCCATGTCTTAATAGTTTTATTATCTGGTTTTATCTTTTCTTGTTGTTCCATTTTTGGAGGTCCTCTGTGGTAATAAGCGCGCCTTCAAAGCGCGCCTACACAATATCTGTTTCTTGTACATTACTAACGAATATATTCTTGGCAACCTCGCGTCCAATTACTGCTTGCTGTCCAGCAATATCAATAGTGAAGGGGCCTTCAAATGGAGCAACTTCAATCACCCGAAACGCTGTGCCAGGGTAAAGATTAAAACTACCAAGATGTCGGAGCAACGCCGAATCATTGTCGTTTACTTCAGCAACAACACAGGATTGTCCGTTCTGCAACTCTGTCATCGGAATAGATATTGTTTTCGGTACAACACCGTTTTTATCTGGTATCGGTGAGCCATGTGGATCAGCAGTCGGATATCCAAGAAACGCATCCATCCGCGCCTCCACATCTTCTGAAATCACATGCTCTAACTTCTCTGCTTCCTCATGCACGCCATCCCACGGTACACCGAGTGCTTTGAAAAGATAAAGTTCTAACAGACGATGGTGTCGGATAATTTCAAGCGCAATGGCTTTTCCTGCATCCGTAAGCGTAACGCCTTGATAACGTTCATGGCTTACGAGGTTCATGCTCTTCAGTTTTTTGATCATCCCTGTTGCAGACGCTGGTTTAACGTCAAGATATTCAGCCAGAATACCGGTCGAAACTTTGCCACCCTTTTCTTGTAACTTATAGATTGACTTGAGGTAGTCCTCAGCCGCTTGTGTCAGCATTAGTTTTCCAATCCGCAAGGAATACGCAACAAACATAATTCCTAATTTTGCGGTGTACGGTAGGTCTAACCTACCTGAATTTAGGCAATATATGCCAAAATTGTTATAAACATTGAGAAATTATTTTAGGTATACCTAAATTATATATTAATATGCAACTAATGTCAAGAAAAATTTCAGTATTTTTGTGCATGTCCGCTAAAATTCGTTAAATACTTTTACAGGTTTTCCTGTTTCAATTGATTCCCAAGCGGCAACACCTACAGCGATAGACTTTGCACCATCAACTACATTCGGAGACGGTTCTAAATCTTCCTCAAGACATTTCTGAAAATGCCGCATATATCGGATGACTGTTTGTCCGTGTCCATAAACACTTGTGTCAACTTCTGGGGGACATGTCATCTCAAAAGGTTCTCTTGCAGACATTTTATCAAGCATGAATTTTACTTGTCCGCCTTTGTTATCTGTAAAATCACCGATCATTGTGCCTTTGCTACCGTAAATAGATACCTGCATCATCGGCATCGGTGGATGAACAACATCATAAAGCCCCATCGCCCTTGCAATCTGTCCACTTTTGAACTTCAAATTGAGAAAGAAATTGTTTTTTATCGGGTATTCAGGTGTCAGCGTCCCTTTTGTGCCGTAAGCGTGCACCTCTTCAACATCGCCGAGGAAACTGCGCAGAATATCAACAGGATGGACAACACCGCCGAACATTAGGTCTTGTGGCGCATGAAGTCGCCACGGCGTGAAATCGTATACATCGCGTAGGTCATGAACATAATAGGCATCTGCCACCATGATGTCACCCAAATCACCGTCATCAAAAAGGCGTTTCATCGTTAAAAACTGCAAGTCAAACCGCATTGTCTGCCCGACAAGGAATTTTACACTATGCTGACGAACCAAGTCTACCAAACGTTGTGCGTCTGCCAACGTTGTTACCATCGGTTTTGTGCAGACAACGTGTTTGCCTGTCTCAATCGCAGCGATGCAATGTTCAGCGTGCAGATGGTCTGGTGAATAGACTGCGATAACGGAGATGTCATTACGCTGGGCCAATTCACGGTAATCTGTCGTCCAAAAATCAACACCAATATTTCTGGCGTAGTTTTCAAGAACATCTGGTCGCTTTGCACAGATGCCACGAAGTTCGTAATTTAGGTCAGGCACATCCTTTAACAATGTTGCAGTTGAACCCATATTGGTGGGATTAATCCCGATAACACCTAATCCTATTGCCATTTTGTGTCTCCTTTGATTTAGCATAATCTTATCATAAATTCCTTTGATTGACAAGTAGACATTATAAGGGTGTGTAAAGTTTTTGTCACCATAGCTGTCAATTTAAGAACGGGACTTACGCATTCCCCTTGATAAGGGGGGCAGGGGGGTTAAATAGTCCAATATTTCAGTGTTTTTAATCTTTTTAACCCCCTAAATCCCCCTTATCAAGGGGGACTTTAATAGAAAATGCGTAAGTCCTGTTAAGAAAATATATCTTGTTCTAAAAACCCTTCTGAATAGGCATGAAGATTGGGACTGAGGACACTGCCACAACGAATTTATCCTTAAATTGACGCTTATAGTGCAGTTTCTAACAGCACGATTGGACACAGGTTCGGTTAGGAAACCGAACCTACGGAGGATGGCACAAACTGGCAGTTTATGGGACAAAGAGAGACATTATATATCAGAAATGGTATAATATCCTTTTAAAATCATGAACTTGGTAGAGAGTTTGAGCCGCGCCGCAAGGCGCGGTCTCTACCACTCACCGATTATGTAACATTTTCCCCAAAAAAGCAAAAAAAAAATCTCATCTGTTTTTTTGATTTCCTTAGATTGGAATATCTAAATCTCTAAGGATAAACAGATTGTCGTTTACGGCATAGGAAATCGGTGCGGTTCGGAAACCGCACCTATCGGAGAAATCCGTAATCCGTACTATTGTAACCATAAAAACTGACACCTATTTATTACTCATTAATGTAATCTGAACGCAGCTCAAATTTATGCAGGACTCGGCTCCATTTACCTGCTTGTCTCTCAACTTGCGCCGTATCCGCCTGTATCACTTCTTCTAACGCATAGTAAGCATCAGCATCTTCGGGAGTCGCAAACTCAAATTCAACGAGTCGGTGTGGAGATTCACCGTAATAGTTGTCGTAAGAGGCGGTCGCCTTGAGTTGCGTTGG